>WTKE01000059.1 GCA_011524525.1 Bacillus sp. (in: firmicutes) | reverse complement strand
TTCAACACTAATCATTTTTGTTGACGTATGATTTGTTTAGTTTTCAAAGAACAATCACCGTCGCATCGAGGCGACTTTAATAATATATCATGTTTAGCAACTCATTTCAACTACTTTTTTAAAAAAGTTCTTAACACCATTTAAAGTACTTGTTGAGCTGACTTTTACTAGTATAGCAAGTCACTATTTATTATTCAATAACTAATAAATGGAAATATCCAAGAGCCAGATAGCAATAGTCCCTATTTGGCTCTACCATACTAAGGAATCTTAACTTCATCAATAAAAAGCATTCGGTTTCTTTGCAAATGAATAATCTCATCAGTAGATAATACTTTTACAAGTGGCCTTGTTGGTGAATTCTCATCAATATATAGAATTTCAGCTTCTTGTCCACTTGAAAGTTTTACTAAACTCCCAATAGAAATATTCATAATTCCCACTTGCAATGCACGAATGGAGGCAATGTCAAATTGCCCAAATAAATCTTGCAGCATCATTTCCAATACTTTAAAAGGGGACTGTTTTTTTCGATACAATCGTTGTGACGTCATTGCATGGAAGGTGTCAGCTACACCAATAATTTTTGCATATTGGTGGATTTTCTGTCCCTTTTCTCCTAATGGATACCCACTTCCATCCAAACGCTCATGATGCTGGAAGATAGCGATTTTGCCAGCCTCTCTAATAAAAGGTGTACTTTGAATAAGTCTATAGCTATATGTCGGGTGGTTCTTTACCTCTTGATACTCCTCTTGTGTAAGAGGTGTCCTTTTATTTAAAATTCCTTCAGAAAGCTTTGCCATTCCACAATCGCTTAATGTTCCAGCCAAAGCAACCTGAACAATTTCCCCTTTATTAAAACCTAGTTTCTTAGAAATAAAACTGCTAATTATTCCAACCGCAACTGCATGCTGATATAAATAGTCTTCCTCAGTAGAGAAGTGGTGAAGTTGAAACAGATCTGCTTGATTTTGCTCTATTTTCTCGATTAACGGAAATATAATACTTCGTATCTTTGTAACATCTACTGGCAAACCTGCCTGCCAGCTTCGAAACTCTTTTTTAAAACTTCTTGATGCTTGAAGAAAGAGTTCGGTGAATGTAAGTTCCCTTTGCTCTTCATTTTCCTCTCGTCTCACTTCTTCGCCATCCAGGATCTCATTAGGAATAAAAGGATGACCGCTAGACAGAGTCTTTTCAACCTCTATTTCAGGTACTAAGAAGGCTTTTAACACTTCAAGCAATTCGGAAGTTAACACTGTTTTCTTTTGGACAATTGCCCGACCTGAAGATCCCATGACATCTTCAGAAAGAATGCACCCTTCTTGAACTTCTTTTATATGAACTCGCACTAATTACACCCTCTAGTAATAATATTCTTAGTCTATTTTACCCAATTCATAAAAAAAGAGGAACATAATAATGTCCCTCTCTTACAAATTATTCTTCATCCGCTGGTTCAATGTCTTGTGACTCTTCTTCTTCACCTATGATGACTTCTTCTTTTTCTTCTTCTTTTTCAACCATCGCTACAGTTGCTACGAATTCTTCTTCTGACTCATTCAGTCTGATCAGTCTCACACCTTGAGTATTTCTTCCCATTGTTGAGATATCATTAACCGCCATACGAATTAAGACTCCACCTGTAGTAATTAGCATAACATCTTCTTCACCTGTTACAGCCTTCATCGCAACTAGGCTTCCATTTTTATCTGTAATGTTACATGTTTTAATCCCTTTACCACCACGCCCTTGAATTCTATATTCTTCGGCAGGCGTGCGTTTACCATATCCATTCTTTGTAACAATTAAAATCTCTGTATTCTCTTCAAGTACTTCCATTCCAACAACTTCATCTGTTTCATCAATGTTTATTCCTTTAACCCCTGTTGCAGTACGTCCCATAGAGCGAACATCCGTTTCAGGGAAACGAATGAGTAACCCGTTCTTCGTACCAATAATTATTTCTTTACTGCCATCTGTAAGACGAACAGAAATCAACTCATCTTCCTCACGTAAGTTCAAGGCAATCAAACCATTGTTACGTATATTTGCAAAGGAAGTGAGTGGAGATCGTTTCGATATACCTTCCTTGGTTGTAAAGAATAAGAACCAGTCATCTACAAACTCTGAAACAGGGATAATGGCATTCACCCATTCTCCTTTATCCACTTCAAGTAGATTGATGATAGGAATTCCCTTTGCTGTTCTTGAGAATTCAGGAATTTCATATCCTTTCGAGCGATACACTTTCCCTTTGTTTGTAAAGAAAAGGATTGTATCATGTGTGGACGTTGTCACAAGATGTTCAACGAAATCATCTTCATTCGTTCCCATTCCTTGTATTCCTCGGCCACCACGTTTTTGCGCGCGGTAGGTTGAAACAGGAAGACGTTTGATGTATCCATTATGAGTTAACGAAATAACGATATTTTCAACCGGAATTAAATCCTCATCTTCAATATTTTCGATTCCACCCGTTACGATTTCAGTACGACGAATATCGTTGAAGCGTTCTTTAATTTCTGTTAGCTCTTCTCTAATGATTTCAAGAACCTTTTCTTCATTTGCTAAAATTTCCTTTAACTCAGCAATCAACTTCACAAGATTTTGATACTCTTCCTCGATTTTTTCGCGTTCTAAACCTGTTAAACGCTGTAATCGCATATCTAAAATAGCCTGTGCTTGCTTTTCAGAAAGCTCGAAGGTAGTCATTAAGCCTTCACGAGCAATATCCGTTGTTTGTGAAGAACGAATTAAGCTAATAACTGCATCTAGGTGATCTAACGCAATTCGTAATCCGTCCAAAATATGAGCTCGTGCTTCTGCTTTTCGTAATTCAAATTCTGTTCTTCTACGAATGACTACTTTTTGGTGATCTAGGTAGTGAACTAAACACTGCTTTAAGTTTAAAACCTTAGGTTGTCCATTAACTAAAGCTAATGTGTTAATTCCAAAGCTAGTTTGTAAAGCAGTCTGCTTGTAAAGATTATTTAATAATACATTGGCATTAGCATCCTTACGAACCTCAATAACAATACGCATACCATTTCGATCTGATTCATCACGAAGGTCTGTAATACCATCAATTTTTTTCTCACGAGCTAGCTCAGCAATTTTCTCAATAAGCTTTGCCTTATTTACCTGGTATGGAATTTCGTTAACAATGATAACTTCCTTGCCATTTGCTTTTTGTTCAATGACAACCTTTGCGCGTAATGTAATGGAACCTCTGCCTGTTTCGTAAGCCTTTCGAATCCCACTTCGGCCTAGTATTAATCCTCCAGTTGGAAAATCGGGACCAGGAATGATCTCCATAAGCTCTGCAGTTGTGATTTCAGGGTCTTTACTTACAGCTAATACACCATCAATTACTTCACCTAGTTGGTGCGGGGGAATATTCGTTGCCATTCCAACTGCAATCCCTGTTGTTCCATTGACAAGAAGGTTCGGGAATCGAGCAGGTAGAACAACCGGCTCCTTTTCTTCTCCATCATAGTTGTCTTGGTAATCAATCGTGTCTTTATTTATATCTCGCAATAGTTCCATTGAGATTTTTGACATTCTTGATTCTGTATAACGCATAGCTGCTGCTGAATCTCCATCCACAGATCCAAAGTTTCCATGGCCATCAACAAGCATGTAACGGTAGTTAAAATCCTGAGCCATACGTACCATTGTTTCATACACCGCTGAATCTCCGTGTGGATGGTATTTACCTATTACATCCCCAACGATACGAGCAGATTTTTTATATGGCTTGTCAGAGTGCATTCCAAGGTCATGCATGGCATATAGAATACGACGGTGAACAGGCTTTAATCCATCTCTAACATCTGGCAAAGCACGGGAGACGATTACGCTCATCGCATAGTCTAGGAATGAAGTCTTCATTTCTTGGCTTATATTTATTTCTTTAATTTGTGAATTTGGTGTTTCAGCCAACGTGTGTACCTCCTTTAAAGCTAATGATGATCCTTTGTAAGCCTTCTATGAAAAGAAAAGGAGGATAGTGGTTACCCTCTACCCTTTTTTAAATATCTAAATTTTTCACGTATTGTGCATTTGCTTCGATAAAGTTACGACGTGGTTCTACTTTATCTCCCATTAACATTTCGAATGTTTCATCAGCTTCAATTGCATCTTGAAGACTAACCTGCAACATGGTTCTAGTTTCTGGGTTCATGGTAGTTTCCCAAAGCTGATCAGGATTCATCTCACCTAACCCTTTGTAACGTTGAATATTAGGTTTCGGTTGACTCGGAAGCTCTGAGAAAATACGGTCTAATTCTTTATCGTTATAGGCATATTCTATTCGTTTCCCTTGTTGAACTTTGTATAACGGTGGCTGAGCGATATAAATATAGCCAGCCTCTAAAATTTGTCTCATATATCGATAGAAGAATGTTAGAATCAGTGTTCGAATATGCGCACCGTCAACATCTGCATCTGTCATAATGACAACTTTATGGTAGCGAGCTTTCGAAAGATCAAAGTCTTCACCAATCCCTGTTCCAATGGCTGTAATCATGGCACGAACTTCATTATTTGAAAGGATTTTATCCAACCTTGCTTTTTCTACATTAAGGATTTTCCCTCTAAGTGGAAGAATCGCTTGGAAATGACGGTCACGTCCTTGTTTTGCTGACCCACCCGCTGAGTCTCCCTCAACGATATATATCTCACTGATTTCAGGATCTTTGGAAGAGCAGTCAGCAAGCTTACCAGGTAAGCTTGATACCTCAAGGGCACTCTTTCGACGTGTTAACTCTCTTGCCTTTTTGGCAGCTAAACGGGCTCTTGCCGCCATTAAACCTTTTTCAACTATTTTTCTTGCAACTGTAGGGTTTTCAAGAAGAAACTTATCCAGTGCCTCGGCAAAAATCGTATCTGTTGCCGCTCTTACCTCTGAGTTACCAAGTTTCGTTTTTGTTTGACCTTCAAACTGCGGATCTGGATGTTTGATTGATACGATAGCTGTTAAACCTTCTCGTACATCATCACCAGACAAATTCGAATCGTTTTCTTTTATCTGACCATATTTCCTTGCATAGTCGTTTATGATTCTTGTAAGAGCTGTTTTAAATCCAGATTCATGTGTCCCACCTTCATGGGTATGAATATTGTTCGCAAACGAGTAAATATTACTTGTATAACTATCATTGTATTGAATGGCGACTTCGATGGTAATTCCCTCTTTTTCGCCTTCAATAAAGATGGGTTCTTCATGTAGAACTTCCTTTGATCGATTTAAGTGCTCTACATAAGACTTTATTCCACCCTCATAATAGTACTGGTTCGCTTTATTTTCTTCACGTTTATCTTCAATCGTTATTTTCAGCCCTTTGTTTAAAAAGGCAAGCTCACGGATACGATTGGCAAGCGTCTCGTAATCATACTCAAGAGTCTCTGTGAAAATTTCACCATCTGGGACAAAATGAATCGTCGTACCTGTATGGTCTGTTTCTCCGATCACTTCTAGGTCAGCAGCAGGCACTCCACGCTCAAATTTCTGATAGTGAATTTTCCCTTCACGATGAACATACACTTCTAATAACGTGGATAGCGCATTAACTACAGATGCACCAACTCCGTGAAGTCCTCCAGAAACTTTATAGCCTCCGCCACCAAACTTTCCTCCAGCATGAAGGACAGTCATGATGACTTCAACAGCCGGTCTTCCCATCTTTTCATGGATCCCGACTGGAATTCCCCGTCCATTATCAATAACGGTAATGCTATTATCCTCTTCAATTACAACATTTATCTCTGTACAGAAGCCAGCTAGTGCTTCGTCAATACTATTGTCAACGATTTCCCAAACTAAATGGTGGAGTCCTTTGACACTTGTGGAACCAATATACATCCCCGGTCTTTTTCTAACGGCTTCAAGACCTTCCAGAACCTGTATCTGATTTTCATCATATGATTGTTCTTGGACTTCTTTTTGTTCCATTGCCATAAACCGTTCACCTACTCTTTCTTTCACAATTAAGCAAAAATCTACTGATTTTCGCGTACCAAATATATATTTTCACTTAGCAAAAAAGCTAAGATTATTCTAATACTGAGCTGCTAATTTATAAGAGCGTTTTTTTAATGTTCCAGATGATAATGGTGAATAATAGATTTTATCCTTTGTGATCACGATAGATTTATATCCACCTTTTGAAAGGTCCACAACCACTAAACGATCATGCATTAAAAACTCATTCATCTGTGATGATGAAACGACACTTTCTTTACTTATGATGGCAACGATATCTATTGCTCGAACCAATGTCTCTTCTCCAATATGAACATACATATGACCACCTCATAAGATTTGTTTAATCGTTCCACTATCAACGGTAAAGGTTGACGCTTCTTTTAATGTTTGATGGTCAATTCCATCTACATTTGTTGTTGTCACAAATGTTTGAACTTTACCCTGAATGGTGTTTAACAAGTGAGATTGGCGATAATCATCCAGCTCTGATAGAACATCATCTAGAAGCAAAATAGGGTATTCTCCAATTTCGGAATGAATGAGTTCAATTTCTGCAAGCTTGACGGATAAGGCAGTCGTCCGTTGCTGGCCTTGAGAGCCAAAAGTTTGTACATCGCGCCCATTTACAAAAAAGAGCATATCATCGCGATGAGGCCCAAACAGTGTTGTGCCACGTTCGATCTCTCTTGTTTTTATTTTATCAAATTTATGAGTAAATACTTCTACCATTTTCGACAAATCTTGTTCTTCTGATACATCAACAGAAGGTTTATACTCAATCTTTAACGTTTCCAGTCCTCTAGAGATTCCACTATGGATAGGAATAGCCCATTTTTGAAGCAAATGGAGAAATTCATAACGTTTAGCAACGATACGAACAGCCTTGTCAATAAATTGCTCCGTTAAAATATCAAGCATCGTTTTGTCTGATTGCTTTTTTATCTGCAACATTTTTAAATAATGGTTTCTTTGCTGAAGGATTTTCTGATATTGCCCCATCTCATGAAGATAAATAGGGGATACTTGTCCAATTTCCATATCTATAAATCGCCTTCTAACCTGCGGACTTCCTTTCACAAGTGTAAGATCCTCAGGAGCAAACATAACCACATTCATATTCCCTACATACTGACTTAATTTTTGCTGCTCAAGATGATTGCATTTTGCCTTTTTGCCTTTTTTAGAAATAATCAGCTGCATTGGGAGAGGACCGTGACTTTTTTTTACCCGTCCCTCTATTGTAGCATATTCTTCATCCCAACGAATAAGTTCTTTATCATTAGAGGTTCGATGAGATTTAGCCATGGCTAAAACATAAATAGATTCCATGACATTTGTTTTCCCTTGAGCATTTTCACCTAAGATGACATTAACCTTGTTTTCAAAATTAATAGTCAAATCTTCGTAATTTCGATAATTTTTTAACCCTAAATGCTCAATATACATATTCAAAACATCCTTTATCCCTATACAGTAAGCGAGACTTCAACACATATGTCGAAGCCTGCTTCCTTTTACATGACAATGTATGAACCGATTGTAGGTATTTCAACAACATCTCCAGCCCTAAGCTTTCGACCTCTCCTTTGATCTTGCTCATTATTGACAAATATTTCATATTCACTAAGGAACCACTTTGCCATTCCTCCAGTATCAATAACACCTGCTAGCTTTAAAAATTGACCTAACGTAATATACTCTGTGTCAATTTTCACTTCTTCTCTCAAATAGCCTCACTCATTTCTCGTAATTTTTCATGACGAGCGTTTTTCGTGTCTACTCTTTATTTTACTAAATATTTGGTTTGTATACAAAGGGTTAAACGAAAAGCCACCAGAGACCTGGCAGCTTATTCTTAATATGTTCTTACAGGGAGAATCAATTGCAGAATCGAATCGTCATTTAGAGGTTGAATAATAAATGGTCTCATTGCCCCTGTAAAACTAATCTTTATCTCTTGTCCTTCTAAAGCTTTTAATGCATCCATTACATATTTTGCACTAAAAGATATTTTTAACTCTTCACCAGCAATGGCTTGTGCTTGGAGCTCTTCAACTACCTTTCCAATTTCTGGTGTATTAGAGGACACCTCTATCACCTTTTCTTCAATCGTTGAAAATTTAACTACGTTATTTCTTCCCTCTCTTGCTAGCAAGGAAGCACGATCGATGGATTGTAAAAACTCCTTGGTATTAACGGTTACTTCTGTCTTACTTTCTGACGGAATCAATCGAGTGGTATCTGGATAGTTCCCTTCAAGCAATCTTGAGAAAAACAATAGATGTTTAGCTTTAAATAACACTTGATTTTCTGTTATGACGATATCAACTAGGTCATTTGTATCATCTAGAATTTTACTCAATTCATTTAAACTTTTCCCTGGAATAACCACATTGTAATTCACGTCGTTCTCAATATCGACCTTCGCTTTTCTTAAAGCTAATCTGTGGCTATCTGTTGCAATACAGATCAACTCTCCATTTTCAACTTTCCAGTTTACACCTGTCAACACCGGGCGTGTTTCTGAGGTGGACACTGCAAAAACCGTTTGACGAATAAGGACTTTTAAGAGGTCTGTTCGGATCTTAAAAGCATTTTGTTCTTCAATTTGTGGTAAGTGCGGATACTCTTCTGCATCAAGGCCATTCAAATTAAATTCAGATTTACCAGAACGAATAACGGTTTGGAAATGATTCTGAACATCTATTTCAACTGTATCGGTAGGTAATTTCTTAACAATTTCACTGAAAAACTTTGCTTGAAGGACAATAGAACCCGTTTGTTTGATTTCAACAAGTTCATCACCAGCTTCTTCTTTAGGTATAAATGATTCTATGGAAATGTCTGAGTCACTACCAGTTAATGTAACACCATCTTCAGTTACAACAATTTTTATACCGGTTAAGATTGGGATAGTTGTTCTGCTAGTTACTGCTTTCATTACATCCTGAACGCTTTGAACTAAACGGTCCCTTTGAATAATAAAACGCATAAAAAAAGTCCCCCCGTATGAATGGAATATCAGGTTTATTTATATATTTTTTATTATAAAAAAATAGTAGAAGTAATAGTAGGGCCTGTGAGTATGTGGATAACCCCTTCGAATGAAAGGAAATACAGCCTATCCACATGTGGACAGACTGTGAGTAAACAAGTGAAAGTTATACACAGTATTAAATTTTCAAAAGCTCATTAATTTCATTCAATTGTTTTTGGAACTGAGCATCTGTTTGAATCATCTTTGAAATTTTCTCATGAGCATGAATAACAGTCGTGTGATCTCGACCTCCGAACTCTTCACCAATTTTCGGAAGGGAAAAGTCCGTTAATTCTCTTGATAAATACATAGCAATTTGCCTAGGAAAAGCAACAGATTTCGTCCGTTTTTTTGCTTTGAAATCCTCAAGCTTTACATTAAAGTGTTCTCCAACGACTCGTTGAATTTCATGAATCGTAATGACTCGTGGCTTTGAACTAGGAATAATATCTTTCAAAGCTTCCGCAGCTAAATCAGCATTAATATCTTTATTTATTAGAGAAGAGTAGGCAACCACTCGAATTAGTGCACCTTCTAGCTCTCTAATATTGGAATCTATTTGATTGGCTATATATAGCATGACTTCGTTAGGAATATCTAATCCCTCAGCCTTTGCCTTTTTACGAAGAATGGCAATCCTTGTTTCTAAATCTGGGGGTGTAATGTCTGTGATTAATCCCCATTCAAAGCGTGAACGAAGTCGATCTTCAAGCGTCGGAATTTCCTTCGGCGGACGGTCACTGGATATAACAATTTGCTTACTTTCCTCATGAAGCGTATTAAACGTATGGAAAAATTCCTCTTGAGTTTGTTCTTTTCCAGCAAGAAACTGAATATCATCAATAAGAAGAACATCTACATTGCGATATTTATTTCTAAAATCAACTGCTTTATTGTCTCGAATAGAGTTAATAAACTCATTCGTAAATTTTTCAGAAGATAAATAAACAACTTTTGCTGAAGGGTTATGATCCTGTACATAGTGCCCAATCGCATGCATAAGGTGGGTTTTCCCTAAACCTACGCCCCCGTAAATAAAAAGGGGATTATATGCTTTAGCTGGTGCTTCAGCCACTGCTAGTGAAGCTGCATGTGCGAATCGGTTCCCAGAACCAATAACAAATGTATCAAAGGTATATTTCGGATTGAGCATATTTAACGGTAGCTCTGGATGATCATCATCTTTTATATTGCGTTTTTGTGGGATAGGAATGTCATCTTCCACTTCATTTTGATTTTGAGGGATGATGAACTTTACCCCTAGTTCTTCTCCAGTTATATCGTAGAGAATTCCAGCGATTAATTGCGAATAACGTTCTTCTAGCCAGTCACGAGCAAATTCGTTTGGAGCCGTTACGGTTAACGTATCACCTTGCAAAGAATGGGCTTTAGTAGATTTTAGCCACGTTTCAAAGCTGGGTTTGCTAATTTTTTTCTCTATATTGGCTAACGCGTTATTCCAAAGATCCGAAATATTTTCCAAACTGATCCCTCCTTTTAGGAATATAAATGCCATCTTTGAAGCGGCTAAACAGTCTACTAATTTTTCTATGTTTCCCGTAAGGATCACAAAAAAACATAGGTTATACAAGCTGTACAACCTATAAATTTATAAATATACAAATCTGTTAATGTGGGTAAGTATATATATAAGAAGTAATGAGGAATTTCGACAATATCCACGACTTGTGGACAACGTTCTACATAGGCTCTTAATAACCTATCCACAAGATATCCACAATCTGTGGATAGTTGATTTATCCACATAGTTTTATCCAGAGTGAAAACACAATAATAATATCAAATAAATTAAGTAGACGCAATGGTTTTTTAAGTTTATCCACAACAAGTACAAGCTGTGAGTATTAATTGTCCACAGCGAAAGAATCTGTGAAAAAGCTGTCAATAAGCATTGTGGATAATGGAGAAACGTGTCGAAAGTTATTAACAGTCGCTGAAAAGTATGTTTTGGAGAAGCCTTGGCAAAACATTTATAAATTAAAGAAGATCTTATCTGTTATTACTGTCTGTCAAAAGGAGTCGAAGATAGGCTATTGACTTTTTTCATAGGTCGCCTCTATAATTAGAAGGACTGTCTTTAAAGTTATTCCTCAGGGAGGTGTCATATATGAAAAGAACGTACCAACCAAATAAGCGTAAACACAGCAAAGTTCACGGTTTCCGTAGTCGTATGAGCTCTGCAAACGGACGTAAAGTATTAGCACGTCGTCGTCGTAAAGGAAGAAAAGTATTATCTGCTTAGGCCACTGAAACGTCAGTGGTCTTTTTTCTCATTCAAGTGGAAAGAAGAGTTCGATTTATGTATAGATGTTCACACAGAAGAAAATAATGGGAAGGGCAGTGTCTGCCTCCAGAAGCTAGAGCACTTGCTTTAATCTAGATCGTAGGTGTAATGGAATGAAAAAAGAATTTCGAGTTAAAAAGAATAAAGAATTTCAAGAGATATATAAAAAGGGGAATTCAGTAGCGAATCGTCAATTTGTGGTTTATTTACGAAGGGTTCCAGAACAAACTCATTTTCGTGTGGGTTTGTCTGTTAGCAAGAAGATTGGAAATGCTGTAACTCGTAATCAAGTGAAACGATATATTAGACAATCCTTACTAGAACTTCAAGAACATATGAAAAATGACTATGATTTGATTATTATTGCGAGAAAACCAGCTTCCGACATGACGTTTCATGAAGTGAAGGGAAGTTTAACTCATGTTTTAAAACTTGCGAAGGTTTTAAATGGTAGAGTAGAAAGAAGGAAATAAAATCTGAGTGTTTACATTTTTTTAAGGAAATGTACTTATAAAAAATGATACAATACACTTGGATTATTAATAGACGAACAAGTAGTGTGTTTCTTTTTTTATCTAAAGATTGAAGTGGACATACTTGGAGGATATTAGATATTAAGGAGGAAAAAACGGTTGAAAAAGAAACTTCTTCTTTTAATCGGCCTCATATTTCTGATGGCACTACTTACGGGCTGTACAGAGTATAATAAGCCGATTACAGCAGAAAGCGAAGGTTTTTGGAACGAGTATATTGTATACCCATTATCGTTATTAATTGTCAAAACAGCGGAGTTTGCGGGTGGAAACTTTGGTTTAGGTATTATTTTAGTTACACTTTTGATTCGTTTGGTGATATTACCTTTAATGATCAAGCAGACAAAGAGCTCAAAGGCGATGCAAGCTATTCAGCCTGAGATGCAAAAGTTAAGAGAAAAATATAGCTCAAAAGATCAAAAAACGCAACAAAAGCTTCAACAGGAAACAATGGCGTTATTTCAGCAGCATGGAGTAAATCCACTTGCAGGTTGTTTTCCATTACTTATTCAAATGCCGATTTTAATTGGATTTTATCATGCGATTTCTCGTACGAGAGAGATTGCAGAACATAACTTCTTATGGTTTGACCTTGGGTCTCCGGATCCGTTTTATATTTTACCGGTTGTAGCGGGGATCACCACTTTCATCCAGCAGAAAATCATGATGGCGGGTGTAGAGAATAATCCTCAAATGCAAATGATGCTCTACATTATGCCGGTTATGATTATTGTGTTCGCGTTTAACTTCCCGGCTGCTTTATCACTCTATTGGGTAGTAGGGAATATCTTTATGATTGTTCAAACGTATTTTATTAAAGGTCCAGATTTAAAAAAGGTTGCTGAAACTGGTAAATCAGGAGGAGCGAAAAAGTGAGAGAGGTAACTGCTACGGGTAACTCCGTTGAGGAAGCAGTAGCGTCAGCTTTAGCTCAACTAGAAACAACAAGAGATCGTGCAGAAATAGCGATAGTTGACGAAGGGAAGAAGGGACTATTTGGAATTTTTGGAACCCGCCCGGCTATTGTTAAAGTATCAAAAAAGATTGATGCGATTGAAGAAGCAAAAAACTTTTTAATTGATGTAGCCAATAAAATGGGTTCATCAGTTGATATCGAAGTGATAAAAGAAGGAAAACAAGTTCAATTTATTTTATCAGGGGAAAAGATAGCTCTCCTAATCGGAAAAAGAGGACAAACGTTAAACTCACTTCAATATTTAACGCAGCTAGTCATTAATCGATATGCGGACCAGTACGTAAATGTATTGCTTGATGCAGAAGATTATCGAAAAAGAAGAAATGATACACTAATGCAACTGGCTGAAAGACTTGCCTTTAAAGCCGTTCGCACAGGTCAAAGAGTATCACTTGAACCTATGCCATCGTATGAAAGAAAAGTAATTCATACAGCATTAATGGGAAATAAGAGAGTGAAAACATACTCTGATGGCGTTGAGCCAAATCGTTACATCGTAATTACACCGAACAAATAAGAGTAGAAAGGCGATCCCGCTTTGGTGGGGTCGTTTTTTTTGTGATGTTTTTGTTGTGGTGCTGCTGTGATTCGTCTTATGCCTGTCGGGTCAGAACAGTCGGCTCCGCTTTTCTTTGTCTAGCTCCAGCGCCTAGCTCCTCGGGTCATAAGTCAAAGCCCTACAGAGGTCAGGACCTCTTTCGGTCTTCGCCTTATGCCTGTCGGAGCTAACCAAGGCGCTTCCGCTTTTCTTTGTCTAGCTCCGGAAGCTAGGGGCTCGGGACATAAGCCAAATCTCTCCAGAAGGCAGGCCTTCCTGCGCAATTCGTCTTATGCCTGTCGCCCCTGACCAGCTTCCTCCGCTTTTCTTGTTATTCACATGTGGATAAGTTATTATAGAGCATAATGCACTTTTTTATTTGTGGATAATTCTTTTTTATTAGAAATGACTGTGCTATTCTAATAATTTGGGAAAAGATGCTTTTAATGAGTAAAGTTTCGTGACATAGATGAAGATAAGTAATATACATGTCCCTTAGTGGGAAGAGGTGAAGGCAATGGAATTTGATACAATTGCGGCGATATCGACTCCGCTTGGTGAAGGAGCAATTGCGATTGTTCGTCTGAGTGGAGACGAAGCAATCCAAATTGCCGATAAGCTATTTAGAGGAAAAAGAAATAAACGATTGTTAGAGGTACAAACACATACCATTCATTACGGCCACTTATTGGATCCAAAAACAGGTGAGGTTGCTGAAGAGGTAATGGTATCCGTCATGAAAGGACCACATACATTTACGAAGGAAGATGTAGTAGAAATCAATTGCCACGGTGGAATTGTGTCGGTGAATCGCGTCCTTCAACTGGTATTACGATCGGGAGCAAGGTTGGCAGAACCAGGTGAATTCACAAAGCGTGCCTTTTTAAACGGAAGAATTGATTTATCACAAGCAGAAGCAGTGATGGATTTGATTCGTGCCAAAACAGATCGTGCCATGAACGTAGCATTAGGACAAATGGAAGGTCGTTTATCCAAGCTAATTCAAAGATTGAGACAGGAGATTCTTGAAACCTTGGCTCATGTTGAAGTAAATATCGACTATCCAGAGTATGATGATGTGGAAGAAATGACGCATAATATGCTTTTAGAAAAAGCAAATCTGGTTCGGGTAGAAATGAAAAAGTTACTCGAAACGTCTCAGCAAGGGAAGATCTTACGTGAGGGCTTATCAACGGTGATTGTTGGAAGACCTAATGTTGGAAAATCTTCCTTACTAAATAGTTTAGTTCAGGAAAACAAAGCAATTGTTACGGATATTCCTGGAACGACTCGTGATGTTATTGAAGAGTACGTCAATGTTCGAGGCGTGCCTCTTCGCTTACTAGATACAGCAGGAATTCGTGAGACAGAGGATATCGTTGAAAGAATTGGTGTGGAAAAATCGCGCCAAGTGTTAAAAGAAGCAGATCTTATTTTACTAGTTCTAAACTATTCGGATGAACTAACAAAGGAAGATGAAAACCTGTTTAAGGCTGTTGAAGGAATGGATGTTATCGTTATTATTAATAAAACAGACCTTTCTCAAAAAATTGATATGGAAAAGGTGAAAGAACTGACAGGGAAAAGTCCACTGGTAACGACCTCATTGCTTGAAGACCGAGGCGTCGATGATTTAGAAGAGGCGATTGCTGCTCTTTTCTTCTCTGGATCAATTGAGTCAGGTGATATAACGTATGTATCCAATAGTCGTCATATTGCTCTTCTTCACCAGGCGTTACACACCATAGAAGAAGCGATTTCAGGTGTGGAAAGTGGAGTGCCAATTGATATTGTGCAGATTGATTTTACAAGAACTTGGGAGCTGTTAGGGGAAATTATTGGAGAATCCATTCATGAAAGCTTAATTGATCAATTATTCTCGCAGTTCTGTTTAGGTAAATAATTTTTTTATAGATACAAGGAGGCAGCATGATGCAATATAGTGCTGGAAAGTATGACGTGATCGTCATTGGAGCGGGACATGCCGGCTGTGAAGCGGGTTTGGCTGCTGCACGTCAAGGTGCAAAAACATTAATGATTACCATTAATTTAGATATGGTGGCTTTTATGCCATGTAATCCTTCTGTTGGTGGACCAGCAAAAGGAATTGTTGTGCGTGAAATTGATGCTCTCGGTGGAGAAATGGGGAAAAACATTGATAAAACGCATATTCAAATGAGAATGCTGAATACAGGTAAGGGTCCAGCTGTACGTGCTTTACGTGCCCAAGCGGATAAATTTAGTTATCAGCATGAAATGAAAAAGACATTAGAAGATGAAAAAAATCTGACTTTAGTTCAAGGGATGGTAGAGCGTTTAATTGTTGAGGACGGATTATGTAAAGGAGTAATTACAAAGACCGGTGCTACATATGAAGCAAAAACGGTTGTTATTACTACTGGTACCTTCCTTCGTGGTGAAATCATTCTTGGTGAGCTAAAGTACTCAAGTGGTCCCAATAATCAGCAGCCATCCATCAAGCTTTCCGAACACCTCGAAGAGCTAGGCTTTGATCTTGTTCGTTTTAAAACGGGAACTCCTCCACGTGTGAATAGTCATACCATTGATTACAGCAAAACGGAAATTCAACCTGGTGATGAGGAGCCTAGAGCATTTTCTTATGAAACAACCAAGTTTATAACAGACCAACTGCCGTGCTGGTTAACATACACGAGCGAACAGACTCACCAACTAATTGATAATAATTTGCACCGTTCTCCTATGTATTCAGGCATGATAAAAGGGACAGGTCCAAGATACTGTCCTTCCATAGAAGATAAGGTTGTTCGTTTCAACGATAAGCCAAGGCACCAAATTTTCTTAGAGCCAGAGGGACGAAATACACAAGAGGTATATGTTCAAGGACTATCAACGAGCTTGCCTGAGGAAGTTCAACATCAAATTTTAAAGACTATTCCAGGTCTTGAAAATGTTCAAATGATGAGACCAGGATACGCAATTGAGTATGATGCCATCGTGCCGACACAGTTATGGCCAACACTAGAAACGAAAGTGATTCAGAACCTTTATACAGCAGGTCAAATTAATGGTACTTCTGGTTACGAAGAAGCCGCAGGGCAAGGTTTAATGGCTGGTATGAACGCGGGTCGAAAAGCATTAGGTGAAGAAGAAGTTATTCTTAGCCGATCGGAAGCTTATATAGGGGTATTGATCGATGACCTTGTAACCAAAGGAACGAATGAGCCGTACCGATTACTTACTTCACGTGCGGAATATCGATTGTTATTACGTCACGATAATGCCGATTTACGTTTAACAGAAATTGGTCGTAAAGTGGGACTTATCTCTGAAGAACGCTATAAGCGCTTCTTAACAAAAAAAGCAGCCGTAGAAGCGGAAAAGGAACGTTTAGAAGGAATCATCATTAAACCTAAGCCTGAAGTCCAAGAACTTATCAAAGCTCAGGGTGGAAGTGAGTTAAAAGATGGTATCCGGGCTTCGGATCTACTAAAACGACCAGAGATGATGTATCAACATATTGAGGCCATTGTCCCATCTGAGAAGGACTTAGATTTTGATATTAAAGAACAAGTAGAGATCCAAGTGAAATACGAAGGGTATATTGAAAAATCTTTACAGCAAGTGGAACGTCTGAAGAAAATGGAGAATAAAAAAATTCCTGATAATATTGATTATGATGCCATTTCTGGAATTGCTACAGAAGCCAAACAAAAAATGAAGCAGGTACGACCATTATCCATCGCTCAAGCATCAAGAATTTCAGGAGTAAACCCTGCAGATATCTCCATCTTACTTGTCTATTTGGAACAAGGAAAAATAGCACGTGTTTCAAATGATGCATAAAGAAAAATTTTTCCGGTGTGAGGAAGAAGGTACCGCATGAATACAGAGTTATTTATTAAAATGTTAGAGGAGAAGGGGATTGAACTTTCTCCTCAACAGATTAAGCAATATGAACAATATTTTCACTTATTAGTTGAGTGGAATGAAAAGATGAATCTTACGGCTATTACGGAGAAAGAGGATGTCTATTTAAAACATTTTTATGATAGTGTGTCAGCTGCGTTTTATTATGACTTTTCAAAACCGTTAAGCCTTTGCGATGTGGGAGCGGGAGCAGGATTTCCTAGCATCCCAATTAAAATTGCATTCCCTCATCTACAGGTAACTATTGTTGATTCTTTAAACAAACGAATTACATTTTTAGAGAATCTAGCAAAGGAATTACAACTTAATGGAGTAACCTTTATTCATGATCGAGCAGAGACTTTTGGTCAAAAGAAGGAATACAGAGAACAATATGATTTGGTTACAGCTCGAGCGGTAGCACGATTATCTGTATTAAGTGAGCTTTGCTTGCCACTTGTTAAGGTAGGTGGAAGCTTTGTAGCCATGAAGGCTGCTCATGCAAAAGATGAGTTAGAAATTGGGAAGAAAGCAATTGTCACACTCGGAGGATCCTTGAAAGAAACTCATTCATTCTTACTTCCAGTCGAGGAAAGTGAGAGAAATATTATTATTGTAGAAAAGGTAAAAACAACACCAAAAAAATATCCTAGAAAACCTGGGACTCCGAATAAAGCACCAATCGAATAGAGTTACATTTTAGCTCATTTTATGGCATAATTTTAATAAGTATGTAGGATAAAATAATCAATCATTGCATGTTTGGGCAGGAACTTGATTTTTTTTATAGAATACATTAATAGGGAGTTTCGTAAAGGTGGTGCAGGGTGATGAAGCAGACTTTCACACGCTTTTTTGGCCTAGGCGAAAAAGAGGGACAAGCTGAAGAGACGGAAGAACAGGTTGAAGTATTAACCGAAGCAGATCATGAAGAGATAAAAAAAATACCAATTGATTCTATTGTACCGAATCGCTTCCAACCAAGGACAGTATTTGATGAGGACAAAATTGAAGAACTCTCAAGGACGATTCACATTCACGGAATCATTCAACCAATTGTTGTTAGAGAATTTGAAGAAGGTACGTTTGAAATCATCGCTGGTGAGCGAAGATGGCGAGCAATGAAAAAGCTTGGCTGGGATGAAGTCCCTGCCATAGTGAAAAATATGAATGATACAGAAACGGCTTCTGTCGCATTAATAGAAAACCTTCAAAGAGAAGAACTTTCACCAATTGAAGAAGCAATAGCCTATGGGAAACTTTTGGAATTACACAATTTAACTCAAGAAGCTCTTGCGCAAAGGCTAGGGAAGGGGCAATCGACTGTAGCCAATAAGCTCCGCCTATTAAAGCTGCCGCAAGAAGTACAAGAAGCATTATTAAATAAATCAATAACCGAAAGACATGCGCGATCTCTCATTCCTTTGAAAGATGTAGAGAAGCAAATAAAACTGTTAGAAGAAATTATCGAGAAAAACCTAAATGTGAAACAAACAGAAGACCGAGTGGCCAAACTACTAGCAGAAACGTCTGAAAAGCCAAAACCGAAGCGGAAGGCTTTTAGCAAAGATGTAAGAATTGCTGTAAATACCATTCGTCAATCTCTGTCGATGGTTTCAGATAGTGGCATCAACTTAAATTCTGAAGAGGAAGAATTTGATGACTTCTACCAAATAACAATTAAAATTCCTAAAAAGAAATAATAGATTAAGAGAAGCTTGGTTGAGCTTCTCTAAGATTTTCGACAAAAGGTAGTCTTTGATACCTTTTGTTATTTTTTTTATTTGGGAATGGTGGTTTCCGCTCCGGGTGCTTGCTTTCCGGGGGGCGGGCGGAGAGCCTCCTCATCGCGTTGCTCTTGCGGGGTCTCACCTGTCCCGCTGAACCCCCAGGAGTCAAAGCACCCTACGCTCCACTCAGCAGGTATACTACTCTTATAACTTTGTTTTATTCCCCTTTAATCAAGCACCTTGCCAAGTCCAAGTTTCCAGTTTCTTTAAATTCATGGAAGCAAAAGTGAGCATCACTTGCATTGGACAAATTTTTTCCACGTAGGGTTATCCAACGCATACAATTCTTTTCTTTTACAACAGCCCAATTCACATTTTGATTTTTCTTTATCATGATAGGTCACCAATAAATTTAATAAATGATAAAGCAAATACTTTATTAGATTGGAGTGGAGGGAAGCGGCTCGGCCCCGCCCACGGAAAGCGTCCACCCGGAACGGAAATCGAACTTTACTAAGTACCTCATTTTTAGCCCTTGGGAAATAAAAATATGATTCTCTTATCTTTTTCATGATAGAATAGAATACGTGATTGTCTTTTTAAAAGTTTTTGAATTTAAATGTTATTATTGAAGATAAAGGTAGGTGACACCGTTGGGGAAAGTTATTGCCATTGCGAATCAAAAAGGAGGAGTTGGTAAAACAACAACTTCTGTAAACCTAGGTGCCTGCTTAGCATATATAGGGAAAAAAGTATTGCTAGTCGATGTTGATCCACAAGGAAATGCCACAAGTGGTGTTGGTATTGAAAAAGCTGACGTGGAGCAATGTATATATGATGTATTAGTTGATGACGTTGAGGCAAAGGAAGTTATCATGCCTACATCCGTTGAAAACCTATATGCTATCCCCGCTACAATTCAGTTAGCAGGTGCGGAAATTGAACTTGTTCCAACCATATCAAGAGAAGTGAGATTAAAAAGGGCTCTTGAGGAAGTAAAAGGATCTTACGATTATGTGATTATCGACTGTCCACCATCATTAGGCTTATTAACCTTAAATGCGTTAACTGCCTCAGATGCTGTTCTAATTCCAGTTCAGTGTGAATTTTATGCACTAGAGGGGTTAAGTCAACTTCTAAATACGGTCCGACTTGTCCAAAAGCATTTAAACCAAGATTTAAAAATTGAAGGTGTCCTTCTAACGATGCTAGATGCCAGAACCAATCTTGGACTTCAGGTGATTGAAGAAGTAAAGAAGTATTTTCAAGATAAAGTATACAAAACTATTATTCCCCGAAATATCCGCTTAAGTGAAGCGCCAAGTCATGGGGAGCCGATTATCATTTACGATCCAAAATCTAGAGGTGCAGAAGTCTATTTAGATTTGGCAAAGGAAGTGATTTCGCATGGCTAAAGGACTCGGAAAAGGATTAAATGCGTTCTTTGCAAACATAGATGAGCCAAACAAACAGGAATCAATTACGGATGTAAGTTTGAAAGAAATACGACCTAATCCTTATCAGCCGAGAAAGATTTTTACCCAAGAGGCAATTGAAGAGCTAAAGCAATCAATTATTGAACATGGAATTTTACAGCCTATCATCGTTAGAAAAAGTATAAAGGGCTATGATATTGTTGTTGGTGAAAGACGCTTTCGAGCAGCAAAAGAAGCGGGACTTGAAAAAGTCCCTGTTGTCATTCGAGAATTAACTGAACAACAAATGATGGAACTTGCCGTACTTGAGAACTTGCAAAGGGAAGATTTAACTCCGATCGAAGAAGCGGCAGCCTATCAGCTTCTAATGGAAAAGCTCTCTTTAACACAGGAACAGTTAGCTAAAAGGCTAGGGAAGAGTCGGCCACATATTGCAAATCTCGTTCGTTTGTTAACACTGCCACCAAAAATCCAACAGCTGATTTCAGATGGAAAGATTTCGATGGGGCATGGTCGTGCCTTGCTTGGTCTTAGAAAAAAAGATAAGTTACCTCTTATTGCTGAGAAAACGATGAAAGAAGGCTTAAATGTTCGGCAATTAGAACAACTCATTCAACAGTTAAATGAAAATGTTCCACGTGAAACAAAGAAACCAAAGCCAGAGAAAAATGTTTTTATTAAAGAACGCGAAGGCTTTTTGCGTGAGCGATTTGGTACCACTGTAAATATTAAAGAGTCTAAAAATAAAGGGAAAATAGAAATAGAGTTTTTCTCAAAGGATGATTTAGAAAGAATTCTCGAGTTATTAAATAATAACCAGGAATAGAAAGTTTAAAAACCATCAAGTGGGATGGTTTTTTTTGTGGGTTTCATGCTATATTGATAACATGTTTTTCGAGAAACGAAAAAATAATAATAGGTGAATAAGATGTTTTTATTAGGTACTCTTGTAAATGGTTTATTGATTGTGGTTGGGGCATTGCTAGGGAAGCTTCTTCATAGAATTCCAGAAGCAATGAAAACAACGGTTATGTTTAGTATTGGACTTGCTGTCGTTGTATTAGGACTTCAAATGGGACTCAAAAGTGAAAATTTCCTCATTGTCATCATTAGTCTTGTATTTGGCTCTGTGCTTGGAGAATGGCTAGACTTAGACGGGAAGTTGAATGCTCTAGGTGCATGGTTGGAGAAGAAGGTAGGGGGCTCCCAGCAAGGAAGCATTGCAGAAGGATTTGTAACGGCAACGCTTATTTTCGTAATAGGTGCTATGGCTATAATTGGTGCACTCGATAGTGGCATCAGGGGTGACCATGATGTGTTATATACAAAATCCATTATCGATGGATTTACCGCATTAATTTTGACGACCACTCTTGGAATTGGAGTTATTTTTTCTGCTATACCGGTTATGCTCTATCAAGGAGCTATTGCAGCTTTTGCTACCCAAATTGATCGTTTGATACCAGATGCGCTTATGACTAGCTTTATAGCTGAAATGACCGCTACTGGTGGAATTATGATTCTTGCCATTGGATTAAATATAACCGGAATTACGAAAATACGTGTGGCCAATATGCTTCCAGGTATTTTAGTCGTTGCCGTTATAGTAACCATCATGTCACTAACGAAAACTATACTAGGATAACAAAAGAGGCCTACTAGTAAGGGCCTCTTCTTTCTATTCTCTACCACTAATTGCGTCTTTTGTAGTGTGGCTTCCGATATTTTTCCATTTATTAACAGGTTGATAAGTAACACTTGCTTGATAAATTCCATTTGCAATGACTTTAGCCATTTTTAAAACTAAGTTTAATCTGGTGTTTTGTAGGACGAAGTACTCCATAAATCCACTCACATTAACGATTCCAGTTATATGGTAATCACCTACAGATGGAAGTTCTTTATTTACTCCAGCTCCCGGCTTAACAGGACCATCAGCTAGTTGGATAAAACCGACACTTTTGAGACGACCTAAGCAAGCATCAATCGCAATGATGATCGGGTTAAAATGTTTCGCCTTTATTTCCTCAAGCTTTTCAACTAAGTTCACGGCATGAATAGGATCCTCTAGTGTTCCATAAATGTAAAAGGAGTTCATTCTTTTTTCTTCAAGAAGTGTGCCGACGAGTGGTCCCAATGAATCACCGGTAGACCGATCCGTTCCAATACAAACAAATATAATCGGACGTTCAATGGTAGCTACTGGTAGAATGGATACTAGTTCAATTGCTAGTTTGTGAGAAGCACGTTGATCCTCATACGAAATCCTTGCACCATTGTCTTCTTTCTTATCAAAAAAGCTAGATTTCAAGTTCACTGGGTCCACTCCTTCGTAAATTGTAGTAACAGTATACGGAAGAAAAACGAATTGTATACGTACTGTTTATGTAATTTGGAAAAGGGGTAGTTTGACGGAGAAATTCCATTTTACTAGACAGGTCTTGGGAACTCTTTGATAGTCTAAAAATAGGTAATTTGCAGGAGGAAACCCTTTATACTACAAAGGAAGTAGAGAAATTGATAAAATAAGAAAAATCTCCAAAAATATATGAAGAGGTGATTCGGTGAATTTAGAGAGAATCTGGGTAGACATACAAACAAAAATAACAAATGAGGAGATGTGGGGGAACTTAGGACAAGGAGCAATAAAAATTATAGCAATTCTTATCCTTTCAGGTATTTTCATAAAAGTTGGAAAAGTGATGATTGAAAATGTTTTTAAAGTTCGAACGCGTTCACCCTTACGTGTATCGGAGAGAAGGGAAGCAACATTATTAAAACTGCTTCAAAACGTCCTAACATATGTAGTGTACTTTATAGCCTTTATGATGATATTATCAACATTAACCATAGATGTAAGTGCGATGCTAGCAGGGGCTGGAATCGTTGGTCTTGCCGTTGGGTTTGGAGCTCAAAACCTTGTTCGTGATATAATCACAGGATTCTTTATTATTTTTGAAGATCAATTTTCTGTGGGTGACTTTGTTCGAATAGGACAGTTTGAGGGAACAGTTGAAGAGATTGGATTAAGAACAACAAAAATTAAGACATGGACAGGAGAACTCCATATTTTACCAAATGGTAATATTACGGAGGTAACAAACTTCTCCTTGTATAATAGTATGGCAGTTGTTGATTTAAGTCTTTCCTATGAAGGGGACATTTCAAGAGCTGAACAAGTTATTACAGAATTATTATCTGGCTTGCCAGATAAATATGAGGAAATTGTTAAAGTACCTGAAATACTGGGAGTTCAAAATTTAGCTGCGTCAGATGTTGTATTACGAATAGTGGCTGAAACTTTGCCGATGAAGCATTTTATTGTGGCTCGAGCTTTGCGTAAGGAACTAAAAGCTTGTTTAGATGAAAATGGTATTGAAATCCCTTATCCACGCCTTGTCATGTACTCACGTCAAGAAGAAGCAACCCCTAAGAAGGCATTGGGAAATGAATAGGAGTGAGAGCATTGGAGCAAAAGGAATTTAATTTGAATGACGTTGTTGAAATGAAAAAGCCACACCCATGTGGTGCTAATCGTTGGAAGATCATTCGTTTAGGGATGGATATCCGTATTAAGTGTGTCGGCTGTGATCATAGTGTGTTAATTCCTAGAAAGGAATTTTCACGTAAGATGAAAAAGGTATTAGAAAGAGCGGAGAGCTAGAGAAGTAGGGGGATGAGTATGGCAAGTACGTATACTTCTGCATGCCCGTTAAATTGTTGGGATAGCTGTGGATTTAAAGTAACAGTCGAGGATGGGAGAGTAACTCGGGTGGAAGGAGATGAAAGCCACCCGATCACAAAAGGGAAAATCTGTGGAAGAGGTCGGATGCTTGAAGCACGAACCAATTCTGCTGACCGAATTCTTTATCCTTTAAAAAAGATAAATGGTGAGTTTCATAGAGTTTCATGGACCCAGGCACTAGATGAAATTGCTGGAAAAATGGACTGGTTAAAGGAAAATAAGGGAACCACTTCTATTTTGCATAGCCATGATTATGCCAATGGAGGTTTGTTAAAAAATCTCGATCAGCGTTTCTTTAATGGTTATGGTGGTGTAACAGAGCTAACAGGCTCACTATGCTGGGGTTCTGGAATTGAAGCGCAAAACTGGGATTTTGGCGATGCATACAGTCATGCTCCAGGGGATGTGTTAAATAGTAAGAATATCGTGATATGGGGCAGAAATGTAGCTCGAACGAATATGCATTTCTATTCGGCTCTACAAGAAGCAAAACGTAACGGAGCCAAACTTTATGTGATTGACCCGTTATATAATGCAACTGCAAAAATAGCACATAAACATATAACAGTTAAGCCAGGGACAGATGGAATTCTGGCAGTAGGGATAATCAAAGAGCTCTTACGTTTAGAGCTTGCTGACATCGACTTTATTGAGAATTATACGGTTGGATTTACTCATGTTAAGGAGTTAATTCAAACCGTTTCTCTTGAAGAGATTAGTAGAATAACAGAAGTAGCGCTAGATATCATAACAGAGCTCGCTTATTTATACGGAGATCGTCCTACATCCACGTATTTTGGGTTAGGAATGCAGCGTTATGGGAATGGTGGAAATACCATTCGGCTCATTGATGCCCTAGTGGCTATAAGTGGAAACATTGGAATTCGCGGTGGTGGAGCAAACTATGCGAATAAGCAGGTTGGACAGAGCTTTCAGTTTGGTGAATTAACATTACCGGAGCGACGGAAAGAAGCTCGAAATTTCACCATGATGAAGCAGGCAAAAGGGATACTAGAAGCCATGAATCCGACAATTGAAATGATTATTGTTACTTGCGGAAATCCAATTGCACAAGTTCCTAATACAAATGAGATAATAAAGGCATTTTCTTCTGTGGATACGGTAGTCGTGATTGATTCATTCATGACAGATACAGCAGAACTGGCTGATTATATTCTTCCGACGACAACGGCATTTGAGGAGGAAGACATTTATTATTCTTCCATGTATCATCATTATGCTAACTATGGTCCAAAGCTTGTTGAGGCACCAGGGGAAGCAAAATCAGATTTATGGATATGGACTGAATTAGCGAATCGACTTGGTTTTGGGGAGGATTTTAACTATTCTAGAGATGAATGGATAACAATGGCTATTCAACATTTAGAGGATAAAGGAATTACCCTCCAAACATTTAAAGAGAATTATCATGTCGAACTTCCAGTAGATGAAGTTCCATGGAGTGATTTTCATTTTAAAACACCAAGTGGTAAGTATGAATTTCTTTCTCAACGAGCGATTCAACAGGGGGAAGATGGACGGTTATCTTTAACCTTACCGAATGAATCAATCTTCACAACTCCCAAGTTAGCTCAGAAATATCCTTATCAGCTTTTAACTATTCATCCGATGCGCTCTAACCATTCTCAACATTATCATTTATTTGCACAACAACCGAAGCTTAGGGTTGAACTATCAGCAAATATTGCAGAGGATCTTAAGTTAGGAGAAAATGATTTTGTTGAGGTATGGAATGATCGTGGGGCGGTAAAAGGCTATGTTCAAATTCTTCCTCATGCACATCCAAATACCATTAATATAGATGAGGGCATTTGGAAGAAGTATGGAGGATCAGTCAACCTGCTTACCCCAAGCGAGGAATCGGATAATGGGTTGGGAAGCACATTGTATGATTGCTTAGTAAATATTAGAAAAGTAGAACAAGAGGCTGCCGATTAGGTGGCTTCTTCTTGTTTGTCCAGCTCCAGCAGCTAGCCCCTCGGGGTCATAAGCTAAATCTCTCTAGAAGGCAGGCCTTCCTCCGAGATTCATCTTATGCCTGTCGGGGCTTACCGAGCTGCTTCCGCTTTTCTTCGCTTGTTTTTTTGCCATCATATCTCTATAATTGTTTAAGGCTAAAGGCTTTTATAAATTAGAAAAAATGAAACAAATAGATATAGTTGTATCGACAAATTTGGTGCGAATATATAAATGAGGAGTGACATGGATGGCACTAACAGCAGGAATCGTAGGTTTGCCGAACGTAGGGAAGTCTACATTATTTAATGCGATTACACAAGCAGGGGCAGAATCAGCGAACTATCCTTTCTGTACAATCGATCCTAACGTAGGAATTGTAGAAGTTCCAGATGAAAGGCTACAAAAATTAACAGAGCTTGTTCAACCGAAAAAAACGGTACCAACAACGTTTGAGTTTACAGACATTGCTGGGATTGTAAAGGGTGCGAGTAAAGGGGAAGGTTTAGGAAACAAGTTTCTTTCTCATATCCGTGAAGTAGACGCCATTTGTCAGGTTGTTCGCTGCTTTGCTGATGATAATATTACTCACGTCTCTGGTAAGGTAGATCCTATTGACGATATTGAAACGATTAATCTAGAATTAATTTTAGCTGATCTAGAATCAGTAGAAAAAAGACTTGCACGTGTTGGAAAAATGGCAAAGCAAAAGGATAAGGATGCTGTATTTGAAGCGGAAATCCTTGAAAAGCTTAAAGAAGCCTTTGAAGCGGACAAGCCTGCTCGCACGGTCGAGTTTACTGAAGAGCAAATGAAGGTAGTGAAGCAGCTTCACTTGTTAACGATTAAACCAGTCCTTTATGTGGCTAACGTAGGGGAAGAAGATGTTGCTGATCCGTCTTCAAATGAATATGTTCAAAAAGTAAGAGAGTTTGCTGAAAAGGACAATGCACAAGTCATTGTCGTTTGTGCAAAGATTGAAGAAGAAATTGCAGAGCTTGAAGGGGAAGAAAAAGAAATGTTCCTTTCAGAGCTTGGTATTGAGGAATCAGGCCTTGATCAGTTGATTCGTGCAGCTTATCATTTACTAGGATTAGCAACATACTTTACGGCTGGTGTTCAAGAAGTTCGTGCATGGACATTCCGTAAAGGGATGAAGGCTCCTCAATGTGCAGGAGTTATCCACTCTGACTTTGAGCGTGGGTTCATTCGTGCAGAAACCGTTGCTTATGAAGATTTACTAGCTGGCGGTACCATGGCTGCTGCTAAGGAAGCTGGTAAAGTTCGATTAGAAGGAAAAGAATATGAAGTAAAAGACGGAGACATTATTCACTTCCGTTTTAATGTATAAAAATGAGAACCACCTTGGAAATCAAGGTGGTTTTTTTACGTTTTCTTAACAGTAAATCAACCTGATTTCAATGTTTTCACCTTAAACTGAAAGCATTAGAAAGGTGGGGGTAAAAGTGAAGCGGACAATGGATTGGATTGTTAAATCTGATGAAATCATTTTTTACTTATTAAACAAGCAGCCATTACTTCTTATTCAAATTTTTAAATGGATTACTCATTTAGGTAGTGCGGTAGCATCGATTGGTATCCCTTTAATTATTTGGCTGTTCGGTCCTTTAGAGCTAAGAGAAGTAGTTATAGTTGTTTATTTTTCTTTAACGATCAGTCATTTGTTTGTCTTTTTCGCAAAGAGACAGTTTCGTCGTCTTAGACCTCATTTATCTGACTTACAAGCTACTTTACACGGGCCAACCTTAAAGGATCCTTCCTTTCCGTCTGGCCATTCTACAGCCATATTCTCTCTTGTTACACCTTTTATCTTATTTGATCCATTTTTAGCTCCTTTTTTATTTCCTGTTGCGATTATGGTTGCCCTCTCTCGAGTAATTTTAGGGGTCCATTACCCAACTGATGTGTTAGCAGGTTCCTTATTAGGTGCAATTACATCAATGGGATTCTGTCACTTATTTTTTTAGGGGGGATCATTATGAGAATAGCTATTTTTACTGATACATTTTTTCCGCAAGTAAACGGTGTAGCAAAATCATTGAAAAGATACTCTGATTACCTATTACAAAAAGGGCATACCGTAGAAATATTTGCACCTGAGTTGGAGGGGAGTAATACGTACCCCTATGTTAACCAATTTATGAGTATTCCCTTTTTTATCTATCCAGAATGTCGAACAGCATTGGCTCTGCCGAATACCATCCTTGAACGGGTACAAGCATTTTCTCCAGACTTTATCCATGTGGCTACGCCATTAACAATGGGGGTACTAGGCTCCCATGCAGCTAAAAAATTGGATATTCCTATCATTTCCTCTTATCACACACATTTTGACCAGTATCTCGATTATTACAAGCTGAGTTGGATCTCTCCTATACTGTGGAGATATTTAAAATGGTTTTACACTTCCTCAGAAAGAATTTTTGTTCCCTCCAAGGAGACGTTAACGCATCTCCAAACAAAAGGATTCACTAACTTATCTATATGGTCAAGAGGGGTAGACTGCTCCCTTTTTCGCCCTTCTAACCAAACGGTCAATATTCGAGACCAATATAATATAAAAGCTCCTTATATTCTTCTTTATGTTGGAAGACTTGCACCAGAAAAAGATCTATTTACATTACAAAAAATCATGGAACATTTCTCGGAAAAGTGGAAAGAAAGCGTCCATTTCTTAATTGTAGGAGATGGTCCTAGTTTTGAGGAAATATCTAGTCTTCTGAACGAGAGAACAAATATAACAATGACGGGGTATTTAAGTGGGAATGAACTGGCTTCTTGTTATGCAGCTAGTGATTTATTTGTATTTCCATCTCAAACAGAAACTTTTGGGAACGTTGTACTAGAGGCACTTGCCAGCGGAACTCCTGCAATTGTCTCTAACCGTGGTGGAGTAAGTGGAATTGTAGAACATAATAAAACAGGAAAGATATGTATAGCTGGCGATTATCAGGATTTTATTAAGCAAACGGAACAATTACTCACTCATAAAGTTAGCAGACTCATTATGGAGAAAAATGCAAGAGAATATGCACTAAAGCAAACATGGGAAGGAATCTTCGACAATTTAATCAGTGAGTGTAAACAAACAATCAAACGGAAAGTAGTAACTTTAAAAAAGAATGCATAACCGAATAAATGAGTGCCTTCAATCTAATCTTGTGTTTCGCTTCTTACTGTGATATAATTTCTTCTTGTGAGTAATGAATATTGCTCCTTGCCCAATTGGGCCGTTTAGACCAAAAGGAGGTGAACGTGATGAGAGCGTACGAAATTATGTACATCATCCGCCCAAACATTGAAGATGAGGCTAAAAAAGCCTTAGTTGAGCGTTTCAACACTATCTTAACTGATAATGGTGCGGAACTTACTGAAGCAAAAGAGTGGGGTAAGCGTCGTCTTGCATACGAAATCAATGATTTCCGTGATGGCTACTACCAACTTGTAAAAGTTAGCTCTGATGCAGCTGCAGTGGAAGAATTCTCTCGCTTAGCTAAAATCAGCGAAGATATTATCCGCCACATGGTTACTAAAGACGAAAAATAAGAATAGATAAGCACTTCTAAACTTGATGTTTCACGTGAAACATTAGACGTAGAAGAAAGGGGGTTGATTCTGATGATGAATCGTGTTGTTCTAGTCGGTCGGTTGACGAAAGATCCTGAATTACGCTATACACCAAATGGGGTTCCTGTTGCTACTTTTACACTTGCGGTCAATCGTACTTTTACGAATCAGCAAGGAGAAAGAGAAGCAGATTTCATCAACTGTGTGATTTGGCGTAAACCTGCAGAAAACGTAGCAAACTTCTTGAAAAAAGGCAGTCTTGCTGGCGTAGATGGTCGTGTTCAAACACGCAGCTATGATGGACAAGATGGTAAGCGAGTATATGTCACTGAAGTGTTAGCTGAAAGTGTTCAATTCTTGGAGCCAAGAGGTGCTTCTGGTGGTTCTGCCCCTGGTGGAAACGCAGGAGGCTTTGGAGGGCAAAGAGAAGCTTCACCATACGGGAATAACAATCAGAATCAACCATATAGAAACAACAATAATAATAACCAAGGTTTTACAAGAATGGATGAAGATCCATTTGCAAATGATGGTGGTCAAATCGACATTTCTGATGATGATTTACCATTCTAATTCCTTGAACATACGATAACTTTTACTAAAGGAGGGAAATACTCATGGCAATGGGCGGACGTAGAGGAGGACGCGCGAAGCGTCGTAAAGTTTGCTTCTTCACTGCAAACGGAATCACTCATATCGATTACAAAGATGTAGATCTTCTTAAAAAATTCATCTCTGAGCGTGGTAAAATTTTACCTCGTCGTGTAACAGGTACTAACGCTAAATACCAACGTAAATTAACAGTTGCTATTAAGCGTGCACGTACTATGGCATTACTACCATACGTTACTGGTGAATAATGAACGGAAAAAGACACCCTTAGTGGTGTCTTTTTTTATTCTTAGCTTTCACTCTCAATCTGTATGAGTTGAATCCATCTCTAGAACTAGATAAAATAGAAGTGATGCAATTAAATGAGGTGAGGGATTGAATAATGTTCGACAGTTAACAACGGGAGCTTTGTTGCTAGCTATTTATGCAGCTCTTCTTTTGTTAACAACATATATGCCCCTGATAGGGATGGTAACCAACTTGTTCTTGGGATTACCTTTTATTCTTTTTGCGTATAAAAATGAACGCAAAAGTATGCTAGTGTTTTTTGTAGCTTCCATTTTACTATCACTAATAGTGGGAACAGTTTTTGCCATTCCAGTAGCTATTACCTTTGGTCTAACAGGCTTAGTAATGGGGGACTTTATAAGAGAGAAGAAAAGTAGGGAAGCGATTTACTTTGGTGGTTCCATAGCTTTTTTATTAACCGTCGTGTTGACTTATGCTATTTCAGTCGCTTTTTTTCAAATTGACTTTATAGATGAAACGATAGCCGCAACCAAAGCTTCCATAGAATCTTCCCTTTCAATTATGGAATCATTAGGACAAACGCCCAATGAGAAGCAGATGGAAGAATTACTTGCTGGAATAGAGGCCGGGAGATTTTTAAAACCAACCTTGTTTGTGATGGCTGCTTTTCTTGCAGTGTTCTTTATTCAACTAGTAAGTTTTCCAATAGCAAAACGTTTTCAAGTTGAAATTGCGAATTGGAAACCATTTCGTGATCTTCAGTTGCCAAAAAGTATTTTATGGATCTATTTATTTTCCATTATTGCTTCGATGATATTTAACCCTGAAGAGGGAAGTTTTGCTTTTATGGCCATTGTAAATATCGCCTTTTTGCTTCAATGGTTAATGGTTTTACAAGGTTTGGCTTTCATTTATTACTTTAGTAATGCAAAGAAGTTTCCAAGGGTAGTACCGATAATGTTCACAATTGGAGTCTTGTTATTTTCACAATTGCTTTATATTGTACGGATATTAGGTATAATTGATTTAGGCTTTGATTTAAGAAAGAGGATAAAGCATCAATAAAATACACTACTGTGTGGGAGCTGAAGTTATGCCTTCTTATCTAGAAAAGCGATCGATTCGCTACCCCATCTATGCATTAATTGCCATAACAGTGGTGCTTCTCGGATTAATTGCTGTGTACAATTGGTTACTAGCCTTAATCGGAATAATAGTAGCTTTTCTTCCCTTTTTCTATATCTTTCAGCTTGAAAGAAAACAAAGAAAAGAAATGGAAGAGTACATAACTACATTGTCCTATCGAGTGAAAAAAGTGGGCGAGGAAGCGCTCATGGAAATGCCAATTGGTATTATGTTAATTAATGATGACTACTATATTGAGTGGACGAACCCGTTCTTAGCTTCATCCTTTGAAGAAGATACACTTGTTGGTAGGTCACTCTATGATGTAGGCGAATCACTTATTCCTTTAATTAAGCAAGATGTTGAAACAGAAATCATCACGATTCATGATCGTAAATTTAGAGTCATTCACCGTCCTGAGGAAAGACTTCTGTATTTCTTTGATGTAACGGAACAAACAGAAATTGAAAAGTTATATGAAGATGAACGAACAGTCATTGCAATTATTTTCTTAGATAATTATGATGAATTAACACAAGGGATGGAAGATCAGACAAGAAGTAGTTTGAATAACCTTGTTACATCTATATTAAATAAGTGGGCACAAGAAAATGGAGTTTTCCTAAAAAGAATTACTTCTGAACGCTTCATTGCTGTATTTAATGAAAATATCCTACAACTGCTTGAGAAAGGGAAATTTTCTGTTCTGGATGATGTAAGAGAAACGACTTCAAAGCAAAATGTACCATTAACCTTGAGTATTGGAGTAGGTTCTGGTGTATCCTCACTACCAGAGTTAGGATCATTAGCACAATCTAGTCTTGATTTAGCACTAGGTCGTGGTGGTGACCAGGTGGCAATAAAATTAACAAATGGTAAGGTTAAGTTTTTTGGTGGAAAGACGAATCCTGTTGAAAAGCGGACAAGGGTACGAGCTAGGGTCATTTCGCATGCTCTAAAGGAGCTTGTCACAGAAAGCGACAAGGTCATCATAATGGGGCATAAAAGTCCAGATATGGACGCTATTGGGGCTTCAATAGGTATCCAAAAGGTAGCTCAAATGAATGAACGAGATGCATATATCGTCTTAAATCCAAACGATATTGATACAGGTGTTCAAAGGTTATTAGAAGAGATCAAAAAACATGAATCACTGTTTGAAAAATTTGTTACACCCGAGCAGGCGTTAGAGCTTGCAACGGAGGACACTTTGTTAGTGGTTGTTGATACACATAAACCTTCATTAGTTATTGAAGAGAGGTTATTATCAAAAATCGACCATGTTGTGGTTATTGACCATCATAGACGAGGTGAAGAGTTCATTCAAAGTCCACTACTCGTTTATATGGAGCCATATGCGTCCTCAACAGCAGAGCTCGTTACTGAGTTATTAGAATATCAACCAAAACGTGGAAAGATTGATATGCTAGAAGCAACAGCTCTTTTAGCTGGTATTATTGTTGATACAAAAAGTTTTACTCTTCGTACAGGAGCTAGAACCTTTGATGCTGCTTCGTATTTAAGAGGTCAAGGGGCTGACACGGTTCTTGTACAAAAGTTTTTAAAAGAAGATGTGGATTCATTCTTAAAACGAGCTAAATTGATCGAAACGGTTTATTTTTTCAAAAAAGGGATTGCCATTGCAAAAGGAAACAACACGCAGATTATTGACCAAATTTTAATTGCACAAACGGCAGATACCCTGCTTACGATGGACGGAATTCAAGCTTCTTTTGTTATTTCGAAGCGATCGGATCAAACGGTTGGCATTAGTGCTAGATCGTTGGGGGACGTGAACGTCCAAATTATTATGGAGAATCTCGATGGTGGTGGCCATTTAACAAATGCAGCAACACAGCTGACTGATGTTACGATCGAGGAAGCAGAAGAAAGACTGCAAACGGCCATTCACGAGTATATGGAAGGGAGAAAGAAAGAATGAAAGTAATCTTTTTGAAGGATGTTAAAGGAAAAGGGAAAAAAGGTGAAGTGAAAAATGTTGCCGATGGGTATGCACAAAACTTCTTAATTAAACAAGGACTTGCAGTAGAAGCGAATTCAACAAATGTTAGTACCCTTGAGGGACAGAAAAAGAAGCAAGAGAAGCTAGCTGCAGAAGAGCTTGCTGAAGCAAAAAAACTTAAAGAAACGCTTGAAAAAATTACAGTAGAATTAAGTGCAAAAGCTGGTGAAGGCGGACGACTTTTTGGTTCGATCACTAGTAAGCAAATCGCAGAAGAGCTGCAGAAAAAGCATAAAATTAAAATTGACAAACGCAAAATTGAATTAGAAGATGCGATCCGTGCTTTAGGTTATACAAAGGTACCAGTAAAGCTCCATACCGAAGTTCAAGCTACGTTAAATGTACACGTAAAAGAAGTAAACTAAATTTGGAAGTTTCATTTCGGTATATTCATGATAAAATAGAGTAGCTAACAAAATGTGACCCGTTTTTCTGGTCACATTTTTTCTAGTTATCATCATATCCTCTAAGAAAGCAAAGGGAGGTTACTATAAATGAATGATTTATATGCTGACCGTCTCCCTCCTCAAAATATAGAGGCTGAGCAGGCGGTTTTAGGTGCGATATTTTTAGAACCATCTTCTCTTACAATGGCTTCAGAAATATTAATTCCTGATGATTTTTACCGAGCGGCACATCAGAAAATTTTTCAAATGATGCTACAGTTGAGCGACAAAGGAAAAGCCGTTGATTTAATAACAGTGACAGAAGAGCTTTCAGCTGCGAAGCTTCTTGAAGATACTGGTGGTGTAAGTTATTTAAGTGAATTAGCTGGTTCAGTTCCGACAGCTGCTAATATAGAATACTATGCTAAGATAGTTGAGGAAAAATCATTGCTTCGACGATTGATTCGTACCGCAACCACTATTGCTACAGATGGTTATACGCGTGAAGACGAAGTTGAGGTTTTGTTAGGAGAAGCAGAGAAAAGTATTTTAGAAGTATCTGGGCGAAAAAATGCGGGTGCTTTTCATAATATAAAGGACGTCCTTGTCCGAACATACGACAATATTGAAGTCATGAATAACCGCGTGGGTGAAGTAACGGGTTTAGCAACAGGATTCTCAGAGCTGGACCGTATGACAGCAGGGTTTCAACGGAATGATTTAATCATTGTAGGAGCACGTCCATCCGTTGGTAAAACAGCCTTTGCCTTAAATATTGCGCAAAACGTCGCATCAAAAACGGGTGAAAATATTGCTATTTTTAGTCTCGAGATGGGTGCTGAACAGCTTGTGATGCGTTTACTTTGTGCTGAAGGAAATATTGATGCACAAAGGCTTAGAACGGGTTCATTAACAGATGAGGACTGGGGTAAATTAACGATGGCTATGGGAAGCTTATCGAATGCTGGAATCTTTATTGATGACACCCCAGGGGTAAGAATTACAGATATTCGTTCAAAATGTCGCCGTTTAAAGCAGGAACATGGTCTAGGTATGATTTTGATTGATTATTTACAGTTAATACTAGGGAGTGGACGGTCCGGCGAGAACCGTCAGCAAGAAGTATCAGAAATTTCCCGTTCCTTAAAGGCTCTTGCTCGTGAGTTGAAAGTACCTGTGATTGCCTTATCACAGCTTTCCCGTGGAGTAGAACAGCGTCAAGATAAGCGCCCAATGATGTCAGATATCCGTGAATCAGGAAGTATTGAGCAGGATGCCGACGTAATTGCCTTTTTATATCGTGATGATTATTATGATCGTGAATCGGAAAGTAAGAACATTATCGAAATCATTATTGCAAAACAGCGTAATGGTCCAACTGGAACCGTATCATTAGCTTTTGTGAAAGAATATAATAAGTTTGTTAACTTGGAGCGGCGTTTTGATGATAATGGCGTCCCACCTGGAGCATAATAGATTAGAATAATAAAAGATTAGCTGAACCGGCTAGTCTTTTTTCTATGAAAAAAAGAATTAATTACGAACAAAAAATATTAATCTCACAAAAATCGTTCGGGTTTTATTGACTTTTAGCTGTTCACATTGGTAAACTAATCTTGTTTGATTTTGCACGAAAAAATGTTAGTTACCTTTGGAGGTGCTTTTATATGTCATCAGTAGTTGTAGTTGGAACACAATGGGGAGACGAGGGAAAAGGAAAGATTACAGACTTTTTATCAGAAAATGCAGAAGTAATCGCTCGTTATCAAGGAGGAAATAATGCCGGTCATACGATTAAGTTCGGCGGAGAAACGTATAAGTTGCATTTAATTCCTTCTGGAATCTTCTATAGTGATAAGGCTTGTGTAATTGGAAATGGGATGGTAGTAGACCCGAAAGCTTTAGTAAAAGAGCTTGCATACTTACATGACAAGGGTGTTACAACAGATAATCTTCGTGTGAGCAACCGTGCACATGTTATTTTACCGTACCATTTGCGCCTTGATGAAGTAGAGGAAGAAAGCAAGGGAGCAAATAAGATTGGTACGACAAAGAAGGGAATTGGCCCAGCTTATATGGACAAGGCAGCTCGAATCGGAATTCGTATTGCAGACCTTCTTGACCGTGAAGTGTTCGAGGAAAAGCTAGCACGTAACCTAGAAGAAAAAAATCGCTTACTTGAGCGTATATATGAGACTGAAGGTTTTAAAATCGAAGATATTCTTGATGAGTATTATGAGTATGGTCAACAAATTAAGCACTATGTGTGTGACACCTCAGTTGTGTTAAACGATGCACTCGATGAAGGACGTCGCGTTCTTTTTGAAGGTGCTCAAGGGGTTATGCTTGATATTGACCAAGGTACATACCCGTTTGTTACCTCTTCAAATCCTGTTGCAGGTGGAGTGACGATCGGATCGGGTGTAGGACCCACGAAAATAAAGCACGTAGTTGGGGTATCTAAGGCTTATACGACTCGTGTAGGAGACGGACCTTTCCCAACAGAATTAGATAACGAAATTGGTCACCAAATCCGTGAGGTTGGCCGTGAATATGGTACAACTACAGGACGTCCGCGTCGTGTGGGTTGGTTTGATAGTGTAGTCGTAAGACATGCTAGAAGAGTAAGTGGAATCACAGACCTATCTCTAAATTCCATTGACGTGTTAACAGGGATCGAAACGTTAAAAATCTGCGTAGCATACCGCTACAAAGGGGAAGTAATTGAAGAATTCCCGGCTAGCTTAAAAACATTAGCTGAATGTGAGCCAGTCTTTGAAGAGCTACCAGGCTGGACAGAAGACATCACAGGCTGCAAATCACTTGCTGAGCTACCAGCAAATGCACGTCACTATTTAGAGCGAATTGCACAGTTAACGGGTATTCCATTGTCAATTTTCTCTGTAGGTCCAGATCGTACACAAACGAATGTTGTGTTAAATCCATGGAGACAAAGCTAATCAATTTAATCTCAATATTCGCCACTCATTGTAGTGGCGAATAATTTTTTTAGATAAAATAAATTTTTTATAAAAACATATTGCAAACTATAAAGCTATTATGCTAATATAAAAAACGTCGTCATAATATGTCGAATAAGCACATGGCCCCTTGGTCAAGCGGTTAAGACACCGCCCTTTCACGGCGGTAACACGGGT
>WTKE01000113.1 GCA_011524525.1 Bacillus sp. (in: firmicutes) | reverse complement strand
TGTATATACAAATCTGTCAATCTGCTTTTCTAAAAAAAAAATCGCAAAAAAAAAAACGCCCGAATTCGGACGTTTACTTACCATTCTAAAGACATTTAAATGAGGGAAGGAAAACGAATGGTAACGGTTGTTCCTACTCCTTTTATACTTTTGAAGCTTATTTTTCCTTTGTAATTCTCTGCTATATTGAAACAAATCATCATTCCAAGTCCGGTCCCTTTACTCTTTAAAGAATAAAATGGAGTTCCCAAAGACTCAATTTCCTTTTCTGTCATTCCTTGACCACTATCAATCACGTTAATTTCAACAATATCCTTTATTTTTGATGCAGTTACTACGACCCCATCACCAATATTTGATGCTTCAATTGCATTTTTAATAATATTAATGAATAACTGCTTCATTTCAATTGTATTAGCAGCCACATAGGAATCTTCTACAATTTGTAACTCGATCTGATTATCATGTAACAGCCCGTAAGAGTGAAGCAAATCAGTTACACTTTGAAGAACCTGCCTGATATTTACCGGTTCTAACTCCTTTTCTTTCGTTGGCTTTGCAATCGATAAAAATTGCGAGATGACCAGTTCCGCTGTGTTCAGCTCATCTACCATTAAATGAAAATGTTTTTTCAACTCCGTATCAACTTCATTAGATTGCTCATAAAACTGTAAAAATCCTTTAACTACTGTCAAAGGATTTCTGATTTCATGAGCAACTGCAGCAGCAAGTTGTCCAGTCGTCTTCAAACGCTCTGCCTGTTTTATTTGTTGGAAATATAGTTGTTGTTTCTTTAACCGACCATAGGATATATAAAAAATAAAGTAAATAACGGCTTGACTACCAAAGAAATTGATAATATTCCCTACCAGATCCTCTTGAATATAACCATATTGAACCCCTTGATCAACAAGTATGATATATATGAATGTCATTAAGATAGCAAAACCATTAAGTGCGAGTGAAAAGTAAAAAAGTTTTGGATCAAAAAATAAGATAGATATAGCTGGAATAAAGCATAAAAAGATAAAGTTCGACCAAGTATCAGGATACATAAAGAATAGTGAATAGAAAAACACAAATGATGAAATCATGATGAGCAATCGGGAAAAATGAGATGTATATCTCGGGTACAACAATAAACAAATAGCAAAAAATGCGAGAAATAATCCATGTAGAAAAAAAGCTACTCCATTTTGACTATAATATGGATTATCAATCAACAGACCCATTAACATAATGGCAATAACAACTGTTATCGTAAAATAATACAGTTTTTTATTTATTTCCGTATAAAGTTCCTTCATACTTACTCCTTTAAACCAGGGTTGCATATCGGTTAATACGATTGTTCTCTTCTTATATACTACCATAATTACCCTATTATTTTGGAAAAAATTAAAGCAAAAAGAGAGTAGTTCAAAAAATCTGCTACTCTCCTTTTAACTATTTTTTATTCTCTTATTTGTCCAGTTCCTCGAACAATGTACTTGGTAGAGGTTAAAGCTGGTAAGCCCATTGGACCTCGTGCATGAAGCTTTTGCGTACTAATCCCTATCTCTGCCCCAAATCCAAATTCAAAGCCATCGGTAAACCTTGTAGAAGCATTGTGATATAGGGCTGCGGCATCTACTCTATTAAAGAATGCCTCTACATTCTCTGCAGATTCCGAAATAATCGCTTCTGAATGTTTTGAACCATAGCTCGCAATATGACTAATTGCATCGTCTACATCTGAAACCACGCGAAGTGCTACTGTTAAGGTTAAGAACTCGGTTTCCCAATCTTCATCGGTAGCAGGAAGTAAATCTTTATCTATTTGTCTTGCCTTTTCATCCGCTCGTACTTCGACCTTTTTCTCTTGTAACGCTTTAATTAATTCCTCTAAATGCTCCTCCGCCCACTTTTGATGAACAAGTATCGTTTCGGCAGCATTACACACAGATGGTCGTTGGGTTTTCGCATTGACGGCAATATCGATTGCCATGTTTTGCCCTGCACTTTCATCAATATAAATATGACAATTCCCCACCCCTGTTTCAAGAACAGGAACAGAAGCATTATTTACAACCGATTGAATGAGATTTGCTCCTCCTCTAGGGATGAGCACATCAAGGTACTCTGTTAACTTAAACATTTGAGAAGCTGTTTCTCTGCTTGTATCTTCTAATAACTGTACCGCTTCCTGAGGACATTCACTCTTTTCAAGTGCACGGTGAATAACCGCTACAATTGCTTTATTTGAATGAATCGCAGATGAACTTCCACGCAACAATACCGCATTTCCAGTTTTCAGACAAAGACTTGCTGCATCAACCGTGACATTCGGTCTTGCTTCATAGATCATTCCGACCACTCCAAGAGGAACGCGAACTTTCTCAATATGAAGACCATTCGGACGATCCCAACCTTCCAAAATCTCTCCAACAGGATCTGGTAAGGTAGCTACTTGTCTTACTCCTTCTGCCATGTCTTGAATACGTTCCTCTGTTAATTGGAGACGATCGAGTAAATTATCTCCCATCCCGCTTTGCTTTCCAGCCTCAATATCCTTCTTATTCTCTTGTAAAATATAAGGGATGTCCTCTAGTAATTGATTAGCTATAAGAAGCAATGCATCGTTTTTCTGCTTGGTTGTACAAAGAGCTAAGCTAGTTGCTAGTTTACTTGCTAGACCTGCTTTTTCTAATAATTCCGTCATTTTTGTTTCCTCTCCTTTGTAAAAGTAACCCAGTTATCTCTGTGAATGACTTCAATCCGATTATGCATATTTACTATATTGGCTTCTTTGCTAGAAAGTCCTTTAATTTTGGAAAGCTCATCAACAGTATAATTGATTTGCCCTTTTCCAATTATTTCACCTTTTTCATTCCATACTTCTACCACATCACCACGTGTAAAGGAACCGTCCACATGCTTTACCCCTGCTGGCAAAAGGCTTTTACCTTGATGAATAACGGCATGTTCAGCACCTGCATCAATATCAATTCGTCCGGCAATATGCGAGTGGATCCCTATCCACTGTTTCTTACTCTTTAATGAAGTCCCAAGGTTATAGCCAATGTAGGTGCCATCACCTTTACCAGTAACGATATCTAATAGTTTATCCGTTCCTTCTCCCTTTCCGATAAACACCTTCACACCGACAGATAAAGCCGTTTTTGCCGCCTCAAGCTTAGAACGCATCCCACCTGTACCGACCTTTGAACCAGAACCTCCTGCAACCTCTAATACATCCTCTGTTACCTCAGGGAGGAAATTATACTTTTTGGCATTTGGATCCTTGCGTGGATTTCCGTCATATAAACCATTAATATCTGTAAGAATAATGAGTGTATCGGCATGGATTAATCCACTAACCAAAGCAGAAAGCATATCATTATCGCCAAAAGTTAGTTCATCTACCGCAACCGAATCATTTTCATTAATAATCGGTAGGACTCCACGTTTTAAAAGTTCAGATAATGTGGAATAGGCATTATTGTATTGTTCTTGTTGGGAAAAATCATTTCTTGTTAGAAGAAGCTGCGCTGACACGATTCCCTCTTTTTGAAACTCTTCAAAATAGCTTTGCATAAGTAAGCCCTGTCCAACAGCGGCAGCCGCTTGCTTACCAGCAATGGTCACCGGTCTTGTCTGATATCCTAAAACTGAAAACCCAGCAGCTACTGCTCCTGAAGAAATAAGAATCACTTCATTTCCTTCCTTCTTCAGCTTAGAAAGTGCAGCCACATGCTCTGCGATCTTATTCTTTGATAGTCCACCTTGCGAATTTGTTAACGAACTACTCCCGATTTTTACAACAATGCGCTGTTTGGCCACTTCCATCCCTCATTCTTTAAAATTCTTAATCTTAAAAGCGCAAGCGCCTTGGTGAGCTCCGACAGGCATAAGACGAAGACCGAAGGAGGTCCGACCTCTGTAGGGCTTTGGCTTATGACCCCGAGGAGCTAGGCGCTGGAGCTAGACACTGTTCAAAATTCAAAAACCTATACTTTCATATCTTTAAATAAAAAAACTCCTCCATCCTTAAAAGGACGGAAGAGTTTATCCGCGGTACCACCTTTTTAGCAACCTTCATAAGGCTGCCTCTCAAAACCCCGTAACGAGGGGAAACGGTTAGTTTTTGCTAACTGCTCAAGGACAGGTTCTATCTCTCAGCGGTGGCAGGGACTCTCAGCCTAGGACCCCACTCTCTTTACACATGTACAAGATATACTAATTCCTCTCATCGCTTCTTCGTTCATTTCTTTGCAGAATATTATAAATTCTACTGAACAACTCGTCAAGTTAATTTACTAATAGACCAATTATTCCAGTTTGTACCGTATTTTAACATGCTACTCATATAGACCCATCAGATTTTTTTATTAAAAGGTAGATGGATCTAGGAGAAATTTGTCGAATATTTTATATATCAGGACTATGTAATCAACTTTATAAACCTAACAATTATTTAACACCACCTTAACAATAACCATGCTATATTACACCTTAGAGACCCTAAATATCTCAATAATAGAATAAGGATGGATGGATCGAATGAAACTGCAAAGCAAAAAAAAGGGTAATAAGATTTTATCTAGCACACTTGCTCTCAGCATGATCGCAGCACCGTTAATACCAACTAATGTACTTGCAGCAAAGCCTTCCGTTGACAAGGTTCAATCAGAAGTTGAACTTCGTATCATGGAGACAACTGATATTCATACGAATCTATTAGACTTTGATTATTACAAGAATGCAACCGCTCCAAAGTTAGGTTTGGCCAAAACAGCGACACTTGTAAAAGAAGCACGAGCACAGGCAGATAACTCTGTACTAGTAGACAATGGTGACCTGATTCAAGGAACTCCTCTTGGAACGTACAAAGCCAAGGTCGATCCTTTAGAGGACGGAGAAGTTCATCCAGCTATTAGGGCAATGAACTTAATGGGTTATGACATGGCAACCCTAGGAAACCACGAATTCAACTATGGATTAGACTATCTAGATGAAGTCTATGATGATGCGGACTTTTCGTTCGTTAATGCGAACGTTTATGTAGATGATCACGATAACGATCCAACCAATGATGTAAATAAATATACACCTTATAAAATCGTCAATAAAAAAGTAACAGATGAAAACGGCAAAACAGCAGTGATTCAAATTGGTTATATCGGATTTGTTCCACCTCAAATTAACGAATGGGATAAAGCCAATCTTGATGGAAAAGTGATTACAAAGAATGTTGTAGAATCTGCCGAACGTTTTGTTCCAATGATGAAGGAAGAAGGAGCTGACGTAATTGTTGCAATGGCTCACTCTGGCTTCAGTGGCAACGAAACCAACACAGAAGATACGGTTTATGCATTAAGTAAGGTAGAAGGAATTGATGCGATTACTTTCTCGCATACACATAAGGTATTTCCAGCAGCAAATGAAGCAAGCTTAGATGCTTTGTTTAAGGGGACTGACGGTAAGCCATTACCTGGTGTTGACAATGCAAAAGGAACTATTAATGGCGTTGCAGCTGTACAAGCTGGTTACGGTGGTGGAGCTTTAGGTATTATCGACCTTACCCTACAAAAGGTAAAAGGAAAATGGTCTGTTGCAGATTCTCAATCTTCTACTCGTGCAATTGATGCAGTAAAGCCAGATGAAAAAATTGTACAAGCTGTTAAAGCTGATCATGATGCAACAATTGAATATGTAAACACTCCTATCGGAACAACAACCGATGATATTTATAGCTATTTTGCTCTTGTGCAAGATGATCCTTCTATTCAAGTAGTAACAAACGCACAAAAATGGTATGTAGAAAAGTATATTGGTCTAAACAAACCAGAATTAAAAGATCTTCCTATTCTTTCTGTTGGTGCGCCATTTAAAGCAGGACGAAATGGTGTTGAAGAATATACAGAAATTAAGCAAGGCGACTTAACGATTCGTAGCGCTGGTGATTTATACCTTTACGACAACACATTAAAAGCTGTGAAAGTCAAAGGTTCAGTTGTTAAAGAATGGATTGAGATGACTGCAGGGAAATTCAATCAAATTGATCCAGCTAAAACAGAGGAACAACCTCTTCTAAATCCATCATTCCCTGTTTATAACTTCGATGTGATTGATGGAGTTGAGTATCAAATTGATGTAACACAACCAGCTAAGTACGATACAAAAGGCAATCTAGTAAACCCAGAATCTAGCCGTGTCGTGAATTTAGAATATAATGGTGAATCCATTGACCCTGAGCAAGAATTTATTGTTGTAACAAACAACTACCGTGCTGGTGGTGGCGGTAACTTCCCTGGAGTCAAGGGCAGTGAACTAGTGGTTGATTCTGCGGATGAAAACCGTCAAATCTTAATGGATTATATTTCTGAAGAAAAAGTCATTACACCAACAGCTGATAACAACTGGTCTATTGCTCCTATTTCAGGTGATGTTAATGTGACATTTACAACTTCACCAAAGGCAGAGCAATACATTGGTGAAAATAGCCCATTCTCTTATACTGGCAAAACAGATTCAGCTGGATTTGGTATTTTCAATATTAACCTAAACCGTGGAGTGAAGGTTCAGCTTTTAGGTGTCAATGACTTACACGGTCAATTAGACACTGTAACAAAAGTTGGTACTTCTTTAGCTGGTCAAATTGAGTACACAGCTGGTGCCTTAAAGCAAGAAGAAGCTACGAACCCTAACACATTAATCTTACATGCTGGTGATATGATTGGAGGAAGCCCACTTATCTCTGCTCTTTTCCAAGATGAACCAACGATTGAAGTTCTTGAAGAAATCGGCTTTGATGCTGGTACTCTAGGAAACCATGAGTTTGATGAAGGAATTGATGAATTAAAGCGCATCATCAATGGTGGAGACCATCCAAACGGTACAGTTGGTTATGATGGTATGAATTTCCCTCTTGTAGCAGCAAATGCTTTTGATACAAGAGACGGTGAGTTAATTACTGAACCATATACCGTGCTTGAGACAGGTGGACAAAAGATTGGTGTGATCGGGGTTGTTACTCAAGAAACTCCTTCTATGATTGTTAGAAAAGGCAATGAAACTCTTCAAATTACAGATGAAGTAGAAGCCATTAACAAGTACACAGCTGAATTAAAAGCTCAAGGTGTAGAAGCAATTGCTGTTCTTGCTCATAATCCTGCTACACAAACTGGATACACTGATTCCTATGATGCTAGTAAAATTGCAGAAGAAGTAAATGATGAAGTAGACGTCATCTTTGCTGCTCACAATCATGTGAAGGTAAATCGTGTAGTTGATAATAAGCTAATTGTACAAGCATATTCTTACGGCTCTGCATTCTCTGATGTGGATCTTGAAATTGATCCTTTCACAGGGGATATTTTCAAGAAATCAGCTGAAATTAAGACGGTTTACCAAGATAAATACACTCCAGATCCAGAAGTTGCTGCCATCATGAAAAAGTATGCCGCAAAGGTAGAACCTATTAAAGCACAGGTGATTGGACAATCTCTTACTACCCTTGAAAAAGGATACCCAACTGTTGCTAGTCAAAATAGCGATCTGCCTCTAGGTAACTTAATCGCCGATGGCATGAAAAAGGCAATGGATTCTGACTTTGCATTAATGAACGGTGGTGGAGTACGCTCTCCTCTTGAAGCAGGTGAAGTCACATACGGTGATCTATTTGCTATTCAACCTTTTGGTAATGTGCTGAACAAAGTGAACCTAAGTGGTGCAGATTTACGCACCATTTTAGATGAGCAAATTACAACAAGAGGTCTTGACTACCATATCTCTGGATTCAAGTATACGTACACATATGATGATGCAGCAAAAACAGGAAAAGTCGTTGATATCACTTTACCAGACGGAACGCCAATTGACCCCGCTAAAGAATATAGTGTAGTCGTAAACAACTATATGTACGGGAACATTAGCACAAGCATTGGAAAGCTTTCTACTGATATGGAAGTAGGAGATGTGGATTTAGATGCAACTGTAAAGTTTGTTAAATCATTATCTTCCCCTATTGACTACAAGTCTGAAGGAAGAATTAAAAGAGTATACTAACACCCTTGCTCTCAGGAGATTACGTTCTCCCTGAGAGCTTTTTATGTTCGTTTTTCTAGAATCGTCCACTCTTTCTTTATCAGAAAAATCTTGATATTTACGACTGAGACGCTTTATATCATGCTGAGAGGCTTTCTCGAGACTACACCTCCAAATGGTAACGCTTACACTTACTAATTGGAAGAAATGCTCCTAACATTTCTTGAACCCCTTGAATATGGAAATCACCATGTTAGTATTAAATTCTGAGATACATTACGAACAAAAATACGAACAAAATTGGAGAGATGAGATGCTACACAATAAGAAAGTTGCCTTTATAGGTGCAGGTTCTATGGCAGAAGCAATGATTGCTGGATTGGTTTTATCAGAAAGAATACCAGCAAAAAACATTATTGCTACTAACCGCTCAAATGAACAAAGACTAGCTGCACTTGAAGCGAAGTATGGAATTAAAGGAATGAAACTTGAACATTTACCGTTTGATCAAATAGATATTTTTATCTTGGCAATGAAACCCAAAGATGTGGATCAAGCATTAAATTATTTAAAACATCGAATTAAATCTAACCAGCTCGTTTTATCCGTTTTAGCTGGAATTACAACAACATATCTAGAACAAAACCTTCATGATGGCCAGCAAGTAGTTCGTGTTATGCCGAATACGTCAAGCACAATCGGCGAATCAGCTACTGCCATATCCCCAGGTCATAATACAGCAGAAAATCACGTATACGTAACAAAAGAGTTACTTGAGTGTATCGGTGAGGTCTTTCAAATCGATGAGAAGAATATGGATATCTTCACAGGACTTGCAGGAAGTGGCCCTGCCTATTTCTATTATTTAATGGAGCATATGGAACAACAAGGAGCAAAAGCCGGCTTTGATTTAGAAACAACTCGACAAATTATCGCTCAGACGATTGTTGGAGCAGCAAAAATGGTTCAGGAACAAGAATATACCCCTACCGTTCTTAGAGAAAAAGTGACCTCCCCTAACGGCACGACAGCAGCTGGCCTCCAAGCACTAGATGTAAATGGTGGTGGCAAAGCGATAGCAAAAGCAGTAGAATTTGCTGCCAAACGTTCAAAAGAAATAAGTGACCAAATAAAAGAAAGTCTATTAGTTAGACCGTCTACAAAATAAAAATTTTGCCTCAGGAGTGATAAGATGACGACCCTTGAAAACAAAAAGAAACGGGTTGTAATAAAAGTAGGAAGCAGTTCCTTAACCAGTCGACATGGGGAAATTAGTCGGCGGAAACTTGAAAAATTAGCAGATGAGATTGCTCTTTTAAAAGATGCTGGTCATGAAATTGTATTTGTATCATCCGGAGCTGTCGCGGCTGGATATCGTAAACTAGGCTGCATCAATCGCCCCACTTCTCTCCCAGAGAAACAAGCTGCAGCATCTATTGGCCAAGGGCTATTAATTGAAGCCTATTCAGAAATTTTTCTATCCCATGGCTATATTGCCTCTCAGATATTAATTACACGTAGTGATTTTTCCGATGAAACCCGGTATCACAATGTTCGAAATACACTAAATGTTTTATTAGAACGAGGTATTATACCTATTGTTAATGAAAATGACACCGTCACAGTCGACAGGTTGAAGTTTGGAGACAATGATACTTTGTCTGCTAAAGTGGCCGGATTAATCGAAGCTGACCAACTGATTATTTTATCTGATATAGATGGCCTTTACGATTCAGATCCCCGTAAAAATGAACAGGCCAAACTTCTAGAAAAAGTATACGAAATTACACCTGAAATTGAACAAGGTGCAGGTGGTTCGGGAAGTTCTGTTGGAACAGGAGGAATGAAGTCCAAGATTGACGCAGTGAGGATTGCTATGGCTTCAGGGATAAGTACCTTCCTTGGCAAAGCAACTAGTTCAAATATATTAAATGATGCCGTACAAGGGACAGCCAAAGGCACCTATTTTGAAGTTTCAAATGAGTCGGTCAACTTAGATCAAAAGAAACAATGGATTGCCTTCCACTCCGGTCCACAGGGGGAAATTTTCATAAATGAAAAGGGAAAGCTCTCCATTGTTGAGTTTAAACAGAGCATTCTACCTTCCCATATTGTAAAGGTGAACGGACGGTTTGAAAATGGTTCTGTTATTCGAATTCTAGACCACCAGGGCGAAAGAGTCGGATTGGGTGTTGTGAATTATTCTACAGAAGAACTTGAATGTATTTTGAACCCTTTAGATAAAGAATTGAGTAATCATGAAGTTATTCCATTCGAACACTTTGTTTGTGAACTAGAGCTATCACTGCCTGTTGTCATATAAAAGGAGGAATTGCATGTCAGTAACAAAGGAAATATCAACTGTCGAAGCGCAAGCCATTGCTGCAAAAAAAGCAGCAAAAGTTCTTAGCCAATTATCAACTTCTGAAAAAAATACCGTTTTGCATGTTCTAGCCGACGCATTAGAAGCAAAGATAGACGTGATTTTAGAGGCCAATAAGCTTGATTTAGATGCGGGCCGAGCAAAAGGCTATGACTCCGCCTATATGGATCGTCTGACCCTTTCTAAAGAAAGAGTATCAGAATTTGCTGAAGGCCTACGACAAGTAGCTAAATTAGAGGACCCCACGGGAAAAATTTTGTCTAGTTGGACATTAGATAATGGTTTACTGGTAGAAAAAGTAACTGTTCCCCTTGGTGTCATAGGAATGATCTATGAGGCACGTCCAAATGTGACCGTTGATGCCACTGGTCTTGCCCTTAAATCAGGAAATGCTATTGTTTTAAAAGGCGGATCATCTGCTTTATCATCAAACCAAGCAATCGTTCAAGTCATGCATGAAGCACTAAAACACACCTTGGTTCCAAAAGAGGCTGTTCAATTCATCGCTAGTACCAATCGCGAAGCTACTCAGGAGCTTTTCACTATGAAGGAACATATCGATGTGCTCATTCCTAGAGGTGGAGCTTCTCTTATAAATGCAGTAGTGAATCAAGCAACCGTTCCTGTACTCGAAACAGGTGTGGGGAACTGCCACTTATACATTGATGTTGAAGCAGATGTTGGTAAAGCATTAAACATACTTGTTAATGCAAAAACGGACCGTCCTGCTGTATGTAATGCGTTAGAGACAGCCCTTATTCATAAAGAATGGCTTATCAAAAATAAGAGTCATCTCATTGATATTTTTAATAAACATGGTATTACTGTTCACGGTGATGAAGAGGCTCAAACTTATATTCCCAATGCGGTCCAAGCGACAGAGGAAGATTGGGCAAACGAGTATTTAAGCTTAGACTTAGCCGTCAAAACCGTTAACAACGTTGAAGAAGCAATTGACCATATTGACACTTACGGAACCAAGCATTCCGAAGCAATTGTAACCGAGAATAAAGAAACAGCGAAAAAGTTTATGAGTTTAGTAGATGCATCGGCTATATACCATAATGCATCCACACGATTTACAGATGGCGGGGCACTTGGTTTTGGAGCAGAAATTGGAATTTCTACTCAAAAGCTACATGCGCGCGGACCAATGGGCTTACCTGCCTTAACAACGGTGAAATTTTTGATGTCTGGTAACGGACAAATACGATGATATAACGAAAAGGACGATCATGATCACATCCCTCATCATGATCGTCCTTTTATTTTTATCCCATTCCATTATCCAACCCATAACATAAATACTGCAAAAGCGGTGATCCATACCATCGGAACCAAATTAAGAATAACGGCAAGCTTCTTCCTTTTTCGATGAAATACCCAAGAAAGAATCGAGCCGGCAATGACCGCAATCGGATATAAGGTAATAGTGATGACAAATAAAGAATTATAGAGACCTATGCCCGCATCAAAGCTCATAAATGACATACCCCAAATGACAAACCAAGGCAGTAAAGATAAGACATACAGAATTTGAGTAATAATTAAAAATAACTTCACCCGTTTCTCCTCCATACATACAATGAACATTACCGAAATCTTAATACACAAAGTAAGTATATTACAAGATAAATATAATCATTCGAGTCGTTAGTATCTATCCGCTGGACTCTTGTTTTTTAGACTACGGGCACTGAGGCGTCTTCTCTCTTACCGCTGAGCTCCGGATTCTTCTCCTATGGGCACTGAGGCGTCTTCTCTCTTACCGTTGTGCTCCGGATTCTTCTCCTACGGGCACTGAGGCGTCTTCTCTCTTACCGTTGTGCTCCAGCTTCCTCTCCTACGGGCATTGAGGCGCCTTCTCTCTTACCGCTGAGCTCCAGCTTTGCCTCCTATGGGCATTGAAGCTTAGTCCATTTCCTCTTTTTACACATAAATGTTAATCAAAATATTGTTATTACTTCCTGGGAAATTTTTTGAAAATAATAATCCCTTTATCTACACTAGACAAAGGGATTCACACATTCTATTTATTCATTTTCGAAAGAAAGTCACCTAAAAGACTATCAAGGTCATTCTCAGCTTCTTGCTCTTCGTCCGTTGTTTCTGGTTCTTCCTGGCCTTGGCTAATACTTTCCCAACTAAAGGCATCCAAATCGTCTTCTGACGCCTCTAGTTCTTTAGAAACGGCTATTTCAGGGATTGGATCAATGAAATGCTCATCAAGATTTGAATCCTCCTCCTGTAAATATAACGCTTCAGAGATATCTAGAGCATTGCTATTTAAGGACGCGAGCAATGCAGTTGCTCGAACAGGGTCCGTTAACAGCTGGTACATGATACTTCCAAGCAAAGCCTCTGAATGCTCATGCTTTAACCAGTTTCGTTGGGATTTGCTTAATTTATGAGGAATAGGAATCGTGATCGTTTCCTGCTCTCTCGACGAAGATTGGCTAACTCCCTGCATGACAAATTCAGCTATTTTACTAGAAAAATTTCTTCTTTCTGTTTTCTTCAACTTTTGTAAATATTTTAATAAATGATCTGGCGTATCAGATGGAATTCGAAAGGAGATTGCTTGGCCTCTCTTCACTTCATTGGAAGCTGATTTTTTCATATCATCACCTATGAATTCTTAACGGGTTCTTGGGCTTTCTTGGGCTTTTCAACCTTCCTCACATAATCTGTAATAAGCTTATAATAGGCATTAGCCATCATCCAAATACTCTCTTTTTCATCTTCAAAAAACTCAATATTGTACCCATCTAAATTATTATTTAGGGTCTTAATATAGTCCTTTAATACATGTGCACCGCCACCAACAAAATAACAAATTTCCGTTTGAGAGTTCTTTTGCCAAATATTCCTTAGCAAACGGTATTGTTTTTTTGCTAGTTCCAATAAGATGCGATCCGTTATGTCATGAACACTCGTACGACTACCTTTCACCATAATATGATTGCGATCATTTTTCCTGGTGATAATTTCTACAACATCACGACGGCTATCTAACTCCACCCCATGTTTTGTTCTTATTTCTTCTCTGATGGCTTCTAGGGATTCAGAAACGCCTAGATTGAACCCTTGTGCCTTGTCATCGTCGACATTTCGATTTTTAATCACTGCAATATCTGTGGAAAGTCCTCCGATGTCCTGAATAAGAATTCTTTTATCAATTAAGTCCTTATTAATAATCTTAAGTTGGGTATCCATCACAAGATTAATATAAGCTGCAAAACCTTCTGGATATATCTTCACTTCGTTAAATTTAATATTTACTTTTAATCCTTGATACTTAGGTGTAACAAGAAATTCCACTTGGTGGACAGAACCGACTAGCTTCGAACGGTATCCCGCATCCTTTCCTTCTTTTACTTCTCTTAGCGGAAGGCCCGTCCCAAGCGTATAATTCGCATCAATCACTTGTTTTGCTCTCGGGAAAATACCTGTATTTTCTTCTTTCACAGCATCCAATGCCAAGGTAGCAAAGAGCATGACCAATGTTTGATCTTCTTCTGATTTGCTACTTCCTGGGTCCAATTCTGTAGCATTGCTGCTTTTCGTCGCCAGATGGCCTACTCGATAAATGGCATTATTGTCTTTTAAGGCAGGAGAATGAACCTTAATATGAATACCATCAAAGGGATTTTTACTATCCAGCTCCTCTATTCCAATGACCGGTCGATCTTCTGTATCCCGGGCAACAATATTCGGAATATTAATTTCGTATTCCATCTCCCCAAAGATGGCTTTAATCGAGTCATTTCCAACATCTACTGCTGCAATTCTAGAGTTTGACATAATAGATCATCCCTTCTCATTTAATAGATTTATAGCTTCTAGTTGCTAATCATTTCTATGTATCCTTCTATTAAATGGTATAGGAGATTGCTAGATTATTCAATGAACCTAACTGAAAAGAAATGAAATTGTAAACCTGTAAACAGCTTGTAAACAAAGGGCTTTGTGTATACATAATTGTAAACAATCACTACAAACACGTACACATATGATTAAATCGGGATGTATACACATTTGTTTACATGTAAACACAAAAGTAAACAACTTGTTTACAGTAAGTAAACATGTATACGTTTTTTGTAAACATAGGATTTGTTTCAGATTAATACCGCAAGAAGGCCCTACTTTTAAAGTAAGACCTAATTACTTTAGTATTTATGGTTTGTAGTAAGGAGGAATGCGTAGCCACTCATTCTGCTCTAGGTACTGTTTTACTTGTAACCCTGCGAGTGTTTTTTTCATGATAATCTTTGAAAACAGCAACCCAACGTCTGCCCGTATCGACTCCGTAAGCCCTCTAGCAGCGTATGCGACACCACTTGCTAAATTATAGGACATTAAGTTTGCTAACTCTTCATCATTTAATTTGGCACCCTCAGGTATATCACGAAAGTCCCCTACTGGTTTCACCGGTGTATTTTTTGGGAGCGGGACTCCTTCTTTTACTAAGAATTCTCTTATTTCATCTCTTATCGGAATATGTAAATTTTCCTTTGTATCTAAGATAATTCTTTTAAGTTCCTCATCCTGAGCTAAATTGTACCCAATTTCCTGATTGCGTAAGGTCGTTTCCGTACCTAATAAGAAAAACCATAAGTTCGTGACTTCCATTACATTTAAAGGCTTTTTTTCACCGTCTATAAATGGTTCAAATGTGTCATGAATCATCTCAAAAAGATTCATCTGATAACCCCTCCAGGCATGATAATTCCTATAGTAGTATCATGACCATTCAATTAGTAATCATACTAATTGAAATATTTTTCAACTATTTTTTCAGCTGTACGTGTTGCTAATGCCTGTGTTGTCAGGGTAGGGTTTACTCCACCCAAACTGTTAAAATGCACACTATTATCAGCTATAAATAACTGTTTTACTTGGTAAGATTCACAATTGGAATCAACTACATATCCCATTCTCATAGTACTTTCCAAATGAATCATCACTCCTGCTGGCCAGTTCGATGATATTATTTGTTTCGCCCCAGCTTTATGTAAAATATGAATAGTCATTTTCATTAATTCTTTTCTTTTTTTTATAGAATTTTTTGTAGGAGTATAGCTCAAGAAAGGTACTGGACCATGTTCATCACTAATTGTAGGGTGGAGGTTCACTCCATTTCTATGATCAACTTCATCGTCTGTAATGATTAGTATATTCAATGTTTTCCGATAATTTAGCATTAAATCTTGTAGCTTGCTTCCAACCAGTTGATGATGAAATTCCCAATTGTACGGTTGCCTTTGATAGATACTCCACCCAGATTGACTGATTCCATAGGAAAGAGAAGCTGTAAGTCCTGGGCTCATTCCGGATGTTTGAATCGAACCTAAGCCAGGGAAATCAAATCTTGCACCACATGTCTGTCCAATAAACGGATTAATCTCAGGTTCCCCTAATATAGATATTAGGTCTCTTTCATGAAAGATTCCCGTTACCCAGTCCATGTAGTGGTTTGTTAATCCCTTACCGACCCATGGATTTTGTGGGAGATTTGAATTTAACCAAAGTCGTGGGCTCTCTATACTGCCTCCAGCAAGAACAATCACCTTCGCTCGTAGTTCTTCCTCTTCTCCTGTCCATGTATCCCTAATACGAACTCCGGCCGCACGTAACTCTCGTAAATGACTGGCATCTGTTAAGATTTTTATTGTAAACGAGTTAGGCCTAATCGTGACGTTACCAGTGCTCAAAGCCAACGGTATGTAACTAACGGCAGTTGATCTCTTTGCAACCTTATCTACGGAAGGCCCATGTGGGCAGCCATTTATACAATGACCACAAAGGGTACATCCTTCCATCCATGATAATTGTTCAAGTGAAACCTTTACATTGTTAAGATTTCTATTTACAGGTAAGATGGCATTGGGCTGTGGACGATAGCCAGGACTTGTAACATTTAAGGTGGGGTTAAGCTGCCACCCCGCTCTTTTTGCTCCGAAATAAAATAATTCTTCTTTTGCAGTTGTTGGGGCAAAGTGAACTGGCAGTGTGGCTTCTACCTTTTCATAATAAGGAATGAGTTCTCGATAGGAAAGGGGCCATAATCGGTCAATCGCTGGTGGAAAAGCCCGAGGAGAATTAGCTGTATAATGCTGTGTGGACCCTCCCACCCCCGCACTTTGCCATATAATTTGCTTATGTGGTGCTAAGCGAACCCATGGTGCCCGATCTCTATCTGCTGGGCCCCATCGAAAACTACCTGTCACCAAATTATTCATATTGTCCTCATACTTGTTTAGTTGTTGCCTATAAAGAATAATATCTAAATCATTTTTATCGGAACTTTCTTTATCCCCAGATTGAAGATTTGGATTGGGCCACTTTTGATTTCCGTACCATGGGCCGGCTTCTATAATTAACACCTTTAAACCCTTTTCACCAAGCTCTTTTGCTATAACCGCTCCACCTCCTCCTGCACCAATGACAATAACATCAGGATTAGACATGATGATTTCCCCCTTTGATTGGATCACCCAATGAAAAACCACGGAGATCTCGATATCCAAATGCTGGTCCTGGATATTGGGTTTGGATCCAACCTATTGAAAAATACTCGATACGTTTATATTCAGGTCGATTAAATCTAGTGGATCCATATCCAGTCCACTCCGAATAATAGCCCAAAAATGTAAGCTGGGTTATCGTATTCTTCATACTTTGCGTCAAACCTGGATTATTGGTAAAAGGTTCTGGTAAGCTCTCCAATGGGACTTCTAATCTTTCTAGCAAATTAATTGCCTTTAACCTCTCACAACGGGACAGAGTAGTGAATACCCCTTCCCTAGGGAATGCCGAGAAAATTCCTTTTTCTATGTACAATAGTTGAATAGCAGCCATGTCTAATAAATCTGCTGTCTGTTTTGACAAAGGATTTGTTACTCCTTGATTTCCGGTAGAAGGCAAAGTCTGATCCAAAACCGCTATAACATACCCATAAATCACTTCATCCATTGAAGAAGCCTGCAGAATGGCGTCCACTGCGCTTTGTATGGTCATCACCGTATGAACATCAGGTATATCACTGTTTAAAGGTTTGATCATGAACTTTCCCCCTACAAACAAAAATCCCGATCCTCTAATTTTATTTGGGAATCTGAAAGTATAGACTACATTATTTATGGAAGCAAAGAAAAACCGCACCCAACTAGTAAGCCATTCTCTTTTGAAGTACCCGTACCTATAAAAACACGTAAAAAAGCAGTGCATTTCACATAGGAAATCACACTGCTTTTTTTATTGATATAACAAGGTTTCTTCACCTTTATCGATATAAATAGCGGTTATAAAAACCATATTGTTAACACTAAATTATGGTACTTGGTGTTATTCTTTTCCGCTAAACTCTAGAATATTTAAACCCTCGGATGCCTCTGGTGCTTCAAAAAATTTAGTAACATGAATAAACACCGCTTCCGTGTCAAAAGCTGCTCTTTCAGGTTGTTCATTACGCCTTTTTGCAATTTGACGTAAGCATTGCTCGTTATTTAGATTAAGAAAAATTAGTTGATGGCTTGCATTGACCTCTGTAGCCATCTCCAAAAACCACTTTCGGAGTTTTTGAGTGTTAGCTGGAAAATCCATTACTACATCTGTACCAACACTTAATATATTTTGGACATGCTTTTTCATCAACGGCTTGAGCTGCGCTGAGAATTTTAGATAGTCCTCAAATGATGCAATCTGATTGGGATAAAGGGATGAAAGCCATTCATCCTCAGACAACAGTACCGCATGTTTATCTATCGCCAATTGTTTTGATTTAGTTGATTTTCCAGCTCCCATTTTTCCACAGAAAAAGTATAGCGTCCCCAATTGCTTCATATTTTTTAACACCCCACACTTTTTTTAGGTTAAGCTTTTTACTTCGTTAATTCCCATAGGCATTTTCCTGTTATAATTTTTAAACGTTAAGAGGTTTTACTTTTGGTCTTTACTCAAAAGTCCCTTTTATTATTGGAAAACCTTCTGTTACCATTATTTGACCTTTTGCAATAACCGTTTGAATGGTTAATGTTTCTTTATCTAAAATGACAAGGTCCGCATCCTTCCCTTTTTGAATATTTCCTTTTTGTGATAGTTTGAGAACTTGTGCTGGATTAGATGTAATCACTTGGATTGCTTGCTCTAGAGGGATTTTCTCAGTTAATACTGCATCCCTTACCTCCCGGAATAAAGAATTTGTTTTTCCCACTTTTAGTCCTTTAAATTCACCCATTTCATCAAAATAAGGAAGACTTGCCTGCCCATCTGACGAAAAAGTAATACTACTAATGGGGATGTCTTTTTCGAGCATTAATCTTAAACCGGTCGAACACTTCACTTCCCCTTCTTCTAAAAATTGAGGAATGGTGCTAGTCGTCAGATCGACATATCCACCTTTTTGGGCATACGTAATACCCGCATCAAATAATTCTTTATTACGATTAATATGAGTAGGATGGAAATGTCTAGCAGGAATTTCTGTTTTCTCGATGATCTGTTCTAGCAATGATAGTTTTTGAACTCCATCCCCTACATGGATTTCTATTAGTCCAGCTTTCCCAGATAAGATCCCACCATTTCTAGCTGCTGTTGCAATTTTAACCATCTCTTCAAACGTAGGCTGAGAGGAACGATGATCAGAAATGGCAACTTCCCCCACACCGATAATTTTGTCGATTAGTATGAGATCGTCTTCAATTCTTGAGGTTAATGTCTTGACTGGTACTTGATAAGAACCAGTATGGATATAACAAGTAACGCCTTCTTCTTCTAGTGCTCTGGCCTTTGCTAAGAGGCTTTCCATTCTCCTGGTTGTACCATCCGTTCCAAGCACACCAACAAGAGTTGTTACACCAGCCATCGTTATATCTGTTAACATAATTTCTGGGGTTCTGGTTTTGAATCCGCCTTCTCCTCCACCACCAATAATATGAACATGAGAATCAATAAATCCAGGTACGATAAGTTGACCAGATGCATCAATCACTTCGATAGGGACAAAAGAAGTAGGAGTGTTTATTTGCTCCTCTATAAAGGCAATTTTATGATCTGCAATGAGAATATCCCTTACACCAAGATAGTTTGGGGCATAGACCTCTCCGTTTTTTATTAACTTTAACATAGCTCTTCACTCCTAATAATCAGATAATACGAGCAAATAAGAACGTTCAAGATTAGGACAGTTGAAAGTAAATTAAGACAGGACGAGTATTTGTATACTTTATATAAATTAACCCAAAAGGTGAAAAATTCCTTTCTCTTTATATAAATTAACAATTCTCCAGTAGGTATGGTAAAATTCTTGTTAACTAAACAATAATTACAATACAAAGTAGGTGTTATAGCTTGTCCTCTGAAAAAGAAGTAAAGCTTTATTTTGTACGTCATGGTGAGACTCAATATAATGTAGAAAAACGTATGCAAGGGTTTTGTGATTCCCCACTTACCGAACGTGGAGTTGCTCAAGCAAAGTCTGTTGGAATAGGCCTTGATGATATTGAATTTACTGCGGTATACACTAGTGAAAGCCAACGAGTAATAGATACAGCTAACTTCGCAGTTGGTCATCGCAATCTCCCAACGATGACAGATCCACGCCTGAAAGAAATGAACTTTGGTGTTTTAGAGTCACTTGTAGAATCAGAAATCACTGAGCGATATGGAAATATACTTGAACAATTATTTACCCTTAATGACCTAAATATGGCTGCACCAGAAGGAGAAAGCTACTCCCAGCTTTATACACGTACAACCTCTGTCGTTAAAGAAATCATCAACAAGCACAAAAACGAAGGCGGAAATATACTCGTTTTCTCACACGGAGTAACAATCGGTAACTACATAAAGCAATTAACAGAAATGAGCGATTATCCGCACCATGATAATTGCAGCGTTTCCGTCATTAAGTATGCTGACGGTGAATTTAGTGTAGAAACGATCGCTGATACTTCTTTTAGGGACAGGTATCTATAATAGAAAAACACCTCTATACGAAGGGTATAGAGGTGTTTTTCTATTAATTTTAATTTCCTTGCTTCTACCAACCCACCAATTCCTCACTATCCCACATTTCATTAAATGTATCATTCATAGAAGAAGCTAAGTCCGAATCACTTACGGTTAAAAGGACTTCCTGATTATCTTCTGCAGAGTCTTTAGTATAGTTAAATGAGCCTGTTACGACGGTTCGGTTGTCTGATATGGTTAGTTTTATATGCATCTTTTCATCTGTATTTATTTTAACCGGTATATTCAGGGCCTCTAGCTCATCGAATATTTTCTTACTATCTTTGTTTTCTGTATTTTCCCCATCGGCTATGATTCTAATGGAAACTCCTCTTTCCGCAGCGGCTGAAATAGCTTCTACAATATTTTTATTATCAAGGTTATAGATAGCAATATTAAGTTCTTTTTTTGTGCTATTAATTACCTCTATTAATTCTTCCTCTGGGCTACCTTGATATCCACTAATAGCATAAGACAACTCTGTTTCACTTGAATCTAACATGATCTTACCTACTAATAAAAGGTTCACTACAACTGATATGATTAAAATCAATCTTCCTAGTTTTCTATTCAATGTTAATCCTCCTTGCTTTTCTCGCTAAAGCTATATCATTTTTACACCATTTATCTTAAATGAACCTTAAATGAATCCTTTTATAATGCCAAAAAAGGTGATACAAAAATTTGTATCACCTTCGATAAACTCTCATTAAAGTATACGTACAGTTACAATTCCTTCAATCAAGCTGATTTTTTCCTCTAACTGAGGAATAATATCACTTGTTACATTGTTATCAATATCGATCATAGTATAGGCATATTCCCCTCTACTTCTATTCACCATATCTGCAATGTTTAATTCATAGCTTGATAGAGCTGCAGTAATCTTTCCAACCATTCCAGGCACATTTTGGTGGAAAGCTGCTACACGCTGTTTTCCAGAGTATGGTAGGGAAGCATTTGGGAAATTCACTGAGTTTTTAATGTTTCCTGTCTCAAGGAAATCCTTTATTTGGCGCCCCGCCATAATTGCACAATTTTCCTCAGATTCTGCTGTTGATGCACCAAGATGTGGTACACAAATAGTGTTTTCCATTTTCAATACATTTTCGTTAGGGAAATCTGTAATATATTGACCTACGATTCCTTCTTCAAGCGCAACCGCCAAATCAATTTCATTCACAAGTTCACCTCGTGAGAAATTCAAAATGTGAACGCCAGGCTTCATAATGCTAAAGGTTGCTTTATTAAACATTCCTTTTGTATCATCAGTTAATGGTGTGTGCACCGTAATATAATCAGCATTTGCAAACAATTCTTCAATGGTTAATGCACGTTGGACCGTACGTGATAAATTCCATGCTGTATCAACAGAGATAAATGGGTCGAATCCAATTACATCCATGTCTAAAGCAATGGCATCATTCGCAACAAGTGCTCCAATTGCACCTAATCCAATAACACCTAGAGTTTTACCCTTGATTTCTTTACCTACAAATTGTTTTTTCCCTGCTTCTACAAGCTTTGGAACCTGGTCCCCTTCACCTTCTAAGGTCTTTGTCCATGACACACCAGCAAAAAGGTTTCTTGATGAAGCCATTATTGTCGTTAAAACCATCTCTTTTACAGCATTCGCATTTGCTCCAGGAGTATTAAAAACGACAATTCCTTGCTCTGTACATTTTTCGACAGGAATATTGTTAACCCCTGCTCCAGCTCTAGCGATTGCTTTTAAATTACTACCGAAATCCATTGAGTGCATGTTAAAGCTACGAGCAATGATTGCATCCGGGTTTTCACAGTCATTGTCGACTGCAAAGTTATCCTTACGAAAGACTTTTAACCCGGTTTCTGAAATATTATTTAATGTTTTAATTTGGTTAACTTTTTTTAATGTAATTGGGCTCATATTGTTTCTCCTTTTTTATTGTAAATTTGAACAAAAAGAGGCAAGGGTTTATAACCCTTACCTCTGCCCAGGCGAACGGCTACGACACCATGTGCTCCCTCGCGGTTATCCGCGTTTCGCCAGTTACACATAGCCTTTTCATTTATCTTATTCTAACAATTTCTTAATCAGTCTTCAACCATTAGTTGCAGTATTATTTAAATTTTCTTACTACTAAAATTTACTATCTTATTGCCTTACTTAAAAATTTCTTTGTTCTTTCTATTCTAGGATTGCTAAAAATTTGTTCTGCCGTTCCCTCTTCAAGGATCATTCCTGATTCCATAAAGACAACTCGATCAGAAATCTCACGCGCAAAATTAAGCTCATGCGTAACAATTAACATGGTATTGCCTTCGCTTGCCACATTCTTTATTACAGCTAGTACTTCATCAACTAGCTCAGGATCAAGAGAAGATGTCGGTTCATCAAATAACAAAACTTCTGGTTTCAGTGCTAACGCTCGAGCGATTCCCACCCTTTGTTGTTGTCCACCTGAAAGCTGAGCAGGGTAATGGTTTAGTCTATCTTGCAAGCCAACCCTTTCAAGAATATCTATACTCTCCTCTTTCGCTTCAACAGGGTTCAACTGCTTAACACTAGTTAAACCAATCATCACATTTTGTAACACAGTTAAATTTTTAAATAAATTATACTGCTGAAATACCATCCCGGTAGATGTTCGTAAAGAAAGAATATCTGTCTTACTTGCTGATTCAACGTCTACTCTTTTCCCGCTAATCTCTACCATTCCACTTGAAGGATTCTCCAAGAAATTAATACAGCGTAATAAAGTTGATTTACCTGAACCACTTGGTCCTAAGATAGATACAACTTCTCCTTTATTAACCGAAAGATTAATTCCTTTTAATACATGTTGGTGATCGTAATATTTATGGATATTCTCTAATTTAATCATCACGCAACCCCTCTTTCATATCTACGGGCACGCTTCTCTATTTTTACAAGGAGCCTCTCGACAATAATACAAAGAATCCAATAGACAATGGATACAGCAATATAGACTTCAAAAAAGGCTAGCCCACGCGAACCGAGGATTTTTGCTTGTCCCATAATATCAATAACACCAATAATGAATACAAGTGAAGTGTCCTTAATCGTACTGATAAACATATTGCCTAGGTTCGGTATGGCTACTGCTAAAGCTTGTGGGAAGATAATTTTAAGCATCATTTGCGTTGGGCTCATTCCTATAGCTTTAGCTGCTTCAAACTGACCTCGATCAACTGACTCAATTGCTGATCTTATGGTTTCAGACAAATAAGCTCCCAAATTAATTGAAAAGGCTAATAAAGCATATATTTCAGGAGCAATAATATTTACGTCAACATTTAATAGCCAACCATATTCCGTTTGTAAATAGTATATTACTTTTGGTATTCCATAGAATACGAGATAGATTTGAACTAATAATGGTGTGCCTCTAATAAAAGATACATAACAAGATGAGATGGTCTTTAATACAGGAACTTGATAGATTTTTATAAGTGCTGTAGCGAGCCCAATAAATAAGCTAAAAACCATTGAACCCACAGCAATACCAACTGTAATAGGTAACCGTGCGATAATAATAGGAAAGCTTTCTATTAAAAAACTGATATCTAATAAATTGTCCATAGTGTTTTCCCTTCTCTAACCTTATTCAGGGATATATTCTCCGCCTGTCCATTTTTTTGAAAGCTTGGCTAAGGTGCCATCTTCCTTCAACTCTTTTAAAACTGGATCGATAAGCGCCTTTAACTTCTCACCCTGCTCAGCGTCCTTAAGCACGATTCCCATGTTATCATTTACGATAGGTTGTCCAACAACTTCTATATCTAAATCATATTTTTCCATAACCGATTGAATCATAATAGGATCATTTACATAGGCATCAATACGACCATTTTGTACATCCTGTAAAATTTCTGAAGGGGTCCCACTTTCGCTATATTTTAAAATAATATCATTATCAACTTTTTTATTATGTTCTTCCAGTAATAATGTATAAGAATCCCCAGCTAAAGCTCCAACTTTTTTACCCTCTAAATCTTCTAATGTTTTAATATCCGTTCGACCTGATTTTACGACAATCACTGTTTCCGCTGCAAAATAAGACTCATCTGTAAATAAGTATTTTTCTTCACGTTCTGGAGTTTTTGCTACCTGGTCTGCAACTGCCTGAATCTTATTTGATTCTAGTGCAAGAAACATACTATCCCATGGAGTGGCAACAAACTCAAACGTATAACCATCTAACTTTTTATCAATTTCTTTTACAACTTCAATATCATATCCTGTCAGTTCATTATTCTCATCCGCAAAGGCAAAAGGAGGGTAATCATTTTGTGTCCCTACTAAAATTACTTCATCCTTTGTTACATCTGCCGTTTCTTTGGAAGAACAACCATTCAATATTCCCGCCAATCCTATTAGCGCAATCACTGGTGTAAGTAAACGAGATCTTCTTTTCATTTTTTTGACTCCTTTGTTTATAGTTTTCTAGAATTTCTATGAATATAAAAAAACCTCTTTCAATCAGAAAGAGGCTTTTATCTAAACCTTATCTCTCAGAATGAAACACTCTGCAGGAATTAGCACCTTTCATTTTAATGATGGTTGCTGGACGTCATCGGGCCTGTCCCTCAGTCTCTCGTGATAAGTTATTCAATTTTTAATATATACTGATATTATGTAACTTGAAGGATGTTGTCAAACAATTTTTCCACTATTGCCAAAAATTTATATTATATTTGCATTGAATTTTAATAAGTTGATAGTATTTTTGTTTAAAAGAGTACATTTTAGAAAAACATAGATTGGAGATAATGGACTTGAACAAAGAACACTTTTTTGATGTTGCAATCATTGGTGCTGGGACTATGGGAATGGCTGCTGGTGCATTTTTAGCACAACAGCAGGTAAAGACCTTACTTATTGATGCCTTTGAACCCCCTCATAGTCATGGAAGTCATCACGGGGATACTCGTATGATTCGGCATGCCTATGGTGAAGGTAGACAGTACGTAACACTAGCAAAACGGGCCCAACAATTATGGGAGGAATTACAAAAGCAAACTGGCTATAAAATTTTTGAAAAAACAGGAGTCCTTGGACTCGGTCCAAAAGACTCTGTCTTTCTTCAGGAAACCATTGCTGCTGCTAATAAATTTGAGTTGCCATTAGAAGTTCTAAGCGGCAAGGAAGTGAAACAAAAGTGGCCAGGATTTTCTGTACCTGACAATTTTATTGGGTGCTATGAAACAGAATCAGGATTGCTCTATAGTGAAAATGCGATACAGGCCTATAAAGAGTTGGCTATAAAAAATGGGGTTCAACTTGTCACTAATACGCCTGTTCAGCAAATTGATATGCATGACAAGGAATGTGTAAAAATCATAACTGAAAACAAGGTTTTCCATGCAAAAAAGGTGATTGTCACTGCAGGTGCTTGGGCAGCCAAACTACTTCCTACTATTAACCTTCCTATTCAGCCAACTCGAAAAGTAGTTGGTTGGTTTGAAACACCTGAGGAGCTCTATGATGCTGGTAATTTTCCATCTTATTATGTAGAAGATGGGGGTAATATGTTTTATGGTTTCCCTAACATTGATGGCAAAGGTTTAAAAATTGGAAGGTCAGATGGTGGACAAGAAATTGATCCTGACCAGCTTAAACAAAATTTCGGGCATTACGAGACAGATGAAGCGGATCTTAGGTTCTTCCTTCAAACCTATCTGCCTAAAGCAAATGGAGCATTAAATCAAGGCAAAACTTGTTTATATACCATTTCAAGTGACAATCATTTTATCATTGATTTTCATCCTGAACATGAACATATTCTTATTGCCTGTGGTTTTTCAGGTCATGGGTTTAAATTTGGTAGCGTAGTGGGAGAAGTTCTAAGCCAACTTGCTTTAGAGGGCAAAAGTAATTTTGACCTTTCTCTTTTCTCTCTCAAGAGATTTGGATTGTAAGATAAACTAGCAAAAACCTATATTCAAACACCTAAGAGTTATCAATGAAATTTTTGATAACTCTTTTTTCTGGAAGCATAATATGTTAAAGCCTGATAAACTATACACTACTAAAGAGGATATTCAGATGAGAGAATTGTTTATTTAGTAAGTTTCGGTTGCTTTTATCGAATAAATATATGAACCGAGAGTAACACTACACATAAAACTAATGTGGGGTATTAATGATATGATGAAACAGATTATTCTCTGGTCACTCTTGATATTGCCTTGGCTGTCCTTGTTTTTTTTGAAAATGGATACTGTACGCAGGTACATGCCGGTCGCTCTATTTATGACCGTTATTCATACTTTGGCATATCAAGCGGCTTACCATTACGGATGGTGGAAAGAGGCTGGTTCTAGTCTGTTCGGGTGGGATAAAGTCGTCCCAGTTCCTTGGGTGTATGGAGCCTATTTAGTTATAGTTATCTGGGTATTCCACTTTACTTTCGGAAAATTTTGGGTGTATTTGACTGTCAATATACTCTTGGATGGGTTATTTATGTACATCGTTTACCCAGTATGGCAACGATTGGGACTTGTTTCGAGTGAATCGACTTTGCCAACAATAGCTATTGTTGCTATGATGGTTGGTTTTGCACTTATCATCTATCTGTATCAACTTTGGCAGGACGAAGTGTTCAAACAGCCGAGAGAAACTCATAAATGATAAGAACTAACTTAGCCTCCCCTTTACCGTATTGTATCTAAGCACCAAGTGTCATTTGAATTTAAAATCTTAAGCCAATCCATATTTGGGGTGTCTTTTACAAATAGGTCTGACCTTACATTATCTAACCCTCTGGTTCTTCAAAATATCTATCATCCCTTCTTATCTTATATGCAAAAGTAACATTCAAACAGTCATCTGTACCGATAACCTTCAACATCTCCCCAAAATTCTCTACATTATCACTTGTCCTTACGAAGAACAAAATATGATGCGTCAAGGAAATTGAATGGTTCTTTGACACTTCCTCTAAAAAAGACTTTGATTACTTATGGTACGGTTCATTAAAAGGAGGTTTTCCTATATTCTTTTTATCACCTTGATCGTAAATACGTATTCTAGTCCTTGCTTGTATAATTAGCGAAAATAAGCGGAGATTTTTCGGTTAAATGCAAAATGGAGCTTATTTCATGGTGTATAAGCGGAGAATTTCCGCTTATGCACAGCAAAAGTCCCCCATTGTTGCGGTTTTTAATTCAATAGACGGAATTTCTTCCTCTATTTGACGTATCTTCCACCCAATTTATTAATTTAGCGGAATTCCTCCGTCTATTAATCAGACTGAATAATTAACCTGATCCCCCAACCGGAAAGACAAAGCAAAAGGTTATTCTTATTGAGGAATCTACAATTAGAATAACCTTTTATAAATGATTTAGATGCTTTTTTTAAAAAACCTCATTCACTTATGGTACGGTTCATTCCGATTAATCCTATAAGCACGATACACTTGCTCCAGGAGAATCAACCTCATTAATTGGTGAGGGAATGTCATTTTAGAAAATGATAATTTCTCATCTGCACGGTTTAATACATCCTTACTTAAGCCCAGCGAACCTCCGATAACGAAGGCTATTTTACTTTTTCCGTAAGTAGCTAACTTATCAATCATATCCGCTAGTTCTTCTGATGATCGTTGCTTTCCTTCAATCGCTAGTGCAATCACATATGTATCTGGAGAAATCTTTGCTAACAGCCGTTCTCCTTCTTTATTCTTCACCTGTTCCATTTCTATGTCACTTAATTGCTCAGGAGCTTTTTCATCTGGAAGTTCAACCACTTCGACCTTCGCATATGCCGTTAGTCTTTTCAAATATTCATCGATACCTTGCTTTAAATATTTTTCTTTAAGTTTACCAATTGTTAATAATGAGATATTCACACTTCATCCTCACTTTACGAACAAGATATCCACAGAAGTTATCCACATGTCCACATTTTTAATCCACATATTGTATAGGATCATTTGTTCCCTACCATATATATAGCTTCATTTCGACAATATTCACAGGTTGTTGATAACTCATTTCCCTCTACTTTTAATAAGGTTGGAAATGTCTCAAACTCATCTACGACCGTATCTATGGCAAGATCTACGTGTTCCTCACAGCAATAAATCATGTTATTTCCCTCCTTCAAGATTCTCCAAACTTCAACAAAATCCTATGTGGATATCTTATATATAGTTTGTCCAAAACTTATCCACATTCCTTTCCCATCCTACCAAAAGTACCGCTAAATTTCTATCCACAAAAAGAAATGCAGACATTACGCCTGCATTTCTCCTAATACTAAAGTGTATTTCCACCTAGCTTCATCGTTGTTTCTTGAAGCTCTCCGGCACGGTAGAATTTAATTTTCAGCTGATCGCCGACTTTCTTTTTATTATATAAGTGCTTTCTTAAATCAATAACATCCTTAATTGGGTCACCGTCCATTTCAACAATTACATCCAAATCTTCTAACCCCGCTTGTTCTGCAGGTGAATTTGGATCTACTGTCATAATTACCACTCCAGATGTTACATCTTCCGGAAGTTTCAATGTTTCTTTCTGATGATAGGCTGATACTTCATTTACTGATTGAAGTTGGATTCCCATATATGGTCGTTTTACCTCACCAAACTCTTCTAGGTCACTAATAATTGGCTCGGCGGACTTTATTGGAATGGAGAGGCCTATACCCTCTACAGAGCTCTGGGCAATCTTCATAGAGTTAATGCCAATCACTTGCCCACTGATGTTAATTAATGCTCCACCACTATTCCCCGGGTTAATCGCAGCATCCGTTTGGAGAACTTCAGCCTGCCAATCTATCGCACCATCTTGGTTAATATCAACAGGAATGGCACGTTCTAAACCTGATACAATCCCTTGTGTAACAGAACCAGAAAATGTTGCCCCAAGAGGGTTTCCGATTGCGATAACTGGCTCACCAATTTTTAAGGCATCCGAATCACCAAACTCAGCAACCGTTTCTATTTTGCTTCCATCCACCTCAAGAACAGCCAAATCAGTCCAAACATCACTGCCTCTTAGCTTAGCTTCAAGCTTTGTTCCATCTGACAATGTAACCTCAAGTGAGTTTGCTCCTTCGATTACGTGATGGTTTGTTACAACAAATGCTTTTCCATCCACTTTTTTATAAATAACACCTGATCCTGACCCTGCTTCCTGACTACTTGTTTCGGACCAAAAACTGGTCGTTTGAAGATTCGTAATTCCAACTACCGCATCTCCAGCTTTTTCTACTGCCTTTGTTATATCTGTGACTACGTTTAAGCTAACATTTTCTGTTCTAACAGCGTCGTTGTTTGTCGTACCGTCTTCTACATCGGAATCTGTTTCTGTTGAATATGGAAGAACATCAAAGCCAATTCGAGGCAAGGCAACCACAATTAGAAAAACACCTAAAATGGCTCCCACTAAGCTTGCTAAAAAATATCCTCCTCGATTTCCCTTTTGTTTTCTGTACCGTGTTTCGTAGTCTTGATCATAATAACCCACGATTCACCAATCCTTTCAAACAATCATTATCTATGTAGTTTTTTCCCTATATATAATATAATCCCTTCTTGCCAGAGAATAAACCAAAAAGGTGACCCGAAAAGTCGGAATCACCTTTTTATACCGCAGTTAACACCGTTGGAACTTTAGGATCGGTATCGTATAAATCAAATTGCTCTCCAATGATGATACCCTTACTTTGAAGTGTTTGCTCAACAGCCATTTTAGCTAAATCTTTCATATTATTGTCTTGACTTAAATGAGCTAAGTAAATACGTTTTGTATTATCACCAGCTACTTCACTCATCGCAATGGCTGCATCTTCATTCGATACATGGCCAACGTCACTTAAAATTCGGCGCTTAATGCTCCATGGATACTTCCCCATACGAAGCATTTGAACGTCATGGTTGCTCTCAAAAACAAACACATCTGCGTTCTGTATGATTCCCTTCATACGATCACTAACATATCCTGTATCTGTAATTAGAACGAGCTTCTTTCCATTATGGTGAAACACATAAAACATGGGCTCTGCCGCATCATGAGAAACGCCAAATGATTCAATATCTATCCCACCAAAGCTTTTTACAGTTTCCATATCAAACGTAAATTTCTGCTCGACAGGAATTTCCCCAACTAAATGATTCATAGCCGCCCATGTTTTGGCGTTAGCATAAACAGGAAGCTTGTACTTTCTCGCTAATATTCCGACTCCTTTGATATGGTCACTATGCTCATGGGTTACAAAAAGTCCAGACAGTTTACTAATGTCCCGATCAATTTTTTGAAAAAGACCCTCCATTTGCTTCCCACTTAGTCCTGCATCTACTAGAAACGACTGACCTTCCGATTCTACATAAATCGCATTCCCTGTACTCCCACTCGCTAGGATACTAAAATGCAATGACATACTATTCACTCCAATTATTTTCTTCGTCCTTTAGTTGAATGACTTGTCCTTCAAAGGCATTCACGAATAAGTTCTCCCCTCCGTTTAACACAAAGCGCCACGCAGGTGTTAATACCTGTGATGAAGTTAAACGAACAAGTGTGTAATAGCCAAACTCGACTCTCTCTATCTTTGTTCCAAAAGGTAAATAGCCATTTTCATAAAGTGTTTCGATCGCCTTGATGGGCTGAATAATTCTTTCGTCTTCCGACAGCTCCTCGATTTTACCGAGTAATGTTTGTTTGTAGGAAACCACTTCATTATCGCTATTTAATTTGAATGTAATTTGGCCACTTGGATTTTTATAAAATAGCTTTTCTTGGTACTGCTGATAATAAGTAATACTATTTTCGGTATCATCTCTGCCCCAGTATCGATACTGGTCACCATTCATGACTGATCCTTTTAAAAATGCATCTAATTCAGGTGGTTGGCCCTTACTGCTCACTTTTAGCGGTGTGTCCAATTCGGATTCAATGGACTGATTGTTTCTTATCGTAATGGTTTGACCACTTAGCGTTGTATCTATAAGCATTTCAACCTCTTCCTCTGTAAACTCTTTCGGTACCGTACTTAAGTACTTGTCCTTTTCAAAGTTTTTTGGAAGATCATTGTATGTGATTTCATCCGCCTTTAATCGGTTTTCTAGAGAAGGATTCGTCGCATATTCATATTTAGTTGCGGTACGAATCTTTAAGAACTCATTCATGAGGTATATATTTAAAACGAAAAAAGAAAGGATAAAGATGGTTTTAATTCTACTCCAATCCATGCTTTATCCCTCCATTCTCACTGCTAGGCACCATTTTCCACTCATCATTATACTTGTAATACCAAGCAGGCTCTAAGAAAATCACATTCTGTGTATCCCTGGACATATGATAGCCAATTGAAAGATCCTGGAGAAAATCAAGGTCAAAATCCTCTACTTTTTTCAACTCCTCTAGCACATTAACACCTGAGGGAAGAGTAATTTCAGTGGCATCCACTCTACTTCCTAACATGAAATTACTTCGATAATACTTATTTATTCCACTAGCATTCCAGATTTGTAAGATTTCCGATACTCCATTATCGCCAAAGATGGGATAACCACTTAAATCGTATAATCGAAATAAAATGACCTGTTCAGACTCATCCATTCCTACGTAGCGATAATTATCCGTCCAACCTCCATGACTATTAATAAAACCAATACTTTTCTCTAAAAGATGATCCGATTTCGCTGTTGTCCCACTTTCAACATCTTCTGTTTTCACATAGGAAACGGTATATGTTTCATTATTAACGCTCATCAAAGTAGTAGTATCTGTGTACTCTTCACCGAAAGAGCTATAATTCTTTGACACTACATTAGGATCGCTAAATAAGGCGTCACGGAGTTTTTCTGTTGACAATCTTACAGGTAGATAATTATATGAGGCAACTTTTACTGACTCTTTTCTAAGCATCGGAAAACTTTCCCGATTAATCGGTTCATAGAGAGCAAACTTTTCATTAGCACTTATGTTGACTAAATAACGTTCTTTAAAGTCATTTATATAAGAGGCTGAAACATATGCACGAAGCACTTCATGTTCTTTGGAGGAAATAAAATAAACGACTCCTCCCTCTCTTGTTTCCGGCTCTAAATCAATGACAATTCGGTCAAAGTTACTTTTAGGAATATCATTACTAGGTAATTGTAACGCGCTCCGATATTCCTTTAAAGGAACAATATCAGGAAAAATAAGTTCTAAAGCATTTTTATCAAAAATAAAGGATGGGATGTTTTTTACGAGTTCTGATATATCTTCAAACTCACTAAATCCCCATAAGCTTAATTCTTTCATGGTTTGGTCAATTTCAAAAGAATCAAAGGTACCATAATGTTTCTCGCCTTGATGTAGAAACAATCGTTCAGGACGAACAATTTTGCTCAATTCCTTCGTTTCACCAAGCGATACATCTTCAACGGTATTTCCACTTTCCTTCAAAATGTCATAATTGGGCTGATATGTCCACAACATCCACGTAAGAAGAATGCTAAAAACAACAAGAATTAATAGGACGATAGACTTTATCGTTTCATATTTCATGTCCAATCATCCTCCTCATTTCGATCATAAGGGAGGGTGAATGAGACTGTTGTCCCTTTCCCTTCCACGCTTTCCGCCCATATCTTTCCTCCATGGGCTTCTACCATTTCTTTTGCGATGGCTAGTCCTAAACCGGTTCCACCAAGCTTTCTTGTTCTTGCTTTATCCACACGATAAAATCGTTCAAAAATCTGCTGAAGATTTCCTTTTGGAATGCCCATTCCCTGATCACTGACACTAACTACAATATGATCTTCCTTTTCTTCCATTTTAAAAGTGATTTTTCCACCTTGTGGGGAATACTTCATAGCATTGGAAATGATATTATCAAGAACTTGTGTAAGCTTGTCCTCATCTCCCTCAACAAAGGCAGTATGGTTTAATAGTTTTCGTTCAAAGGCTGTGTTTTCTTCCTTAATAATTTCAAAACGATCAATAATTCTATTAAAGAAATCAACGAAATTAAACCATTCCTTTGTAAGTCGATAATCCTTGCTGTCCATCTTAGAAAGCTGAAGCAAATCATTCACTAGACGTATCATACGCTCTGTTTCTGTTTGTGTCACACTTAAAAAGTTTGGAGCAATTTCCTCGTCCTTCCAGGCACCATCCGATAATGCTTCTAAGTAGCTTCTCATTGTGGTTAAAGGTGTCCGTAACTCGTGTGACACATTGGCAACAAATTCTCGTCTCTCTAAGTCGATTTTCTCTTGTTCCGTAATATCATGAAGAACCGTTATGAGTCCATTTACAAAACCTGTTTCCTTTTGAATGACTGAAAAATTCGCTCGAAGAATAAGAGGTTTTGTCGCAGTGCTATAGTCTAATATAAGCGACTCTTTTTCTACAAGTAAATCTTCAAACGAATATTCTTCTTCTAAGCCTAATAGAGACACAATGGAGCTAGATAGTATTGTTTCACGTGAAACACTTAAGAGCTTTGCCGCAGGTTCATTGATAAGGATCACTCGTCCTTTTCGATCGGTAGCAACCACACCATCGGTCATGTATGAAAGAACAGAAGACAACTTTCGACGTTCACCCTCGGTTGTTGCTTGCGCCTCTTGCAACTTTTTTGTGAGGTTATTAAAAGTAATCGCCAGCTGTCCAATCTCATCATATCCGAAAACTTTTACCTTTCGAGAGAAGTTTCCTTTAGCCATTGCTTGTGCTTGCTTTCGCATATCAGAGATTGGCCTTGTAATCGTTTGTGCTAATAGAATTCCAAGTACTGCTGTAATCAATAGGGCAATACCAGTCCCTGTCGCAAGAATATTATTAATGGTTTTCATTTGTGAATACACATTTTCTTTTTTTGCTACCAAGTAAATCACTCCGGTAAGATCATCATCGGAACGAACCGGTTTTACTAAAATCCAAATCCGTCCTTTCTGTCGATCTATTTGAGTGACATTCTCACCTTCATTAGAAGATGTAGCAATAACTCGCCTAATTAATGTATCGGTAGATCTTTGACCTACAATTCCTTGATTATATTGATCTGAGGTGCCAATTATCTTCTGTGTACTTGCCTCTATTAAACGGACCTCTGAAATATCTGCCGTATTCAAATCAGATAGTATCTTCTTAACAGCCTCTTCGAGAGTTGGTCCTTCATCATCTGGGTTACGTTCCTTGTCTAGCTCTTCTCCTAAGTAATAGGCTAGAAGATTCACTCTCTCTTCAATAGAGGTTTCAAAATTTCTTAACAATGTGTTTTCAAGCTGCCTAACAAAATAAACACCGATGATTTGCATCGCAATTAATATTAACAATACGTAAATCATTACAAATTTAAGATGAATAGATCGAAAGAAACCAACCTTTTTCATTTACTGATTACTCCTGTTCAGGATTTCGTAAATAGTATCCAACCCCTCTTCTTGTCACAATCCATGTTGGGTGACTTGGGTTATCTTCGATTTTCTCGCGAAGCCTTCTAACGGTCACATCGACTGTACGAACATCTCCAAAATAATCGTAGCCCCAAACGGTTTGTAATAGATGTTCTCTCGTCATCACTTGTCCGATATGCTGGGCTAAGTAGTGAAGCAGTTCGAACTCTCTGTGAGTAAGCTCGATCATCTCCCCTCGCTTTGAAACAATATAAGCATCTGGATGAATCGTCAATGAGCCTAGTTCAATCTCATTGGTCTCATCTTCTTCCTGTTGACTTAAATTGGTTTGATGTCTTCTTAAATTTGCTTTCACACGAGCAATTAATTCTCTTGTACTAAATGGTTTGGTTACATAGTCATCTGCGCCAAGCTCAAGACCAAGAACTTTATCAATTTCAGAATCCTTTGCTGTTAGCATGATAATAGGCATTTCGTATTTTTTACGAACTTCTCGGCATACTTCCATTCCATCACGTTGAGGAAGCATAATATCTAATAAGATTAAGTCTGGCATAATTTCTTCTACCATCTTTAATGCTTCGTTCCCATCATAGGCACAATATACGTCGTACCCTTCCTTCTTAAGGTTAAACTGAAGGATATCTGCAATCGGTTTTTCATCGTCGACAACAAGTATACGTTTTTCCATTTCATAACTCCTTTAGTTGACTGTCTATTTATATTATCTTCCGCTATTTTTACTGTTCATAATCCTTACTTTATCATGATATGCCTATGAATTCACGTTTTTAAAAGACAACACCCTTTATTAAGAAATAGAAAACCTCTAGTTTTCACTAGAGGTATTAATATATTATCTATTTACATAATTCAGTGGATTTACTAAACTACCATTTTTATAAACTTCAAAATGAAGATGGACACCTGTTGAATCTCCAGTTGAACCCATCACTCCAATAGCTGACCCTTTAACAACTGTTTGGCCAACACTTACACTGATTGAAGCTAAATGCGCATAAACCGTACGCATTCCGTTGTTATGGTCAATGACAATCTTGTTTCCATACCCGCCATCATACCCAGCAGATACGACTGTACCATTGTCAGCAGCTTTAATGGTTCCACTGCTAGGTCGTGCAATATCAATACCTTTATGTTGTTTGCCCCATCTAAAGCCCATTTGGCTGGAAACATAACCTCCATTTGCTGGCCATGCAAGGGACCCATCACCACGAGATGGTACAACTTTTGTGCCTTTTCTAACAATATAATTAACAGGTTCTTGAAGGATCTTTTCACTCGTCATCTCTTGAGCAACACGGATTCCATTTTGCTCGGAGACTTTATATGTTACCTCGCGAGCCCCTTCTTTCCCCTCTTGTTCTACTTTTGTATCACCTTTATACATCGTTCCATCTTCTATTACTTGATTAGCAAATGGTATGGTTTCCTTTTTTGCTTCTTCTTTCACTACTACTACTTGAAGAAGGGGTTGGAGGAAGGTTACATTCAATTCTTGCCCAATCTTTAACACGCTATCTTCTGTCATACCAGGATTAATGGATAATAATTGTGCAATTTCCATTCCATGTGCTGAGGCAATTCCACCTAACACATCTCCCTCTTTTACAGAGTATTTCTTTTCTTCTAATGTACCCTTAGTTAAAAAGTTAACTGCTTCCTCAACCGTTAGTATTTTATCTGGAGTCACTTTTTCTACATTTTGTGAAACTTCTTTTGTGAATGATACGTCTAATAGACGAACTTCATTTTCCTTTAGCGTAGGTAAAACCACTTCTGGAGTTGCCTTACGAGTTTCCAACTCTGTTAGTTGCTCCTGTGTAACATACTTTAGCTTCAAAGCATTTAACACCTGGTCTGCCTCGTCTTCACTTTTTAAGTAAGCTACAGCTTTTCCATCAATCACTAAAGCGGAAGCATTTGCTTGAACGGCCAGTTTACTTTGGATGATTTCTACAACTTCTTCATCATTTGTTTTAGCACTAGAACTAAACACTTGCTCTGAAACATATGTAAGTTGTGAATCAGCTGCTAAATCTAAATTTGTATATGTTTGCTTAAACTCTTCTACTTTTTCATCTATAATATCTTGAACCACTTCTTTGTCAGAAACAGTACCAACATATTCTTTATTCATATATACATAGTATACCGTGCTTAATTTAGAGCCACTAGCAGATGCAGTACTTACACCAAATGTAAGTGCTCCTATTGCCATTGCTGAAATAGCTGCCATTTTTATTGTTGGTTTTAGACTATTAGATGCGTTGATCGTTAGTTCGGAAAGTCTCTTATTGAAAAAACCCATTTCTCTAATCCTCCTAGACTAGCGCAACAAAACACTTTTAGTGCTTTTAACTCTTTTTATTTTTACATAATTGCATAATAAGACTTCTTTACTTTACCATAAATAAGCTATTAAGAGTTTACTAGCTCCTGATATGTAACACAAATGTATAATTAATGACATTATATTACAAAAAGTATTTGAATGAATAGAATGACATCTTACGTAGGTTTCCTACCAAAACATTGATATAACAGCCTTTCCTAATAGAAACGCTTTCATTTTTCATAAAAATATCTAAGACTATTTTCGACAAAATTCTTGGAAGAATTTTACTTGAATATTACATCTCTGTAACAAAAAAGAGGAATTTGTCATAGGACAAACTCCTCTTTCATAGATGGCTCAGGACGGAATCGAACCGCCGACACAAGGATTTTCAGTCCTTTGCTC
>WTKE01000102.1 GCA_011524525.1 Bacillus sp. (in: firmicutes) | reverse complement strand
CTGTAGATAAAACACTCTTTTTCAAGTGTCCTTACTACAGGTACCATATTAGATCCTTCACTCTTTTTTGTTACTTTCGATAGACAAAATAGCAGGAATGTTAGTATGATACAGGTATAAAGTTTGATGCCTTTGTGCTAGATTGGAGCGAGTACCCATGCTTACAACAAAAGTAGTCGTTTTTCAAGTAGGGACGGAAGAATACGGAATTCCCATTGAACATGTGATTTCGATAGAGAAGGTGGAAGGAATTACACCAATCCCTCATTTACCTTTGTATGTGAAAGGAATTGTGAAAGTAAGAGGGGAATTACTGCCTGTTATAGATTTTGAGGAGATCCTATACCACCGAGCCATTCAATACAATGATCAAACGAGGATGATTGTCGTAAAGACTGATGAATTAACGATTGGATTCCTTGTTAACGACGCAAAAGAGATTATTGATATTGAAAAGGAAAATTTAAAGCAGTTAGGGTTAGTAGCATTTAATAAAACTAGTTACTTTTCTTCCATTGCCAACTTGGATTCTCGTTTAATTACATTAATCGATCCATCTAAGCTTGTTCAATCGCTAGAAGGAATAAATGAAATCCAACATTATATGAAATCACACCAAGAAGAGTAGCCTGCGGCTCTCTTTTTTTCGTCATCCAATTCTTCTGGTAAAATATAAGGACAATAGTGAGGAGGTGGGCTATGCGAGAAATGTACCCGAAAAACGGTCGTGTCATCCTTCATGTGGATATGAATAGCTTTTATGCGTCCGTGGAAATGGCTTACGACCAAAGTTTAAAGGGGAAGCCACTTGCGATTGCGGGTAATGTGGAGGAAAGACGCGGCATCATTGTTACCTGCAGCTATGAAGCAAGGCGTGTTGGGGTGAAAACAACCATGCCGTTATGGGAAGCTAGAAAGCTATGTCCTGATTTAATCGTGATGAAACCCAATTTTGAGCGCTATCGGTCTGCCTCTGCCGCTATCTTTGATCTGTTAAGGCAGTTTTCGGACCTTGTTGAGCCGGTTTCCATTGATGAAGGATATGTAGATATTACAGAAAGCTACGAGTTTGGATCACCTCTTGAAATTGCAAAAACGATTCAAGCTAGGATGTTAGAACAGTTTGACCTTCCTTGCAGCATTGGAATTGCTCCCAATAAATTTTTAGCAAAAACTGCTTCCGATATGAGGAAGCCATTAGGAATCACGGTTCTTAGAAAAAGAGATATCAAACAAGTTTTGTGGCCGATGAATGTGGGTGAAATGCACGGTGTTGGCCAAAAGACAGCTGAGAAATTAAAAACAATAGGAATACTTACGATTGGTGACTTAGCAAAAGGAAATGAGATTCAGTTAAAAGCACTTCTTGGAATCAATGGAGTACGTCTTAAGGAACGAGCGAATGGGCTCGATCACCGTGAAGTGGATCCCAATTCTGTTTCTGACTTTAAAAGCGTTGGAAACTCAACCACTCTTCCGAAGGATGTTACAAATGTCAGAGAGTTAAACGAAGTTTTAGAGAAGCTGGCAGAGAAAGTATCTTCAAGACTAAAAGTAAAACAAGTGTTGGCAACGGGATTAAGTGTAACGATACGGTATAAGGATCGAAAAACGTTGACTAGAAGTAAAAAACTAAATAATCCAGTAGATAAACAAGAGGAGATTTCTCAACTTGCCAAAGGATTGTTTCACACTAATTGGAATGGGAATGCCATCCGTCTTCTTGGAATCACAGGAACAGACTTAATACATGTGAATGAAGCAGTGAAACAGCTCGATCTGTTTTCTTATGAACGCGATGCAAAAAAAGAGCCGCTATTAAATGCTGTTTCAAAATTAAAAGAAAAGTACGGTACGGCCATTATAAATAGGGCAGGAATGGCTCGGAAGAAAAGGCAAACGCCTTCAATTGGGACAGATACAAGCTTTAATAAAGATTTTTTACATACGGCGAGAGATAGGAAAGAAGACTAACATAGATAAAAAAATTCAGGAAAAAATATATTTGAATATTTAATTAATCACCTTACTTGCGCTTTTTGCTTAATCTTGCTAAAGTAAAGTGGATTCTTATGTATATAAGTATTTAGCTAGAAGGGAAGTAAAAAAATGACAAAACAACAATTTGGAGTTATTGGGTTAGCGGTAATGGGGAAAAACCTTGCTTGGAACATCGAGAGCAGAGGCTATACAGTCTCAGTTTACAATCGTTCAAGCGAAAAAACAGATGAAATGCTTGCAGAATCAAATGGAAAAAATATATTTGGTACATATAGCATGGAAGAATTTGTTGAATCATTAGAAAAGCCACGTAAAATCATGCTTATGGTTAAAGCTGGTGTGCCAACTGATGCGACAATTGATCAATTAAAGCCATTACTTGATAAAGGTGATATCGTTATTGACGGTGGAAACACATATTTTGTTGATACACAGCGCCGCAATAAAGAACTTAGTGAATTAGGTATCCACTTCGTTGGAACAGGCGTTTCAGGCGGAGAAGAGGGTGCACTTAAAGGGCCTTCAATTATGCCAGGTGGACAAAAAGAAGCGTATGAGTTAATTGCACCTATCTTTAAGGATATTTCTGCGAAGGTTGACGGAGAGCCTTGTACAACGTATATCGGTCCAGATGGAGCAGGTCATTATGTGAAAATGGTTCATAATGGAATTGAATACGGAGATATGCAGTTAATCTCTGAGTCATACTTCCTATTAAAGCATGTACTTGGTCTTAGTGCAGATGAGCTTCATGAAGTATTCGCTGAGTGGAACAAAGGTGAGCTTGATAGCTACTTAATCGAAATTACAGCTGATATTTTCACGAAAAAAGACGAAGAAACAGGTAAGCCACTTGTTGATGTTATCCTTGATACAGCAGGACAAAAGGGAACTGGTAAGTGGACAAGCCAAAGCTCTCTTGACCTTGGAGTACCACTTCCAATCATTACAGAGTCGGTTTTCGCTCGTTTCCTTTCAGCAATGAAGGAAGAACGTGTTCATGCTAGCAAAGTATTAGGTGGACCAACTGCGAAGGAATTCGCTGGTGATAAGAAGGCATTTATCGAATCAGTTCGAAAAGCTCTTTATATGAGTAAGATTTGTTCTTACGCACAAGGCTTCGCACAAATGCGTGCAGCTTCAGAAGAATATAATTGGGATTTACAATACGGAGAAATTGCGATGATCTTCCGTGGAGGATGTATTATTCGCGCTCAATTCCTTCAAAAGATTAAAGAAGCATATGATCGTGACGGACAGCTTAAAAACTTATTACTTGATCCATATTTCAAGGAAATCGTTGAAAGCTATCAGCATGCTCTTCGTGACATCATGGTTGTTGCAGTTCAAAACGGTATTCCTGTACCATGTTTCTCTGCTGCTCTTTCATACTACGACAGCTACCGTACAGAAACACTTCCAGCGAATCTGTTACAGGCTCAACGTGACTATTTTGGTGCACATACGTACCAACGTACAGATAAAGAAGGCACATTCCATACAAACTGGTTCTAAGCCTTCTAGAAGCAAAAACAGCCTACCCAATTGGGTAGGCTGTTTTTGCGTACATTTAATAAGAGAATGGGGAGTTAAAAAGCTCCCATCAAATAAGCGGAGAATTTCCGGTTAGAAGCGGAATAGAGCCTCGTTTTGGGGGAAATAAGGGGATGTTTTACGCTTATGCAAAGAAAAATCGATCCTTTTTTACTTTTTCGAGCCAATAGGCGGAATCTCTCCGGTTATTTAGCTCATTTTTAATAATATTTTCTAATTAAGCGGAATTTCTCCGTTTATTTATCAGTTATGCTGCCTATCATGATTCCCCAACCGAAAGTGCGGACCCTTTTGAACCTAGATGAGGGAATCGGCCGCTTTTTTTTTACAAACTAAATAAAGAAACGACGTAAGCCAAACCATACGTCGTTTCTTGTATCTATAATTTAAGAAAGTACTAGCACTTATCAACGTCAAAATTAGAGATTGGCCACCAATGGAATCCATCTTTCTCAAGAAGCTCATCCGCTTCACGAGGGCCCACAGTACCTGCGTTGTAGTTAGGGTAATTCTCTGCCTTTTGATTTTCCCAAACATCAGAAATCTTATCAACAAAGCTCCAAGATAGAGCAACTTCATCCCAATGTGTAAAGTTGGTTGCATCACCGCGCATGCAATCGAATAGAAGCTTCTCGTATGCCTCTGGTGTATTTAATCCATCGATTCCACGATTTGCATAGTTTAATTTAACAGGAGTTGCTGCAATGTTTTGACCTGCTTTTTTTGCATTCAGATGCAGCGTAATGCCTTCTTCTGGTTGAATATGAATTACAAGTAGGTTCGGATTTAATGTTTCCTCAGGGCTATAATATAGGTTCATAGGAATGTCTTTAAACTGGATAACAATTTTTGTGGATTTTGAATCCATTCTCTTTCCTGTACGTATATAAATAGGAACTCCTGCCCAGCGGAAATTGTCAATCATTAGTTTTCCAGCTACATATGTTTCCGTGTTAGATTCAGGGTTAACCATTTGCTCTTCACGGTATCCTAAAACTTCTGTGCCTTCTACCGTACCTTTGTCATATTGACCGCGAACAAAGTATTCTTTTACTTCTTCACCTTCAATTGGACGAAGAGCACGAAGGACTCTTACCTTCTCAGAGCGAATTTCTTCTGTTGTTAACTTAATTGGCGGCTCCATTGCAAGTAATGCGACCATTTGGAGCATATGGTTTTGAACCATATCTCTTAACGCACCGCTTTTCTCATAGTAGCGTCCGCGCTCTTCAACTCCAAGAACCTCACTAGAAGTTACTTGAATATTCGAAATATAACGGTTGTTCCAAAGCGGTTCGAAAATCGCATTTGCGAATCGAATAACTTCTATATTTTGAACCATTTCTTTTCCTAGGTAATGGTCAATTCTGTACACTTCATCTTCAGAGAATGCAGTTCTGATTTGATCATTTAACTCTTGTGCTGATGGAAGGTCATGACCAAATGGTTTTTCAATGACTAAGCGTTTAAATCCACTCACATTGGTCAAACCATCTTCTTTTAAATGGAGTGCAATGGTTCCAAAGAACTCAGGTGCCATCGCTAAATAAAAGATGCGATTGCCTTGTAATTCATAATTTGAGTCAAGTTGATTTGCTAGGTTATTAAGCACTGCATATGAATTTGAATCAGTTACATCATGTGAATGATAGTAAAAATGCGAAGCAAATTCATCAATTCGGTTTTCTTTTTGAATAGAAGACTTTACCGATTTTTTGATGTTCTCTTGAAATTCCTCATTTGTTAATGGTCTTCTAGCAACTCCGATTACAGCAAATTTGTCTGAAAGCTTTCCTTTTTCAAATAGTTTATAGAGCGAAGGATACAGTTTTCTATTTGCTAAATCACCAGTTGCTCCAAATATCATGATTAATGCAGTCGGTTTCTCATTTTGTGTCACGTTAAGAACCTCTCTTCCAGGGTATTTCCATGTTATATATGTATTTTTATAAAAAAAAATTGACCTATACAAGTACAGAATTTTATCGGTTTCTAGCGAAATAAGCAAATAATTCTTCACAAATTTACGTATTTATTTTTAACCAAATCGCTTGAACTATCCTCAATTGAAATGAAAGCGTTATTTATTTATTTTATGAAATGGATTAATAAAAATATTTCATAAAATGATTGTTGCCTTATTTTTCATGTAGTATGATGGTGTTAGATAGATCAACTGTCTAAAAAGGAGGCTTTCTTTATGAATGTGATTGAAAGCAATCAGTTAACGAAAATGTATGGAAAGGCAAGAGGAATATCAAATATCAGTTTCTCAGTAAAAGAAGGGGAGATTTTTGGTTTCATTGGACCAAATGGAGCTGGGAAATCGACAACCATTCGAACATTGCTTGCACTTATTTATCCAACAAGTGGAAGTGCTACGATTTTTGGGAAGGACTGTATCAAATATGCTCCTGAAATTAAAAAGGAGATTGGCTATCTTCCATCAGAGGTCTTTTATTATGACAATATGAAGGTTATTGACTTGCTTAAGTACTCTGCAAGCTTCTATAAAAAGGATTGTACAAAAAGAATACGTGAGCTTGCTGAAGCATTAAATCTCGATCTCTCTAAGAAGATTGACGATCTTTCGCTTGGCAACAAAAAGAAGGTTGGAATTGTTCAAGGATTATTACACGAACCGAAGCTTATTATACTTGATGAGCCGACAAGTGGCTTGGATCCATTAATGCAACAGAAATTTTTTGAATTATTAAGAGAAGAAAATAAGAAGGGTGCAACCATTCTTTTCTCCTCTCATATTTTGAGTGAAGTTCAAAAGCTTTGTGATCGTGTGGCCATTATTAAAGAAGGAGAAATCGTGAAAGTCGAGACGATGAGCGAGTTAACAGAGAATAGTTATAAGAAATTTAGACTAGAAGCTGTTAATCATGTATCTTCTGAAGTTTTCAAGCTAGAAGGTGTCACAGATATCAAAGTAAATGAAAAGACGGTGTCCTTTATTTACAAAGGGAACATGAATGCAATTATTAGTAAAATAGCAGAGATACCACTTAAAAATTTGTGGGTAGAAGAACCAACCCTTGAAGAAATTTTCATGCACTACTACGAAAAGGAGGAGTAGATGGTGAATATCTTTCTTCATGAAATAAAAGCTTATCGAAAGTCGACGATTATCTGGAGTGTCTCCCTTATCACCCTTGTGCTCTTTTTTATGTCACTTTTTCCTTCCTTTGCGAAAGATGCGGAACAAGTGAACGAGCTTTTAAAAACCCTCCCGGAAACATTACGCAAAGCGGTTGGGATTGAAATAGGTAGCTTTACTAGCCTCCTTGGGTTTTACTCATATGTGTATATGTATATTGCGTTATGCGGTGCGATACAGGCGATGATGTTAGGTGCTTCGATCCTATCCAAGGAGGTACGCGAAAAGACAGTTGATTTTCTCCTTACCAAGCCGGTTTCAAGGTCAACGATCATTGTGTCAAAGCTCTCAGCAGCATTTGTATCTATTGCAATTACTAGCCTATTCTTTATTCTCTTTGCTTATATCATTGCTTTATATGTAAAGACGGAGAATTTTAATGAACAAGCATTTTTTCTTCTTTCCTTCACTCTCTTTTTTGTCCAGATAATGTTTTTAGCCATAGGGGTGATTGCATCCATGCTATTGCCAAAGTTGAAATCCGTTCTTTCTTTATCACTAGGTGTCGTCTTTTCTTTCTTTTTTATTGGAATGTTTGGGGCTACAGTGGGTGAAGCTTCTGTTCGATATCTCACTCCATTTAAGTATTTTGACTACATGTATATTATAAAAAACAGTCAGTATGAATGGTCGTATCTGATAGTCGGATTGGTGTGGGTAATCACAGCTCTTGTCGCAAGCTTTTTCATCTATACAAAAAGGGATATGGGATCGGTGTAAGGAAGGAGGGGTTATGGTGAATGTATTTACCAGAGAGGTAAAAGCACTAAGAAAGTCACTCGTTATTTGGTGTCTAGGAATTCTTGCTATGGTGGCTGGGGGAATGAGTAAGTACGGAGCAACAGAATCTTCCGGTCAGTCTATTAATGAACTCATGGCTAGTATGCCAAAGGCGATGCAGGCCATGATGGGGACTGGTTCGTTAGATTTAACAACGGTTAACGGCTATTATGGGATTTTGTTTTTATATTTAATGGTTATGACCACCATTCATGCTGTGATGTTAGGTGCGAACATCGTCTCAAAAGAGGAAAGAGATAAAACAGCGGAATTCTTGTTAGTGAAACCAATCTCTAGAAGACAGGTGATCTTTTCAAAATGGATGGCTTCATTGGTAGCTATTATTGTACTAAATCTTATCACTTTTTTGATTTCTCACTCCATGGTGGATTATTATAATAAGACAGATGAGTCATATATGATAGAGATTGCTGAATTGATGGGTGGTATGTTTATCCTGCAACTCCTGTTTTTATCCTTGGGAACATCCATTGCAGCTAGTATAAAGCATCCAAAGAGAGCTGCCAGCATTTCTACAGCTGTGTTATTAATTGCTTTTTTCTTATCGATGGCTATTGACCTTAACGAAAATCTGGAGATTCTTACTGTCTTCACTCCTTTTAAATATTATGAGGCAAAGGACATCATTGGTGGAGCCGGGTATGATGCCATATATATAACAGTTAGCGTTCTATTAGTTGTAGCCTTGACAATCTATACCTTTATCGCTTATGAAAAGAGAGATCTGCATATATAGTAAGAATCTCGCTACAAATATGGTATAGTGATAGTTAGAATGAACTTGATCCGATGTCTTTGTTGACGTCGGTTTTTTACATAAAGGAGCGTATAAAATGGATATTTTATTTCTTGGTACGGGGGCGGGGGTACCAGCAAAACTTAGAAACGTAAGCTCTCTTGTACTGAAGCTGTTGGATGAAAGAGGGGCACTTTGGATGTTTGATTGCGGTGAGGCCACTCAGCATCAAATTTTACATACGTCTATTAAGCCACGCCGCATTGAAAAGATATTTATTACCCATCTTCATGGTGATCACATATACGGTTTACCTGGTTTATTGTCCAGTCGATCCTTCCAAGGAGGAGAATCACTTGTGACGGTTTATGGTCCTAAGGGGATAAAAGATTATGTGGACATTTCTTTGCAAGTAAGCGGAACGTATTTAAAGTATCCTCTAAAGATTGTAGAGATTGAAGAGGGGATGGTGTTTGAAGACGAGCAGTTCACGGTTGAAGCTCGTAAATTGGAGCATGGAATTCCATCATATGGATATCGAGTGGTGGAGAAGGACCGTCCAGGCTCTTTATTAGTAGAAAAGCTTCAGGAAGCAAATATTCCACCTGGGCCTTTATATAAAAATATAAAGGCTGGAGAAAACGTAATTTTAGAAGATGGAACTATCATTGATTCTTCCAAGTTTCGTGGTGAGGATATCAAGGGAAGGATCGTGACAATTTTAGGTGATACAAGACTATGTGATAACGCCTACTTACTTGCTTCAAATGCTGACCTTCTTATCCACGAGGCCACGTTTTCTAAGGGAGAGGAACAGCTTGCGTATGATTATTTTCATTCAACAACTACACAAGCAGCACAGGTCGCACGAGACGCTGGAGTGAAGCAGCTGTGTCTTAATCATATCAGCTCTAGATACGACAAAAGAGCTTCGCAATTACATGTGGAGGAAGCAAGAGAAGTATTTCCAGCTACCGATATCGCCGATGATTTTAAAGAAATTTCTATTCCTGTACACAAATAAATCGGGTACCGACTTGGTCCCGATTTATTTTCAAATACTAATTCCAGCCTCTACTGTACTGTACCGGAGATTCGAGCTCTACACCAAGCTCTTTTGCAGCTGTTCTTGGCCAGTATGGATCGCGCAGGAGCTCTCTAGCCAAAAGAACTAGATCTGCTCGTTCATTTTGTAAAATTTCTTCTGCATGTAGCGAATTTGTGATTAAGCCAACAGCTCCTGTTGGAATGTGAGCTTCTTGTTTAATTTGATCAGCAAATGGAACTTGGTAACCTGGGAATGTGGGAATTCTTGCAGGTACAACAGCTCCCGAACTAACATCAATGAGGTCTACGCCTTGTGCCTTCATCCATTTTGCCATTGTGACATAATCTTCTACCTGTAAGCCGTTTTCAGCCCAATCTGTAGCTGAAACTCGGACGAATAATACTCCCACCCAAACTTCTTTAACGGCCTTGATAACCTCTTGTAGGAAGCGGTAGCGATTTTCGATTGATCCGCCGTATTCATCCGTACGTTGGTTGGATAAAGGAGACAGGAATTCGTTAATTAAATATCCATGGGCCGCATGAATTTCAATCACATCAAATCCAGCTTCCTTCGATCGACGTGCAGCTTGCTTGAAGGCTTCCACCGTTTCTTGAATATCTTCTACAGTCATTTCCTTTGGTGTTTTCATTTTGTCATTAAAAGGAATGGAAGAAGGGGCTAAAATTTCTCCTTCTAGTTCTGCTTTCCTACCCGCATGTGCGATTTGGATGCCAGTCTTAGCACCATAGGCTTTCATACCGTCAGACAATTCCTTTAATCCTTGGATATGTTCATCGCTCCAAATACCTAAATCATAAGGAGAGATTCGCCCTTGAGGTGTCACAGCAGTTGCTTCTAATATAATAAGGCCAACCTGCCCAACTGCTCTACTTAAATAATGAGTGCGATGCCAGTCTTGGATATGTCCGTCTTGTTCATGGCTTGAATACATGCACATGGGTGCCATAACAATACGATTTTTAAATGTAACATCCTTGATTGTATAAGTACTAAACAGCTTACTTTGCATTTATATCCTCCTAGTCTTTCGATATACTAAATATCTATAGTGTAGCAAGAAACGTTTCTTATGAAAAAAATTACGCCTCATTATCACGTAAATCTTTTAAACGATATTTGGTCCCTCTCCAAACAATTCCACCTCGTATAAAGGTAAGGAAGCTAGCACGAATAATGGAATAAATAAACAATAATGCTGTGAAAGGAAAGAGCAGAAACATCCAGGTCGAATATCTAGTCATTCTTAATATAATCATGGAATAGATCATCCCGAGTAAAAGAACATTCCCAACACTTAAGGTAATGAGTAAACGGTCAAAAGAAAATAATGTAAGGAAGGGGAGAACCTGTGACACAAACACTCCGAAGATGGCAAACAGAACCATACTAATTCGGTAATGTAAACCAGCAAATGTATTTTTCTCTAAGCCAATAAATGCTTCTTTTAACGTTGAATACCACTCTACCTCAAGGAGAGTCAGTGCCGTAATCATCCGATGTCTAAAACCCATTTCCTTCATCTTTTTCCCGAGCATTAAATCGTCATCCGGACGCATTTTTATTACTTCATGAGTTCCAAGCTTCTCATAAGCTTCCTTTCTCACTAAGTTAAACGCTCCAATTCCAATTCCTACTTTAGAACGAGGATTGTTAGCTAACCAAGGACGCTTAAAATAAGAAAATCCAAACATAAAAAAGGCGATAAAGCTATTTAACCATAAACGCTTCCCACGTAAATTCGGAGCAGCCGTTAAGTGGTCTAGTTCATGGTTCATAAAATAATGAACCGCTTTTGACATGGCATCTTTGTGAAACAATACATCCGCATCTGTGAATAATAGAAATTCTCCTTTAGCTTCTTTGGCGCCAACAAACAACGCATGGTTCTTCCCTAACCATCCTGGTGGAAGTTCAGTAATATGGATAACGTTTACATTATTGTTTGCAGATTGCATTTCATTCATGATGACTGGCGTAGTATCGGTTGATCGGTCATTAACCAAAACCCACTCCAAATGACGATAACTTTGCGAAAATTGACTTTGTAAGCTTTCTTTTAATCCGATTTCCTCATTACGTGCCGCAACAATAATGGAGACGAGAGGGCCATCCTGAGCTACAGGTTCGTTTTCAAGACGATCGATTCTATGAAGCCCCAGCTTTGCATCAATAAAAATCAGAAGCCAAACCACAATGCTGATAGCTAATAAAGAAGAAACCATTAGATATAAGGTCATCAAAACACCCTTTTGATAAGTATTATAATGTGATTATACCTTTTCAATTGGAAAGAACAAATGATGGACTCTCTATAGGTTGGGGCGTACACAGATAACTAGAAAAGGGGAGTATAAAAAGATGATGGAGTAACTAAGCGCTTTAGGAGATTTTATTGGTTCATGGGCAACTGGGAAATGGAAAAACTATAGATTTAAACAGGAGTTCTGAATGATCGGAACTCCTGTTTAAGAGAAAATAATACCTCTATAACGCTTCTAACATGATCCCGCATGTAACGAGATAGGCCATACCACTAACAAGAAGTACGATCCCAGATATAGCAAAAGCCACATCACTATTCATCCGTTCCACTAGAATCGTATTAAACACATTTAAAATAATCAAGCCGACACAAAATGCTAATGTAACCCACAGTACATTTACCCCCACAAAGTTCCCACCTTTATTAAGTACTACAAATAGTTTTCTCGCTTATAAGCTGTCTATACATGCGTTGGGAAAAATTACAAGAAGCTATAAAACGTTTCTCTAAAGAAATGAATGAAAAATGTAATCTAACAAGCAAGTAATTATTAAAGATTTAAAAGTTGGATTGACTTTAATACTTATACACCTTGTCACAATATTTTCTGTTTAAACACTCAACACATGTGGAGTGCATCTCGTAACCTAGGTCTTTGGTACCAAAATATACTATTATTTATATCTGCTCATATGTGGTACAATTTCTCTAAATACACTAGATTATGACATCGAGGAGAAAATATTATGAAAAATCATGACCTAATGGTCACATTTAGCTCAAAAGTAAGTAGAATTATACTATTCGTTATTAGCCTTGCAATTCCTATTAATCTTCTATTTAGCTATCTTGGTATTTATTCCACATACTATGCTCCAATAATTTTATTAATTTTCGGTGTTTTATCTGCAATATTAATTGTAAAGAAAGTATCGCCTAAAATTTATCAAATAACACTGTTAATAATGATCTATATGGCAACATTTTTTATTATGAGTGACTTTTCTTTATCTTCAACTCTGGTAGCGCTCTTTGGAGTGATTTGCGCAGGGATGTACTTAAACAAGAAAATAGTTGTTATAATGGGCCTACTTTATTGCTTATCTATAACTTACATTCAACTATATATGTCTAGTCTTGATGTTCAAACATTTATTTTTAATGTGATTGTTTTTGTGTTTGCTACAGTAGCTGTCTTCTTTATAACAAAATGGGGAGATGACTTAATAAAACGAACCATAGAAAAAGAAGAGCAGGTTACATTTCATTTGACAGAACTAGAAAGAACAATGGAGAGTATTAAGTCTGGTACATTAACTTTAAACAATGATATTACTGATGTTAATAATACCTTGGGAGCAGTAAATGATATTAGTAATTCTATGTCAACAACAGTGCACGAAATTACAACAGGTGTTGTGAATCAAAGTGAAAACGTTACCAAGATTAGTCAGATGATGAATGAAGCAAACCAAAAAATTTTAGAGGTAGCGGATGTTTCTAATCAACTGGAGGAGGTTTCATCTAAAGCTAGCCAAGTTGTTTTAGAAGGCTCGGAAAAGATAGTCAAAATGGATAAGCAAATGAACGATATCAATACAGTGGTTATGAAATCCTACACAACTGTTCAAGAATTAAGTAGAGACATGGACGAAATAAACAATTTTCTTTCTGCAATAACTAGCGTTGCAAAACAAACAAACTTGCTTGCACTTAATGCAGCCATTGAAGCTTCCAGAGCTGGAGAGGCGGGGAAAGGGTTTGCAGTTGTAGCAGATGAGGTTAGAAAACTCGCTGAACAAAGTGGCAATACTGTAAAACAAATTCATAAAATTATTCATCAAATAAAAGAAAAAACAAATAGCGTGCTTGATGAAGTAGATAAAGGTAAACGTGCTGCTCAAGAAGGAGAGCTAGCTGCCACACAGGTTAATGAAAGTTTTGAAATGGTTCAAATTGCTTTCAAAGATATTGATCAATATATTTCAGTTGTAATGAATAGGTTTAGAAATATAGAAGAAGTATTTTCTAGTATTTATGTAGAAACAGAGAGTATTGCGAGCATTTCTGAAGAGCACTCTGCAGCAACGGAAGAAATGTTAGCAACCACTGAAGAACAGAATAACAACATAAACAGTGTTTATAAACTAATGCAGAGTATACAAGATAGCTGTAATAACTTGCAAAATTTGACTAAAGAATAAAAGCATTACATCATCACGATAAACAATTTTCGTTCTCAACTACCGTATTTAGTATAAAAAAGAATGATAGCAACAATATATAAGGCATTGGAAGTTTAATTCCAATGCCTGTTTTTTTGCCACTTAAATTAATGAATCTTTAACAAACGGGTGCGATTGTTGTATAGTCAATGAGGCCGGTGACCACTAGGGGAGATTTACCATTAAATTATTTAACACTTTATCTCGGTAATCGTAAATATTTACACTCCCTTACCCAATGTAATGTATACTAAAAATATCCAGAATTACCAAACTAGGATAATCATTTTTTAGGAGATTACGATGAAAGTAGATTGTTTGATTATTGATGATGAGGTAGCTTTAGCTGAAACCACTTGTGAGTATTTTAATATGTTTGAAGTCCAAACGGCATTTGTGACAAGTGCAGAAGAGTGTGAACGATTTTTGGAGGAACATGAATCATCATTGATTCTTCTTGATATTAATCTGGGGAATACTTCTGGCTTTGAATTATGTAAAAAATTGCGTTTAACCACACAGGTTCCGATTTTATTTATCAGTGCCCGCTCTAGCGATGATGATGTTCTCATTGCTCTAAATATTGGTGGAGATGATTATATTCAAAAGCCTTATACATTAAGCATCTTACTAGCAAAAGTAAAAGCAGTACTGAAAAGATTTGGGAGTGGTTCGAGTAACCAGCAAGATATTTTAGAGTTTGGACAGATCCAAATTGATACAAAGCTCCAACGAGTAAGAGTAAATGGTGTGGTTATTCAACTAAAAACGATGGAATATAAACTTCTATCTTATTTGGCGAAAAATAAAAATCGAATCATTTCAAAACATGAATTATTCAAAAATGTCTGGGGAGATTCTTTTGTAGGGGATGGGACCCTAAATGTACATATTCGGCATTTACGCGAGAAAATTGAAAAAAACCCAAAGGATCCCCAGTTGATTAAAACGATATGGGGAACAGGATATGTTCTAGAGGATAGTAACCAATGAGAATTAGATTACTCATTGTAACCATTCTTGCTGCTTTTAGTGCGGGTATTGTTCTCTCAGTCACCCTAATTAAGGATAGTCATATATCAGAGGTGGATGTTGTAGCCGTAAATGATGTGGTGAAAACGGTTGAGAAAAACTGGGGGCAAATAAGTGGAAAAACTTTTCGCAACAGTGACCTAAAACAACCATTTTCTATTATTGATTTCTCGGGAAATTTGATTTATCAATCACCAGACAATCATTATATTGATATAAATGATTCGATAAAAAATAGAGATATTATGATCGATCTGAAGCAAAATAACAAGGTTGTTGGGAAAATCATTATCTTCAATAACGCACAAGAATTAGTGAATCAAATGAAAAATAATCTGGTTACATACGTAAGCTTGATATTAGGGGTATTAATGTTTTTAAGTATTCTCTATATTGTCTATGTTTACAGAACGATACTAAAACCCTTTCAGCAGCTTCAGCATTTCGCGGTAAATGTGGCTAGAGGGAATTTTGATAAACCATTAAAAATGGACAAGAACAATTACTTTGGTGCGTTCACTGAAAGCTTTGATCTATTGCGCGAAGAACTTGAAGGTGCTCGGCAAAGGGAGTATGAATCCAACCAGAGTAAGAAGGAGCTTGTGGCTACATTAAGTCACGATATTAAGACACCTGTTGCATCGATTAAAGCCATTAGCGAATTAATGCTGATGCAGGCAAAGGATGATAAGGTGGCTAGCCGGATAAATACTATTTATTCAAAAGCAGAGCAGATTGACTTACTTGTTACGGATATGTTTCATGCGACTTTAGAAGAATTGGAACAATTAAAATTAACAGTAGCCGAAGTATCGAGTGAAGTCCTTGTTGAGTTGATTGAGAATGTGAATTACGATAATCAAATCATCTACGATCCCATTCCCGCATGTATCATTTTAACGGACCCGTTACGGATGCAGCAGGTTATTGACAATATTATAAGTAATTCTTATAAATATGCAGGTACAAAGGTTCATATTAAGTCTCAAATTTATGAGAATTATCTGGAACTCCACGTGTTAGATTTCGGATCAGGAATTAGTGATGAAGAAATTCCGTTGCTATTCAATAAATATTACCGAGGGAGCAATGTGGAAGGAAGGAATGGTTCTGGACTAGGTCTCTATATATCGAAGTACTTCATGGATCATATGTATGGTCAAATCAGCTGTTATAACCGAAATGATGGTTTTACAGTCGTCTTGAAAATCAAGCTTGCATAAAATTAAGAATCAGTTAAGAATTGCACAAAGATTTAATAAGAATTCATTTTGTATGATAAGACTGTAATCATCATTACAGTCTTTTTTTTGTGTAGCACGAGAATTAGATATGAAAATAAAGGGAGATGCAAAAAAATCATGACAAATACATTGATTCGAACAGAGAAGCTGTGTAAGACCTTTTCTAGTGGTGGAATTCAGCAGCATGTGTTAAAAAACCTAGATATTCGTTTAGTAGAAGGGGATTTTACCATCATCATGGGGAGCTCGGGATCTGGGAAATCCACCCTACTTTACGCAATAAGCGGTATGGATAAACCGACATTAGGTGAAATTGAATTTGCTGGACAAATCATTACGAAATTAAACAACGATCAATTAGCGATATTTAGAAGAAATCATTGTGGCTTTGTGTTCCAACAAATTCATTTACTAGACAATATGAGTGTACTTGATAATGTGCTGGCAAGTGGTCTGTTAATTCATAAAAACAAGCGGGAACTGGCGAAAAAGGCGAAAGAACTCCTACTACAAGTAGGAATTACTGAAAACTCATGGGCTAAATTTCCCACTCAGCTTTCTGGCGGTGAGGCCCAACGTGTGGGGATTGTAAGATCAATTATTAATAGCCCGAAAGTATTATTTGCAGATGAACCAACTGGTGCATTAAACTCTGCATCTAGTGATCAAGTGTTAGATGTATTCACAAAGGTAAATAGGGAAGGACAGAGCATTGTTCTGGTCACTCATGATATGAAAACGGCATTGCGTGGAAATCGAATCATTTATTTAAGAGATGGCACCATATGCGGTGACTTACAGCTAGGGATGTACAGTGAGAGTGCTATGCGTTATGAAAAGCTCCAGCATTTCCTTGCAGAAATGGGGTGGTAAGGTGAAAATTATCAATCTAGCTATGGCGAATATTAGAAAAAATAAATCTGCAATGGCTTCTTTACTTATATTTATCCTAATTGCCTCCCTTCTACTTAATATAGGACTGATGGTCATCACTCAAATCAATACGTTTTTTGATCATAAAAACGAACAATTAAAAGATCCGCATGCTATGTTTGTTATGAATCAAAAAAGTGATACACCAGCATATAGAGAGTATTTGGCAAATTATCCTGGGGTAACAGAGACTGAAGTAGAAGATATTATCGATATGGAGAATGTTAATTATCAATTTGGTAATGGTGAATTAAGTAGCGGTGTGATTATTTACAATGCGGATGAAGAGCGTCATATTGGATCGTTAAAGTTCGTTGAAAAAACGAAAACATCAAGCAGTAACGATATTTTTGTTCCATATAGTTTTAAAACAAATGGGGGATATGAGTTAGGTGATGATTTTATCATCACTTATCAAGATAAAGACTATGAATATCGAGTATCAGGATTCTTTGAAACAACGATGATGGGTACAATCAATATTGGAGTCATGAAATTGATGCTACCAGAGTCCTCTTATCAAAGATTAGCAAATGAGCTAGATAATCAGTCGAAAGCATTGGTGTTTTCTGCACGAATGGAAGATAAGCAACAATCTCCAAAGTTAAGTGAGGATTTTATACAGGAAGTTCAGCAATCCCAAATAGATGATGTGGCTGCTACTAATATTATGGGGATTGATATTGAGCTCGTTAAAAACGTAAGTACTTTGACGATTAACATCATTGCGACTATATTAGTAGCTTTTGCAGCTGTTATTGTACTGGTATCCTTACTCGTTGTTCGTTTTCGCGTTTCTAATAGTATTGAAGATGGAATGGAGAATATAGGAGTTCTAAAGGCAATTGGCTACACAAGTGCGCAAATTCTTTCATCGATTCTACTACAATTTATTTTAATTGTTCTTTGTGCGAGTACAGGAGGGATTGTATTATCCTATATTTTAATGCCCATGCTTGGAGGGATTATTTCATCCTTAACTGGTTTACTGTGGGTTCAGGAATTTGACGTACTTGTCAATGTAATCAGTATTATTCTTATAGTTTTTTGTGTGGTCATCGTTACCTTATTTTCTGCCTTTCGTGTTCAAAACATTCTACCTGTTGCGGCACTCCGTGGTGGTATTCATACTCATAGCTTTAGAAAAAATCATTTTCCTTTGGAGAAAGCAAAAGGAAGTCTACATTTTTTACTGGCTATGAAAGCGATGGTAGAAAATGCAAAACAAAATTTAATGATTCTATTCATAGTGATGGCGCTAACGTTTGCTTCCGTCTTTTCCGCTGTACTTTATTACAATATTGCTTCAGACAAAACCGCCTTTGTAAATCTATTCGGATCAGAGCCAGCAAATGTGTTTGTGGTAGTTAAGCCAGATGCAAATACAAGTGAGCTTCTCCATAACATGGAACAAATGGCTCATGTAAGTAAAGTCAATATATTAGATTTAATAGAAACAAAGATTGACGGTCAAACCGTATATACCAATATTACGGACCAATATAATCAATTAGAGAATAACATCGTCTACGAAGGCCGCCAACCAAAGCATGAGAATGAAATATCGATCTCATGGGTTGTATCCAGTCGAATCAATAAAGGAATTGGCGATACAGTGAAAGTAGAATATGGGAATGAAACTAGCAGTTATTTGATCACTGGCCTCAGTCAATCCATTAGTAATTTAGGGCAGGTAGCTGGAGTAACGATGGAAGGGATACAGAAATTAGATTCGAACTATCAAGGTACGTCTCTTTATGTATATCTAGATGGTATATCAAACAAAGAATTTATTAAAATGGTTCAGGATCAGTACGGGGATTCTATCATAGAAACATTTGATATCGATAAGAATGTAGAGAGTCAAATCGGTATGTATATTGCTGCCGTGTTTGCTGTTATGCTGATGGTGTTGACAATTACCATACTAGTCGTTGCGTTGATTCTCTACCTGGTTATCAAAACCATGATTATCAAGCGGAAGAAAGAGTTTGGGGTAATGAAAGCAATAGGTTATTCAACACTTCAACTGATGAATCAAATATCGATTAGTTTTCTACCTGTTATTATGATGGGTGTTACGCTTGGCGGTGTGCTAGGTTATTTTTTCACTAACCCGATGCTCTCCATTTTACTATCTAGCGCAGGTGCTAAACGTTTAGACTTTATCATTCATTTACCCATTGTTTTCATGCCTTGTGTTGGCATCCTTGTTTTAGCGTATATGGTCTCAATGGTGACATCTCTTAGAATGAAGAAAATTTCTGCTTATGGGTTAATTACAGAATAGATGAACACGTGTGAAGGAGGTAGCAGAAGCCAAAAGGCTTCTGCTATTTTGGTTTTTTAAAGTATGCCTTAGTTACAGAACTCTTCCTTCTTCCTTTTTTACGAAGTCCTCTGAACACTCTCCATCTGCTCGGCAATAGCCTTCCCCATTCGTTTAGACTGAGCCGTTGCCTCTTTAATACATTCCACAAACGCTTCCTGCACCCCATGAGCGGCAAGTATTTTTAATCCAGCTTCCGTTGTTCCGCCAGGGCTTGTTACGGCATGGCGAAGCTCCTGTGGTGTTTTTGTTGTCTTGGCTACCATTTGTGCGGCACCTATTAAGGTTTGAACAATTAATTGCTGTGCCATATCTCGCTCTAAACCTATTTCGACGGCACTTTTTTCCATTGCTTCAATTAAATAATAGATATAAGCAGGACCACTACCGGATAAGCCTGTGACTGCATCTAACTGGTGCTCTTCTACAAAAGCTGTCATTCCCACTGTATCGAATAGCATTTCTACAATTCTTTTTTGATCGGTATTTACTTTGTCATTGACTGCAATGGCTGTAGCAGATAGGCCTACTGTAGCCGATGTATTAGGCATCGCGCGAACGATGGCAAGCTGCTTTTGTGAGAGTAATTTAATCGAATCCATTGACACACCTGCTAAAACAGAGACAATCAACATGGTAGGCTGTAATAAATGCCGCACCTGTTCAATGGATGCAGCAGCATCTTTTGGTTTCATTGCTAATAAAACGATGTCTGCTCCTTCCAAAAGCTCACGATGATCATACGTGGAGCTTACGCCGTACTGCTCATGAAGGGAGGAAAGTCTCTCAGCATTACTTCGATTGGTCACCCATATTTGTTCAGGGTTGATTAATTGATTTTCTACAATCCCTGCTATTAATGCTTCTGACATTGATCCTGCTCCAATAACTGCTATTTTCTTCACGTTCTTTCCTCCTCGAATCCTTTATTAAAAACAAAAAAGACCCTTCATCCTAAAAAGGACGAAAGGTCTGAGCTTCCGTGGTACCACCTTCATTTACACATTTCCTAGAAAAATAGGAAACATGTAACTCAAATCCGTTAACGCCGGAGAACACGGTTAGGTTTGCCTAACAGCTCATAAGGTAGGTTCGGTGGGTAAGGGACGGTAAAGCCTTTCAGCCGATGAGCTTTACTCTCTTTTGTCTTTTGCCACGTACTGGTCTTATTCATTGCCACTTTAACGCTCTAAATGATTTATTAGTGATTATGCAAGATAACCAACCCTTCTGTCAAGAATTATTAATGCCTGATTCTTCAAATTTTTCAAAAAATGATATATGAAAATAATGACATTCTTGATAACGTTGGGTAAACTATATGTATGTATTATTTTTATATAACAATAAATTTCAAGGAGTTCATATATGACAGAATGGCGTGATGGGATTGCAAAGATTGTTTTACCTACACCCTTTCCAGTGGGTGATGTGAATGTGTACGTCGTGATGGGGGAACGGCTAACTTTAATTGATGTGGGTCCAAATACAAATGAAGCTTTGCAAGTGCTTCAAGAGCAGCTTTCTACACTTGGCATTAAGCTATCAGATATCGAGCAAGTAATTCTGACACACGATCATCCGGATCATGCTGGTTTGCTTGATCAATTTTCACCCGAATTAGATGTTTATGGACATGTGCACAATGAACGCTGGTTAAACCGAACCGAAACCTTTTATCATGAATACGACTCCTTTTATAAAGAGGTGTTTTCTGAATGCGGTGTTCCTGACAAGTATTATGAGCCTTTTATCGCTGGGATGAAGCATATGCTTCTGTTTTCTTGTCATCGCTCTCTAACTGGCACTCTTTTAGAGGGGGAAGCTCCGTTAGGGTTATCTGAGTGGACGGTCATTGAAACTCCTGGACATGCACAGAGTCAAATCGGACTTCTTCGTCAAAAAGATGGAGTGTTCATTGGGGGAGACCTATTACTAGCACATATTTCTGCTAATCCTTTGCTAGAGCCTCCGCTTCCTGGAGAGACCAATCGCCCGAAGCCACAGCTACAAGTAAATCATTCATTACAGAAACTTTTGACGCTGCCAATCCGTCTTTTGTATACCGGCCACGGGGAAGAGGTAACCGATGTTGCAGGACTTGTGGAAAAAAGACTCACTCATCAAGTCGAGCGAGCTGAGCAAGTATATGAATGGCTTAGGCATGAATCGATGACTTTGTTCGATATTTGCCAACGGTTATTTCCGGCGGTTTATAAGAAACAACTAGGCTTGACCCTTTCGGAATCCATCGCACAAATTGACTATTTGGAAGATGTAGGGAAAATTCACGCAACTAAGGTTGACGGAACTTTTATATATAAAGCTACTACATAAGTTGGGGCTCCATGCTTTAAACAGCGTGGAGCCTCTTTTTTATCCTTTTTGCGAGATTACTTTTTTTACTACTAGTGAGTGTAGCGCAGGATAGTTGACTAAGATTGTTCCTATGAAAATCGTTAAGGCTCCTATCCCGGTGTACCAGGTTATCTCTTCCTGATAGAACGTGATTCCCACTCCAACGGCAATGAGTGGTGAAATGTACAGCCATGTGGATGGAAAGACAGGATCCGTTTTTGTCACAAGCCAGTAGTATAAACTATGTCCAACCATGGAGCCGATGAGGATTAAATAAAGCAAAGAACCGATGGAAGCCGACTGCATGAGTGGGGCCGGATCCACTTTTTCAGTGACAAGGGATAAAAGGAACAAAAGCAACCCACCATGCATCATTTGGACGGCATTTAACACGAGTGGTGATGCAGTTACTTTGTCCTTCACTTGCCTCGTATAAAGTGTTCCAGACGCGTAAAACACTTCCCCTAGGATGATGGCTAAACACCCTAAAATCCAGAATGATTTCATGCTTAGCGAAATACTTGGCAAAATTAACAGGATGACTCCGACCATTCCAATGATGCATCCAATCATAGAAGAATACGTTGCTTTCTGCTTCAGGATAAGCGTAGATAGGATCAATATCATCATCGGTCCTGTTGCCGATAAAACAGCTGCTATTCCGGATGAAACGTACTGTTCAGCCCAATACAATGTCGCAAATGTACCAAAGGTTAAACCAATTCCAGTAAAAAACAGCTCCTTTTTAAAAAGAATACTTAAAGAAACTTTCTCCTTCCACATCATAAATAAAAATAATAAAAAACCAGCACTAAAAAAGCGAAGTCCGGCCCCGAAAAACGGTGGGATTCCTGCATCCACTCCTATTTTAATGGCTAAAAAGGTGGTGCCAAAAATCAAACACATGAGTAAATAAAACAATATAATCATTTTCCATTCCTCCTTGCTCCTCATCATACAGCTAGGGGAATAGAACAGTTGTGAGCAATAGAACAGTTAAAGGGAAGTCATGGTACAATCAATGTCATAGGGGAGGGGAAAAAATGGGCCAACGAAAATACCTTTTTGAGGAAATTTATGAGTCTATCTTACAACGTATGGAGCGCTCGGAATGGAAGGCTGGGGAAAAGCTACCATCGATTCGAGAATTATCATTGGAACTGAATGTTCATCGGTTGACTGTATTTAAAGCCTACCAAATGCTTAAGCAACAAGGAAAGGTATTGGTAAAAGACAAGTCAGGCTACTATGTGAAGGGAAGCTCTCATTCCATCCATGCTGATGAGCCTATACAGGTAAATCAAAAAAGGTTTACCCTCTCAGATATTCATCAGCAAAGTGTTCAATATCAGTTTTCAAAAGCCTTGATTGACCCTAATTTACTTCCCAATCATTTTCTATCGGACTATGTAAAAAAGGTGTTCGATTTATACCCTAAGGTGTTGTCTACATACTCTACCGTACAAGGGGATGTTGAGTTACGTGAGGTACTAGCGGATTATTTTACAAAACGTTATAAAACTCACTTATCCCATGAGGATATTCTCATCACTTCGGGTTCTCAGCAAGCGATTCATTTAATTTCGCAGTTATTCCTTAGCCCTAGGGATTCCATCTTAATCGAGCGACCCACCTATAGTGCGGCCATTGATATTTTTAAAAGTCAACATGCACACATGCTTGCCGTTGATATCCACCCAGACGGATACGATTTAGAGCAGGTTGAAATGCTGATGAAAACATACAAACCAAGACTTTTTTATGTGAATCCCACTTTTCATAATCCAACTGGGTATACCGTTCCAACAGCCCAACGAAAGAAATTAGTTGAATTAGCCGAACAATATCATTGTCTCATTGTTGAGGATGATGCCTACCATGATATCTATTTTGAAAAGGCTCCACCACCACCGCTGTATACGTTTGATACAGCAGGAGTGGTTCTTTATGTCAGGAGCTTTTGCAAGTATGTATCTCCTGGGTTACGCGTGGCGGCTGTCGTTTTCCCGACTAATCTTAAGGAAGGTTTATTTACAGCTAAAGCGCTTGCCGATAATGGCTCGCCACTTCTCAATCAAAAAATCTTTCTTCACTACTTTTCATCACCAAGATTGCAGCAGCATTTAGAAAAGCTTCGTATCGCACTGCAAATTCGCAAGGAGATTATGGAGGAAGAATTGCAACAGACCAATTGGAGGTGGGTAAGTCCGAATGGGGGACTTAATTTATGGATTCAGCTTCCGATTGATTTGCCGACAGATCAACTTTTACAAAAAGCAATTGAACAATCGGTCTCTTTTGTTCCTGGCTTGATTTTTGATCCGTTACAAGAACGATTTTCCTCCACTCTTCGTTTAAGCTATTCCTATGCGAATGAAGTGCAACTCAGAGTGGGGATAAGAAGGTTAATTGACGTAGTAAATACGTATACATGATTTTTAGTGTTTCTCAAGGGTTTATGGTACATTAGTAGTAAGCTACATAGATAAGTTGGTGATCGTTTTTGGATAAATTAAAAGGGAAAAATATTATTATCACTGGAGCATCTTCTGGGATAGGAGAAAAGGTGGCTCTACTGGCGGCAGAGCGTGGTGCACGGCCGATTCTTCTAGCTCGTTCGATTGACAAGCTACAAACAATCAGTGAGGAGATTAATCAAAAAACTGGTGCAAACTCCTTGTATTTTCAGTTGGATGTAGGGGATATTGACCAGGTTCAACAGGTGTTTTCACAATTAAAGCAAGAGGTTGATCATATTGATATTCTCGTAAACAATGCAGGGTTTGGAGTGTTTGATTCCTTTCATGAAGCGGACTTTTCTGATATTGAAAAAATGTTTCAAGTAAATGTCCTTGGTTTAATGGCTTGTACAAAAGAGGTTCTCCCTCTTATGATGGCTCAAAATTCAGGGCATATTATCAATATTGCCTCGCAAGCAGGAAAGCTCGCTACTCCTAAATCGAGTGGGTATTCGGCTACGAAGCATGCGGTGTTAGGATTTACAAATAGCCTTCGATTAGAGATTGCGAAATCCAAGATTTACGTATCAGCGGTCAATCCTGGTCCGATTGAAACCAATTTTTTCTCAATCGCTGATAAATCAGGAAACTATGTAAAAAGTGTGAATCGCTTCATGCTAAAATCGGATTATGTGGCTGAAAAAATCATTCAGTTGATGCTCACACCGAAGCGTGAGTTAAACCTTCCAGGCTGGATGAACGTGGGCAGTACCATTTATAATCTCATCCCAGGACTAGCCGAACGCTTCGTTGGCGGCTTGTTTGATAAAAAATAAAAATCACCTTCACGGGTGATTTTTTTAATTAGTCAAATACTCGTAAATCACGTCATTGATTAATTCATATAAGGGGATGTGTTCCTCTTTTATTTGTTCTTCTATAATCCGTTCGTATAATTTCTCATAATCCTCAGCACTTGCCTCATGCTCGTATTGCTGGAAGCATTGTCTGATCATTTTGTAAATGAGTTTCTTCTCCATTCGTGTACACCTCTCCGAGAGCATTATACCTTATTCATCTTCGTAAAAGGAAAATACAGAATAAAATTACCATTGAAACCGAACGTATATTCGCTTAAGATAAGAATATACTAAAAGAGAACGAATGTTCCTATTTGATGTCTGGGAGAGAGAGAACAGGATGATTAATTACAGTGAGTTGCCCCATCAAACGATTTTATGTGTAGACATGAAAAGCTTTTATGCAAGCTGTTCAGCTGTCATAGAAGGACTGGATCCACTAGAGTGTTATTTGGCCGTTATTGGAGATAAAGAACGAGAGGGAAGTATTGTGTTAGCAGCCTCCCCAAAATTAAAGAAAGAGTTTGGCATTAAAACTGGATCGAGGAAGTTTGAAATTCCACATGATCCGAAAATTCAAGTGGTTGAGCCGAAAATGGCTACGTATTTACGAATTTCAACGGAAATCACGAAGGTGTTCCATCGATATGTGCCAAAAGAGGCCATTCATACGTATAGCGTCGATGAGAGCTTTTTAAAAATTGATGGTGCCGTGAATCTATGGGGAGATGCGTGGACGGTCGCAGAAAAAATTCGAGACGATATTGAGCGAGAGTTCCAACTCCCCTGTGCGATTGGTATTGGACCCAATATGCTACTAGCAAAGCTTTGTCTTGATTTAGAAGCGAAAAAGCATGGAATTGCTGAATGGACATATGAGGACGTCAAAACGAAGCTTTGGAATGTTTCTCCATTGCGTGACATGTGGGGAATTGGAAGAAAGGTAGAGAAAACATTAAACGGAATGGGGATTTTTACAGTTGGACAGCTGGCTCGCTTTGATTTGAAAAAGCTTGAGAAAAAGTTTGGAATTATGGGGAATCAACTTTACCACCATGCATGGGGAGTGGATTTATCTGAAATCGGGGCACCGATCATGGAGGGGCAAATTAGCTTTGGAAAGAGTCAAATTTTACTTCGTGATTACAAAGAGGAAGTAGAAATCAAACGTGTCATTCTAGAAATGTGTGAAGAGGTCGCGAGAAGAGCAAGAACCCATAAGAAAGCAGGGCGAACAATCAGCTTTGGCATTGGTTATAGTCAGGACGAGTTCGGTGGCGGTTTTTACCGTTCGCGGTCGATTGAAGTACCAACGAACGTCACGATGGAGCTGTATGATGTTTGTCTACGTCTATTTGCTGAGCATTACGAAGGGAAAACGGTAAGGAAAATCTCCATTGCTCTTAGCAATATTTGTGACGATACAGACTATCAGTTGAATATTTTTGAACCGAATGGCTGGAAGGAACGAGAGCTCGGGTATGTGGTGGACCGTATTCGTAATCGGTATGGACATGGTGCTCTATTGCGTGCGGTATCGTATACAGCAGCGGGAACGGCTAAGCATCGTGCGAAGCTAGTTGGCGGTCATAAGAGGTAAGGAGGAAGAAGAATGATTCGAGATAGAGGAAGAATCAAGTGGACATCCATGATGCTTCCTGAGCATGTTAAGTTATTACGCGATTGGGCGGAAGCGGATTCTTACGAGAAAGAAAAGGAGATGGATGAACAAAAGCTTGAGGAAATGAACCATTTGTTATTAGCGGCGATGGAGGAGCATCAAGCGGTGATGGTTACTCATTATCGTTACCGAAAGCACGAATTGATTATCGGGCAAATCCATTATTGGGATGAGCTCCAGCAAAGGCTTCATATTGTTGACCATTTTGGGGAGGTTCATCGAGTCCCCCTTTCGAGCATTGTAGATGTACAAATGAAGGAATAAGAGCAGTCTCCGAAAAGGAAACCGCTGCTCTTAAAGATTATTCAGGTGTTTTAACTGCGCGATCACGGGCCTGAAACTTTCCTTTATGCGATCCATCGCAAAAGGGACGTTTGGATGAGAGACCACAACGGCATAAAGAGAATGTGGGTTTCGTTTCAAATACATTTCCATCCATATCAATTAATTCAACCTCACCAGTGACACGTAAAGAACCGTTGTCCATTACTTTAATCTGAACCTTCGACAAACTGACCACTCCTACCAAAAAAAATGTAATAACATCGTAAAGAATTCACTGCTGAAAAGCAAATCATAGGGCAATAAAAAAACGCTATGTTACAATGATTATATGAAGTGGCGTAGGAAACATGATGGAAAGCTGGAGGAACAGACGATGAATATTACGATAACAGAAATAGCAGCACAAAAGATTGACGAGAAGATAAATGGAAAGCAAGGCTTTTTGAAGTTGAAATATGATATAGAAGGCTGTGGATGTGTCGTAAGTGGCGTACCAACTCTATGGTTAGTGAACGAGCTAGATGAGGATGATGATACAGCCATTGAAACGAATGAGCAGACGGTGTATATCGAAAAATCAAAAGCAGTGTTTCTTGATGAAGAACTAAAAATTGATTTCTCTAAAGACTCAAATACATTCCAATTAAAAAGCGTAGGACAATATCTAAACCCAAGAATGGCCTTTGTCGATAAAACCAAATAGAACCATTTCATCAGCAGATCTACACAAAAAAGTGGATCTGTTTTTCTTTTAGGCTCTTTTCTAAAAGATTGTTGCTATATACACACTTTTTAGGAAATTAACTATATGTTTCAAAAGCCAATCAGAATATTTCCTTAGAAAAGAGCTACTCTCCAAATAGACCAATAAACCCAGCATTATTCAGGGAAAAATCAGGCTTTTGGGATTTTTCCAAAACAGCAAACTTTACGAAAACAGCCTTTTTAAATAGAAAATTAGCATTTTTTGGATACTTTTTACATTGACTGATAGTGGGGGGATAATATGCGAAATTGGCGAGTACTATTGCTAATGGGCATTGCGATTCTACTCACATCATGTCGGGCAGCAACAATAGAAGTGGCAGTGCCTTTTGAAGTAAAAGAAACGATTGTAAAAGAAGAGCTTACGGATGGTGCAATTATCATGTATACAACCACACAAGAGCATGGGGGAGAAGAATTTGACGCGTTAAGCATTGCGTACTTGGAGGGAGATGACAGAAAAGGCTGGACGAATGAAGGAAGCAATCATTGGGAATACAAGAAAGAAACACCACTACATCTCTATTACCGGGATATATATGATTATAGTAATCAGGGGAAAATAGTAAGTAGGTTTCAGGTTACATACGGACAAGTAGAAAGTACGGATATCGTGTCTATTGAAGGATCAGAGAACGGCAATCAGTACACGAACCTACCTATTATTGAAAAAGAAGGAGAAAGGTATTTTTTTGAGATGAAAAAATATCCTTATATCCGCGCATTTGATAAAGAGAAGAACGTAATTATAGAAGAAAAGCCGAGACGATAGAATGTGTCTCGGCTTGTTTCATTCCTTCTTTAGAAGGGGGGAGAACACAAAATCATGGAGAAATTCATCAATGACTTGTTCATAGTCCTCTTTGTTTTCATTTAACGATTGGGCATGCACCCCTTTTTCCGCCAGAAATAATTTTTTAGGTCCTTGCTTTTTCTCAAACAAGGCTTGGGTCATCGTAGGAAGAATAAAATCATCCTTTTTGCTGTGAATAAAAAGAATCGGTTTTTTTATCGAATCAATAACGGTAATCGGAGCGATGCTTTGTAAGGAGTAGCGATCGCGCATTCGCAGGAACAAATCTGCGACAGGGAGAAATACCTTTCCAGGAAGCTTTAATTCTCGCTTTAAACGATAAGCAAGCTGCTCCTTAAAGTCAGAGAAGGGACAATCAGCGATGTAAAAATCTGCTCCATCCTCAAGCATTCCTGCATACAATAGCATGGTTGCGGCACCCATTGATTCTCCGTGAATACCAAGAAGGAGATGTGGTCCTTGGTCAGCTTTTAACCAGTCAACCACTGCTTTTAAATCGAATTTTTCATAATGACCGTAGCTGGTGGTTTTTCCACCAGATTCTCCGTGGCGACGATGGTCATAAATAACCGCGTTAAAGCCTCTTTCAATAAACAAATTCATGTATTTAATGGAATTGAATTTGTTTTCGGTAACGCCATGACAAATAATCACGTACTTCTTTGTATGATGTGGCTCCAGCACAATGGCTTTTAATGGGTATCCAAATGGGGAGGTAATTAGTACTTCGCGTTTAGGTATTCGATCAAAATCATCAGGGTTGTAACGACCTGCTGTTTGTTCACGATCAACAACGAAAAGAGGATCCTTAGTTCTCATAAACATAAGCCGATTGGTAAAGTACAAACCGAACGTGATAAAAAAAAGAAAAAAGCCTAAAAGGAAACGGAGTGCTTTTCTCAGGCAAACATCCCTCCGATACATATGTTTTACTTAATTTTACCATTCTACAGGGATTTAAAACAAAAAAAGCTTAGAAAGCATCTCTAAGCTTTTGACTGAAGAGTATAAAAGGAGCTTTTAATGGGTTTTGGAAGATGTGGAGCGATACCATCTATGGCCTGAACAAGGAGAGGTAATTGTATTCCCGTTTGAATTCCCATTCTTTCAAACATGAAAACAACATCCTCAGTTGCTACATTTCCAGAGGCTCCTGGAGCAAACGGACACCCACCAATCCCCCCAGTAGAAGTATCAAAGCGGGTAACCCCTGCTTGTAGGGCGGCGAATATATTGGCGAGTGCCATTCCTCGAGTGTCGTGAAAATGGGCTGTAATAAGTGTTGAAGAAAAGAGAGTAGTAAGTTTTGAAAACAAAGAGTACGATTCGTGCGGTGCAGCCATCCCGATGGTGTCTGCAACACTTAATTCATCCACCCCTGCATGAACGAATTGCTCGCATAGTTGAATGGTTTCATTTTCTTCGACTCGACCTTCAAACGGGCAGTAAAAAGCGGTAGAAATGCATGCTCGTACAAAAACACCTTGAGCTTTTAGCTCTTTTATAAGTGGGAGAAGCTCTTCCATTGCCTGAGCCGTTGTTCGATTAATATTCTTTTGGTTAAACGTGTTGCTTACTCCGACAAACAGAGCCATTTCTTGGCAATTGGACAAGCGAGCGCGCTGAATACCCGAACGATTAGGAGTAAGGACAATGGTACGGGTGTTAGGGTCTAGGGAGTGCCAGACAATATCTTCGGCATCTTGCATTTGTGGAACCCATTTGGGTGAAACAAAGGAGGTGATCTCCATTTCTTTAATACCCGATTTCTTTAATTGGTTAATAAACTGAAGCTTTGCCTCAGTTGGTATAAAAACGCTTACATTTTGAAGCCCATCACGAGGACCGACTTCAATAATTGTTGCTTTCTTAGGTAAAACAATCGTCATGTTTTATTCACCCCTTCATACGTTAATTGTAGAGTGATTGATTTCAAATATGCAAGAATAATAGAAATTATCGTGAAAAAAGTGGTAGCGTTTACATAAAGAAGGGGTGAATGATATGAAACCAATTTATACGTCTTATTTAGAGGCGGTAAAGGATATTCATGATGGTGCAACTCTGATGGTAGGGGGCTTTGGACTTTGTGGCATTCCGGAAAATTTAATTCTAGCTCTCGTTGAAAGACAAGTCACAAACTTGACGGTCATTTCCAATAACTGTGGAGTGGATGAATGGGGTCTAGGGTTATTATTAAAAAATAAGCAAATTAAAAAAATGATCGGTTCCTATGTCGGAGAAAATAAAGAATTTGAAAGGCAAGTTTTATCAGGAGAGCTTGAAGTGGAATTGACCCCACAAGGAACTCTCGCTGAGAAGATTCGAGCGGGCGGAGCTGGTATTCCTGCCTTTTATACACCGGCTGGAGTAGGTACTCCCATTGCTGATGGAAAAGAGACAAGAATGTTTAATGGAAAAGAATATTTACTAGAAGAGGCCCTCCATGCCGACTTTAGTCTAGTTCGAGCATGGAAGGCAGATAAAATGGGAAATCTCATTTATCATAAGACGGCTCGTAATTTTAACCCGATGATTGCTGCGGCAGGGAAAGTAACCATTGCAGAGGCTGAACATATATACGAAACGGGTGAATTAAATCCAAACGAAATTCAAACACCAAGCATTTATGTTCAGCGACTGATTGAGGGGAAACAGGAGAAAAGAATTGAAAGGCTAACCGTTCAAGGGTAGAAAGGGAGTGGGGACATGACAAATATTCGGGAGAGAATTGCGAAAAGAGCAGAAAAGGAAATTGAAGGTGGCTTTTACGTTAATTTAGGGATAGGCATGCCAACTCTTGTTGCAAATTTTATATCAAAGAATAAAGAGGTTGTTTTACAATCTGAAAATGGTCTGCTCGGGATAGGACCTTTTCCAAAGAAAGAGGAAGTGGACGCAGATTTAATTAATGCGGGGAAAGAAACGGTTACCGCTATTCCTGGAGCTGCTTATTTTGATAGTGCAGAGTCATTTGCAATGATTCGAGGTGGACATGTGGATATTGCCATCCTAGGAGGGATGGAAGTGTCCGAAAATGGAGATTTAGCGAACTGGATGATTCCAGGGAAAATGATTAAAGGCATGGGTGGAGCTATGGACCTGGTTCATGGGGCGAGAAAAATTATCGTCATTATGGAACATACGAATAAAAAAGGTGATGCAAAAATCCTTAAAAATTGTAGTTTGCCTTTAACGGGTCAAGGTGTAGTGGACCGAATTATTACTGACAGAGCTGTCATTGATGTAACTTCTAATGGGTTAAAGCTGGTGGAAGTAGCAAAGGGCTATACGGTAGAGGATGTGGTTGCGACCACTGAACCTGTGTTGTTAATTGATGAGAAGGTCCGATTAGATGCATTTGAGTGATAGATAGTACGAACACCGAAAATTTTGGTATAATATTCGTCATCAACATGTAGAGAGGGATTTTGAATGAAGAAGAAAAAACAAACTCGCCCGGCTCAAAAGAAAGTCGAAGACAAACCAGTCACTCTTGGTGACCTTTTGAATGTAGACCTAGTCAAACAATTAAAGAATACAAAAAATGAACTAGAGGAAGAAGCTCAAGCGAAAAAGGAAGCGGAAGAGGAAAGAAAAAGAGAAGAACGCCGCCTAAAAGAAAAAAACAAAACGTTTGAAGAGCTTCTGAATGAAAGTGAATTTGATTGGAAGAAATTTAAGTGATTTCAAGTGTTGGTCCTTCATCTTTGTGATGAAGGACCAACACTTGTTAGATGAGCATTTTGTATTAACGATGCTGGCCATACACATTTGCTTTTGAAAATTCCTTAATAAAAGAAACTTCTTCTTCCGTTAAGGCACGAGAGCGAACAGCTTGGGCGTTATTTTTCACTTGTTCCACTGAGCTTGCACCAGCAACGACACTTGCAACGGTTGGAGTGCTCAGACAGTATCGTAATGCAACTTCAGTCAAAGATCGATCCCCAAAATGGTTTCTCAATTGTAATAAGAGCGAGCGTAACTCTTCCTCTGAATAATCCATAAAGCCCTTTTCCGTAATTTTATTCACCCCAACATTGCTTAATAAACCCTTTGCGACAGGGCCTCGTGCCACAACTGAAATATCATTCTCACGAAGAACACTAAGAGCTTCCTCTTCCGGACGGCGATCAAGGATACTGTACTGCATCATCACGGAAGAGATATTTGATTTCCTAGCGTAATCTCGAATTACATTAGGTCGGATTGAGGATATGCCGTAATATTTTATAAGACCTTCACTAACGAGCTCTTCAAATGCCTCAATCGTTTCATCAATTGGATCATCCAAAGTCCCACCATGAAGTTGATATAAATCGATATAATCAGTTCCAAGTCTAGTAAGACTGTCTTTAACGGCTTCCTTAATATACGTTTTGCTCGGATCCCAGCTCCAACCATCCTGATTGCTGTTCCAACGGTTTCCTACCTTTGTTGCAATAATTATCTTCTCTCTTACAGGCTTCAAAGCTCGTCCGACTATTGATTCATTCACTCCAAAATCGTACAAGTCTGCAGTATCAAAATAATTGACTCCTTCTTCAAGAGCGGCTTCTATGATTCGTTCTGCAGAAAGTGCATCTGTTCCAAGCGTCATGCATCCAAGTCCCAGTTCTGTTACATATAAATCCGACTTTCCAAGACGTCTCTTTTCCATAGGATTAAGCACCTTCTTCTATAAAATAGATTACCTTCTGCTCATTATTTTACAGAAAATTTTCCATTGATGCGAAGAACAAGCCTTACTTTTTCTTTCTCTCGTCCTCGACCCAGTCTTTTACGAGAGTGTAGTCTTTAGAATATTGGAGAAGTTTGTGTCGAATTTCCCATGCTTTTCCAACAAGAACAATTCCTTTTCCATGTAAGTATATTTTCATCACTTTCCTCCAAATTAAGGTATGATAAAATGTATGAGGAAACTAGCTGACTATAGAACAGGAGTGGAGACAAATGAGTTCATCCTTTGAAGAAAAAACTATAAAATCAGAAAAGATCTTCTCTGGGAAAATCATCTCGTTACAGGTAGACGATGTGGAGTTGCCAAATGGAAAGCATTCGAAACGAGAGCTAATAAAACATCCAGGCGCAGTTGCTGTTATTGCGGTTACAGATGAAGGAAAAATAGTAATGGTTGAGCAATACAGAAAAGCTTTGGAAAGAGATGTAGTGGAAATCCCTGCAGGAAAGCTTGAAAAGGGAGAAGAACCATCCCTTTGTGCGAAGCGTGAGCTAGAAGAAGAGACAGGTTATGTATGCAAAAGCCTAGACTGGTTGATTTCTTTTTACACATCACCTGGCTTCGCAGATGAACTTGTTCATTTATATGTGGCACGTGGATTAGAGAAAAAAGAAGACGCTGCACCGCCTGATGAGGATGAATTTGTTACATTAGTAGAGCTAACGCTTGAAGAAGCACTAGGGTACATAGAAGAGAGAAAAATATATGATGCAAAAACAGCCTATGCTGTTCAATACTTACAACTTCAAGAGGCATTAAAGAAGTGAACTCGTACTTCGCAGACCTTCACATCCATATTGGGAGAACATGGAATGGGAAGGCAGTGAAAATAACGGGGTCAAAATCATTAACGTTTTCGAATATTATTCAGCATGCGAGAGCAATTAAGGGATTGGATATCATAGGAATCATCGATTGCCATTCACCTGAGGTCATTCAAGAGATGGAAGCCTTGATAAGGGATGGGGAAATAATAGAGGCTAAAAGAGGCGGTTTGCTGTATGGAGACATGCTTATCCTAATGGGTTCTGAACTTGAAATCTATGACGATAACTGCAAGGGACCTATTCATATACTAGCCTTTTTTCCTGACATAGCTCGATTAAAGAAATTTTCTCAATGGCTCTCCCATCATTTGAAAAATATCAACCTAAGCTCACAGCGTGTGTATGTCACGGGACTTGAATTGCAGAAAAAGGTGAAGGAGCTAGGGGGAATATTTATACCGGCCCATGTATTTACTCCTTTTAAAAGCTTGTTTGGAAAAGGAGTAAAACAGTCACTCACCGAAGTATTTGATCCAGACTTAATAGACGGCATAGAGCTTGGATTAAGTGCTAATACGCAAATGGCAGACCAAATAGGTGAGCTTCATCGTTATTCATATGTGACGAATTCAGATGCACACTCATTAGGAAAAATCGCAAGAGAGTATCAGCAGATAAGAATGAAAGAGTTGTCTTTTACTAGCTTTCAGGAGGCTCTATACAACCAAGATGGTCAGTATGTGGAGGCAAATTATGGACTTGATCCATTGCTTGGAAAGTATCATGAAACCGTATGTGCTCACTGTAATGAAAAAGTTCAGTTGTCCGACCAATCATGTGAAGCTTGTGGCCATACAAAATTCATTAAAGGAGTTGCCACAAGAATACGAGAGCTTCAAACCTCTAAAGAGGGAAAGAAGGGGCGGCCTCCATATATTCATCAAGTTCCATTAGAATTTATTCCAGGACTAGGACCAAAGCTTTTTCAAAAATTACTAGATCATTTTGGCACGGAAATGGCCATTCTTCATCACGTACCGGAAGAAGCTTTATATGAGGTTGTACCAAAACGCGTGGCAGAATTAATTGTTTCAGCTAGAAACGGAGAACTTCATTTCCATGCAGGCGGTGGCGGAAGGTACGGGAAGATTATTGAATAGAAGAGACAGTAGAAAATACTGTCTCTTCTATTTTATTTAAGCTTTGAAAAAACACAGGTATCCCTTAGTGTTTTTCCATCCGCACTTTTACTATTATTTTTTAAGGTGGCTTCTAGGGTAAATCCGAGTTTTTTAGGAATGCTTCGACTAGCGATATTATCCGGATCACAACGGATTTCTACGCGATTCGCTTGCAAATCTTGAAAGACAAAATGTATTAAAGCAGTTGTTGATTCCGTGATATAACCCTTTCTGGTAAAGCGGCTATCACACCAATATCCGATTTCAAAGCAACCTGCCTCCCAATTAATTCGGTGCAGCCCTGTAGAACCAATAAATTGATGATCCTCTTTTCTAAAAATATGAAGACGAATATCCTCTTTTAATATAAATTGTGCATACGATTTTCTAACCCCTTCTTCTACCTCTTCAAGCGATTGACTATGATGAGCGAATGGGAGCCACTTCTGTAATTCGTTTAATGATGCTTGTATAGCTTCGTAGACAAGATGACCGTCCCCAGGCATACAAGGTCGAATATAAAGACGTTCTGATTCTATTTTTTCTGGGAAATCTATTAATATAGGTTTCATGATCTTTCCCTCCAAAAAGATGAGATTTCGAGTATTATAACTGGTAAGTTATGGATATGACAAGAGATTTTTAGAATCTATCTAGTCATACCTTTACTAGAGTTTGCATACATTTTACTAACTGAGTTGTAAGGGGAGGAAAGGCAATTGAAGAAAAGAAAATACCAGAACGTCGTAGCAATGCATTTTCGCGAGCACTCCTCGATTTATTTATTTGTAGTGGTGTTATTTCTAATGGGGGTCATCTTTGGAGCGATTATTGTTAATAGTTTAAGCTTTACCCAGAAGGAAGACTTGTTTTATTATTTGTCACAATTTTTCGGACAAGTATCAGACGGAAAAGTAGCGGCATCAAAAGATTTGTTTTATCAAAGTTTTTTTCATAACAGTAAGTTTGTGGGGCTTATGTGGGTATTAGGTGTATCAATTATCGGCTTACCGATTACACTTATACTATTGTTTATGAAAGGAATGGTTGTTGGGTTTACGGTCGGTTTTTTGGTGAATCAAATGGGCTGGGAAGGTTTTGTTTTATCATTTGTATCTGTACTTCCGCAAAATCTATTAATTATCCCAGTATTTATTATCGGCGCAACCCTGTCAGTAGCATTCTCATTAAAAATGATTCGAAGACAGTTTATGAAAAAACAGGGCCAACCAATCATGCCGATGTTAGGTGGATACGTTGCAGCCTTTTTAGCGGCTCTCGTATTCATTGCCATAGCAGCTGCCATTGAAGCATATATATCACCATTACTAATGAAAACAATTGTTGAATCAATTCACTCTTAATTATAATTATTTTTATTTGATAATGGTTATTTTCGCTTATTTGTAATTATTTTATTTTGAAAGTCTATTCCCATCTGTTATAATGGGTATTGACAGTGGCGAGGGAGGACTTTCGTGATGGAAAATCGAATTGATAGAATTAAAAAACAGTTACATTCGTCCAGTTACAAGTTAACACCTCAGCGCGAAGCAACCGTTCGAGTGTTATTAGAGCATGAAGAGGATCATTTAAGTGCGGAAGATGTATACCTCCTTGTAAAAGAAAAATCGCCTGAGATTGGATTGGCAACTGTTTATCGAACTCTGGAATTACTTACAGAATTGAAAATTGTTGATAAAATAAACTTTGGAGATGGAGTCTCAAGGTACGACCTAAGACAAGAAGGTGCAGCACACTTCCATCACCATTTAGTATGTATTGAATGTGGAGCAGTTGACGAAATACAGGAAGATCTACTTGAAGATGTAGAAGAGACGGTAGAACGCCGCTGGAACTTTAAGATTAAGGACCACCGTTTAACCTTTCATGGGATATGCTACCGCTGTCATGACAAAGTAGAGACAGAAGAATAAACGAGCAAAACCTTTTCAAATGGAAAGGTTTTTTATTTGGGCTTTTTTGATAGATTTGATTCAATGAGAGTCCGAATGAATAGCTGAATCGGACAGGAACTCCCGTGCAAACGAATATCGAGTCCGAATAAGTGCGTGATTCGGACAGCAGCCCCCATACAATCGATCCCAGAGTCCGAATAAGTGCCTCATTCGGACAGGAGCTCCCATGCAAACGATCCCAGAGTCCGAATAAGTGCCTCATTCGGACAGGAGCTCCCATACAATCGATCCCAGAGTCCGAATGAATAGCTGAATTGGACAGAAACTCCCGTGCAAACGGAAATCGAGTCCGAATAAGTGCCTCATTCGGACAGGAGCTCCCATACAAACGACCCCAGAGTCCGAATGAATAGCCGAATCGGACAGGAACTCCCATGCAAACGAATATCGAGTCCGAATAAGTGCCTAATTCGGACAGCAGCTCCCATACAAACGATCCCAGAGTCCGAATGAATAGTTGAATCTGTAAATGTCAAGCTAACGATGTACATTTTTGATCGTTTAAGAATGTACAAAA
>WTKE01000090.1 GCA_011524525.1 Bacillus sp. (in: firmicutes) | reverse complement strand
GCCGTTTGAATAGCCGGAAATGAATGCATAAGTACAGATATTATAGATTCCAAGCGATTTCTACAGTATCCCCGTTGATATATATCTGTTTTATTAGCTTTTGAACAATAGCTTGTCTTTCGGGAAATTTAGCCGTTAATAAATCGAGTGAGTACTGTTTTAAATCGTCTTCACTTATCATATTTGTCTTTTTCTTCTCTTGGGCTTCTTTCTTCCTCGTGAGTTCTAACTTTTCTTCTTCTAATGCTTGAAATCTTTCAGCTAGCTTATTCTTATCCATTTTTTTAATGGTGTACAGATCAATTAATCGTCCTTCCTTGTCATCTATTTCTCTGAGTAATCTATCGTAGTCGACTAACTCCATTTCCTGATTAATAAAGGACTTATCAGTGATCATGTTGTTTATTCTATCCACTATTAAAGCTTCTAAGTTTTTTGAGTTCCAATTTTTATTCGTGCATTTCTCATCATATTCAGCGTGATACCTTCTTGCACGACACAAGTAATATCGGTATTTTTTTCCTCTGTCCGTACTGGTGAAAGTGACGTAATTTTCTCCGCAGCAACCACATGTTATTAATCCAGTAAAAAGACTTTCTTTTGCTTTATTCGCATTTCTGCCTTTGTTTCTTGTTAATAGCTCCTGGACTCTCTCAAACTGATCTTCAGAAATAATGGGTTCATGCTTACCAACATAATACTCACCTGCAAAACTCACATACCCGCAGTACAATCTATTGTGTAAAATATCATGATATCGACGGAACCTCCATACTTTGTATCCTAGTTCTTTTAATCGGTTCTGGACCTTAGTAATGGAGAGATATTGCTCGTATAAATCATATGCAAGTTTAATATGCTGCGCTTCATCTTTTTTTATTTCTAGGTTCCCGTTAACTCGAGTATACCCTGCAGGGTCGTAATCTCCTCCGGATGTTCTATAACCATTTTCAGCACGCTTAATATGGCCCATTCTCATACGCTCTGCAATAGTCTCTCTTTCAAGTTGAGCGAATACAGATAAAATACCTATCATTGCTTTTCCGAACGGTGTGGAAGTGTCTAGCGTCTCTGTAATGGAAACAAAATCCACATTATTCTTTAAAAAATGTTCTTCTATTAAATCAAGTGTATCCCGTTGAGAGCGTGATAGCCTGTCCAACTTATAAACAACTACAGCATCTACTTTATTTACGTCTTGTAGCATTCTCTGCAGGGCTGGGCGGTCTGTATTGGATCCGGAATAACCAGGATCAATATAAACATCGTAAATGCCCCATCCTTTTGCCTTACAGTATGCTTCGATTCTTTCTTTTTGAGACTCAATACTGTAGTTTTCAACTTGTTCTTGGGTACTAACCCGGATATACACGGCCACCTGCATTATTTCTTCTTTCTTATCTTTCTTTTGACGGACCAACACAATTCCCCCTATACAAAAGGAGAGCCGTCGCTCTCCCCGATGATTAAACATCTAGCTAGAAATTTAATACTACTTTTTTTAATCTCCCAATGATAAAGCTTTCGTTGGTATTATCTACTATTCTAGGTGGGTATTTAGGATTTTCACTCTGAAGGACCAACTTGCCGTCGGAGTAGTAAACTCGTTTTAAGACTGCTTCACCATCTAACCATACGGCCGCAATTTCTCCACTTTCTACAGTTGATTGCTTTCTGATAAGTAGTAAGTCTCCATCAAAGATTCTTGCGTTGATCATGCTGTCACCTTTGGCACGTAAGTAGAAATATTCTCCTCCATTTAACCAGGACTTGGGAGTATCCTCATAGCCTTCGATATCCTGGTAAGCAATAGCTCCATTTCCACAGCTTATCGCTCCTACGATTGGAAGCTTCACCATCGATTCAACCTTTTCTACACTTTCATCTGCAAATATTGCATCTATATCAACATTGTATGCAGCTGATAATTCTCTTATTGTATCTAGGCTTGGTCTTCTTTTTTCATTCTCATAATGAGAATACGTCTGCTTGCTGACTCCAATCTTCTTTGCAACTTCTTCTTGGGTCCAGCCTTCTATCTTTCTAAGCTCTCTCAATTTTTCCCCGTACAATTTTTCCACCTCCTTATGACCTAATTTTAATTGATATAATAACTAATGTCAACTGTAAGGCGACAATTTTATAAAAAAATTGTAATTTATAAGTTGACATCAACATATGGATGATTTATTATTAAGTCAACAGATAGGCGACATAAGAGAGGAAGTGATAAGATGTCTTCATCAAGCATAGTAGAAGCGAAAAGAAAGTTACTAAAGTTAACGCAAGAAGAAATTGCAGCAGATCTGAAAATATCCAGACAGTATTACAACGCTATTGAGAATTTTAAAAGGGAGCCTTCTGTTGAGCTGGCTAAAAGGATAGCAGATAAGCTGGAGTTGGATTGGACCATTTTTTTTACTTCTGTAGTCAACAATTAGGCGACTTTTAAAAGGAGGGTAAACATGGAAATCAACGAAAAGCAGAAAAGAAAAGAACAAATAATGAGAGAGATTGTAAAGGAGTTGCTATCTAAGCCTGCTCCCAAGAATAGGAGTTCAAAATGATTGAAGTTACATCTATGAAAGTAGGCGAATTCCCAGTAAATGTTCCTGTTGGGTTATCCAAGATGTTAGATGGTTGCTGGGTGAAGGAAAGGAAAATTCCAGCCATAGTAAACGAATATGAAAACAAGACGGTTCGAAGAAATGGTGAGCTAGTAACCATCCTGACGAAGAAAAAAGTATAAGCAATTTTGTTAATCGATGCGCTGTTAACCGAGCCAAAGACGGTGTTGTGTTGGTCCTTATAGCTAATAAGACGGTAGCTACGTCAATGGAAAAAGTTTTTGAGGCTGAATAGCCTTTCCTTTTTACCCATCATGTCGAAAAATGATGTCACTAAACAATGAGAGAAGGTGAAGTAATGACAATCAGTAAATGTCTTGTCGACTATGTGTCAGACGGTGATTATTCAACATGGTTAGATAACGTAGAGTATTCAACAAATTTACGTGAGATTTTAACTGTTGAGGATATGCAAGAAAGTTACCTGAAAGGGGGTGAAGTGATTGGACAAGTGTAAACTACCGACTCCTGAAGAGTTGAAGGAATTAAGCAATAAAGGTATGGAAAGATTTAAAGAGAGTGTTCTTAATGGCCCAACTTTTAGAGAGATTATTTCCAAGATTGAAGAGTCTGCTTTAGAAGGATATATGGGATGGAGGAAAAAACTCGATAGAGATTCAGATTATAGAGAAATAGGGGTTATTCGCGATTATCTGAATGAAAATGGATATTCTTGCGAAATTAAGAATGAAAAGAAGGTAGGGGCATTTGGCCTTGTATACTATGAAAAATACTTTCGAGTTAGTTGGGACAACAAAAAATAGGATCCTCACGCCAATAAGGATCCCAGGAAATTATGACTTATTAATAGTTTAACACGAATCGGAGGATAACGTAATGATTAAAATTAGCAAACTTGAAATAGAAAATATAAAACGTGTTAAAGCAGTGAAAATCGAACCTACAGCAAATGGTATTACCATTGTTGGCGGTAAAAATAAGCAAGGAAAAACTAGTGTGCTAGATGCTATTGCCTGGGGATTGGGCGGGAATAAATACCGCCCTAGCAAGGCAGAACGTGAAGGAAGTGTCATTCCTCCGTATCTTCATATTGTCCTATCAAATGGACTGATTGTGGAAAGAAAAGGAAAAAACAGTGAGTTAAAAGTTATTGATCCGAACGGTCAAAAGGCTGGCCAACAATTATTAAATAGTTTTGTAGAAGAATTGGCGATTGACCTTCCAAAATTCATGAATTCGACTAGTAAAGAAAAAGCGAATATATTATTGCGAATCATCGGTGTAGGTAATCAACTTTTCGAATTAGAGCGTAAAGAGCAAGAGTTATATAACCAACGTAGAGCGATAGGGCAGATCGCTGACCAAAAATCAAAATTCGCCAAAGAGCAGCCATATTTTCCTGATGCTCCAAAAGAGTTGATTTCTGCTTCAGATTTAATTAAGCAACAACAAGATGTTTTAGCACGTAATGGTGAAAACCAACGCAAGCGTCAGAACCTTGAAAAAATCCAAGCGCAATATGCGTATAAAGGACAAGAAGTTGAACGATTAAGACAACAATTACAAGAAGCAGAAGCAGCTTACATGGCATTAGGTAACGATTTAGCAATTGCCCAAAAAGATGCCTTAGATTTAGTCGATGAGTCAACAGAAGCGCTAGAAGCTAATATCCAGCAAATCGATGAGATAAACCGTAAAGTGCGCGCGAATCTCGACAAAGATAAAGCTGAAACAGATGCTAGTGATTATAGAGCACAGTACGATAAGCTTTCTTCCGTTATTGAAGAAGTAAGAAAACAAAAAACAGAGTTACTTGCAAGTGCTGATTTACCGCTAGAAGGATTGTCAGTCGAAGAAGGAGAGTTAATCTACCAAGGGCAAAAATGGGATAACATGAGTGGCGCTGACCAATTACGTGTATCCACAGCTATTGTCCGTAAGTTGAAGCCTAACTGTGGATTTATCCTACTAGACAAATTGGAACAGATGGATATGGATACACTCAATGAATTTGGCCAATGGTTAGAGCAAGAAGGATTACAGGCTATTGCTACAAGAGTTAGCACTGGGGAAGAATGCTCCATCATTATCGAGGATGGATATGTTGCTGGCCAGGATAATATACCAGTTCAACCACCAGCACAACAGCCACCAGTAGAAACGAAAACATGGAAAGCAGGTGAATTTTAATGGAAGTCATAAGTGGGAAAATCGAGAAAGCTAAAAAAGTAGTTTTATATGGTCCTGAAGGTATCGGTAAATCTTCTCTTGCAGCACAATTTCCCAGTCCTATTTTTATAGATACTGAAGGATCCACTACAGAATTAACAGTCGATCGTTTGAAAAAACCTTCTAGTTGGACTGAATTAAATCAACAAGTGGAATGGGTGAAGGCTCAAGGTGGTCGTTTCAAAACGTTAGTTATTGATACTGTCGATTGGGCAGAACGATTAACGATTGAATTTGTTACTACTAGAGCAAACAAAGCGAGTATTACTAATTTCGGATATGGGGAAGGTTTTATCCAATTAGAAGAAGAGTTCGGTAAGTTTTTAAACAAGCTGCAAGACTTAGTGGAAGTTGGAATAAATGTTGTCCTTACGGCTCATGCGAAAATCACTAAATTTGAACAGCCGGATGAAATGGGAGCTTATGATCGTTACGAATTGAAACTAGGAAATAAAACTACTGCTAAAACAGCTTCATTAACGAAGGAATGGGCAGATATGGTTCTGTTTATGAACTATAAAACATTTAGCGTTGCAGCTGATGAAAAAGGCAAGAAGCATAAAGGACAGGGTGGCGTGCGTACTATTTACGCCACTCACCATCCAGCATGGGATGCTAAAAACCGTCATGGATTACCTGATGAGTTCCCATTAGATTATTCGTATATTGCACATATTTTTAATAAAGTTTCTGTTCAACAAACAATGCCAACGCAACAACAGGCACCTATTCAACAAACGGTTCCTATGCAACAAACACAGCCTATTACTCAACCTGTTGTTGAGCAGCCACCAGTTGAACAAGTTCAGCAGCCGACTAATCAGGAACCAGCATCAACTGCAACCAATTTAAATCCATTAATTCCACAGAGTTTACGAGATTTAATGGTGCAGCATAATGTTTCAGAAGAAGAAATCCAAATTGTTGTAAGTCAAAAAGGCTACTACCCAATGGATACTCCAATTACTAATTATGATCCGAGTTTTATTAATGGGGTACTCGTCGGAGCATGGCAGCAAGTATACGGAATGATTGAAGAGACAAGAAAAAATATGCCATTCTAAAAAATCACCAGGAGGTAAAAAAGATGAATCAAGAAAGAGAACTAAGTTGGGATGACGAGATAGAAAAGGATGGTAGTGACTTTATAGTCCTACCAGAAGGTGACTACGATTTTACGGTAACAAAATTTGAACGTGGTCGATTTGCAGGAAGTGCTAAAATGCCTCCTTGTAATCAAGCAAAATTAGAATTAACTGTTCATAGTCCAGAACATGGCGATGTAATTATTTTTCATAACTTATTCTTGCATACAAAAACAGAAGGATTATTATCTGCATTTTTTGCAGGGATCGGTCAAAAGAAAAAAGGCGAAAAGCTAAGAATGAATTGGAATACTGTTATCGGTTCAAAAGGTAAGTTGAAGCTTGAAATCAATAAATTCATTGGAAATGACGGAAACGAGAAAACGAATAACCAAGTTAAGAAGTTCTATCCATATGAGGAAGTCTTTGGACAACAACCTAATCAGCAACCTAATCAATCTGCTTATCAACAACCAAATTATCAGCAGCCTAATTATCAACAGAGTCAACAACAGCAAACGCCATTTCCTACAAATAACCCACAACAAGGCGGATTCACGCCAGGGCAATTTTAGGAGGTAAACTATGAAACTTAGAGATTATCAACAAGATGCCCGGGAAGCGATTCAAGAAATGTGGGCAAATGGAACAAGAAAAACATTATTGGTACTACCAACTGGATGTGGTAAAACGATCGTCTTCAGTAAGGTTATTGAGGACAGAGTGAAAAAGGGCGAGCGTGTTCTCGTCCTTGCCCATCGGGGTGAACTATTAGAACAAGCTGCAGATAAATTAGAAAAAAGTACAGGTCTAAAATGTGCTACAGAAAAGGCAGAGCAAACTTCAATAGGAAGTTGGTTCCGTGTTGTAGTTGGAAGTGTACAGACTATGATGAGAGAAAAACGACTAGAAAAGTTTGATAAGGACTTCTTTGACACCATCATTATCGATGAAGCACATCATTGTTTATCTGACAGTTATCAAAGAGTATTAAGCTATTTTGAGAACGCAAATGTGTTAGGTGTAACTGCAACGCCTGATCGTGGAGATATGAGAAATCTTGGCTCCTATTTTGAATCATTAGCATACGAATATACATTGCCTAAAGCAATTAAATCAGGTTATTTAAGTCCTATAAAAGCTTTAACAATTCCATTGCAATTAGACTTATCAACAGTTAGCCAACAAGCTGGGGATTTTAAAGCAAGTGATTTAGGTACAGCATTAGACCCTTATCTAGAGTCCATTGCTGATGAAATGGTAAAGAATGCAAAGGATCGTAAGATTGTAGTTTTTCTTCCTTTAGTGAAGACAAGTCAAAAGTTTACTGAAATTCTAAATGCGAAAGGTTTTCGAGCTGCAGAAGTAAATGGTGATTCGAAAGATCGTGCTGAAATATTAGAAGATTTTGAGAATGATAAATATAACGTGCTATGTAATTCCATGCTACTTACAGAAGGTTGGGATTGTCCTAGCGTTGATTGTGTAGTAGTTCTTAGACCAACAAAAGTACGTTCTTTATACTCCCAGATGGTTGGGCGCGGTACCCGACTTCATCCTGGTAAAACTGAATTATTGTTACTTGATTTTCTTTGGCATACAGATCGACACGAATTATGTCATCCAGCCCATTTGATTGCTGAAAATGAGGAAGTAGCAAAAGCGATGACTAAACAAATTGAAGAAGCAGGCATAGCTCTTGATTTGGAAGTAGTCGAACAACAAGCAGCTGAAGACGTAGTAGCCCAACGTGAGGAAGCCTTAGCCAAACAATTAGCTGAAATGAAGAAACGTAAGCGTAAGCTAGTGGATCCATTGCAATTCGAAATGAGTATCCAAGCTGAAGACCTGGCTAATTATGTTCCTTCATTTGGTTGGGAAATGGGACCTCCAAGTGAAAAGCAGGTCAATACACTGGAAAAGATGGGGATTATGCCTGATGAGATTGATAATGCAGGGAAAGCTACGAAACTATTAGAACGCTTAGAAAATCGTCGAGAGCAAGGCTTAACAACTCCTAAACAAATTCGTTTCTTAGAACAACGTGGATTCGAGCATGTAGGTACTTGGTCATTTGAAAGTGCGAAAAAACTAATCGATAGAATAGCAGCTAATGGTTGGAAGATTCCTTCAGGAATTAATCCGAAAGAATTTAAGGGTGAATAGATAACTTACATGTGGTAGAAAAGGAGATTGCAAAATGAAATTTTGGGCATTGGCTTATGAATGGCAAGAAGATATTTTCTATGACTTTGAGAAAGAAAAAGATTCATCTGATTTAAAGGAAACTTGCTTTCTTCCAACAAGAGATATGGCACTAGAAGTTATTGCAGATGAGTTAGGAGTAGATTATACACCAGTAGAAATTACATTAATACGTTTAGAAAAGAATGGTGTTTGGTCTTATGAACGTGGTGAGGTAAAAAGGTGGGATAATACTGAATTTTAATGAACCATACAAAACTATTTCGAGAAAAGTGAGGAGATTGATATGTCGATTCAAGAATATGGATTAGGGGATATTGCAGAATGTCCCCATTGTGGAAAAGAGTATGAAATGAAAAATTTAGATGAAGAAGATTATAACGACTTTGACCAATATTTTGAACATGTATCAATTTGTGAGGGGTAGTGTTCTGTACGAAACAAAAACATCATAGAAAATAAGAGAAAGTTGGTGAGTGGGTGGAGAATAAACTAGATTTACTCTCATTATTGGAATATGTTGATCCTTCCTATTTAGATTACCAAGAGTGGCTAAATGTAGGGATGGCATTAAAACAAGAAGGTTATACAGCGAGTGATTGGGAAGAGTGGAGCAAACGGGATGGGCAACGTTACCATCCTGGTGAATGCTTCAAGAAATGGACCACATTCGAAGGAAACGGAATTACTGGTGCTACCATTACCCAAATGGCAAAAGAAAATGGATGGGAACCACGTGCTCATAGAGAAGATCGTGAGCTAGATTGGAACGATGAAATTTCAATCAGTGATGATTATGTGGTTATCGATAAAAACTGGATTGAAGGACAAGAGATTAGCGAACCGACTCAATGGAATCCAGTTAAAGAACTGACTACTTATTTAGAAACATTATTTGAAGCATCTGAAAATGTTGGGTATGTCGTTTCCACATGGCAAAACGATGAAGGGAAACATTTACCCACAAAAGGAAATTGGGATCGTACTGCAGGTGAATTAATTCAAGCATTAAATGAATCAAATGGAGACATTGGCTCAGTCTTAGGTGACTATAATCCTGAAGCAGGAGCATGGATCCGTTTTAACCCGTTAGATGGAAATGGTGTGAAAAATGACAACGTAACAGAATTTCGCTATGCACTAGTTGAATCCGACACGATGGATTTAGAAAAGCAGAATGCTATTATGCGAGAGTTAGAACTGCCTATTGCTGCACTTGTTTATAGTGGGAAGAAAAGTATTCATGCCATCGTAAAAATCGATGCAGCTAATTATGACGAATATCGTAAGCGTGTAGATTATCTTTATAACGTTTGTAAAAAGAATGGCCTTAATATAGATAACCAAAATAGAAATCCTTCTCGTTTATCACGTATGCCTGGTGTGGAGCGTAACGGTAAAAAACAATTTATTATCGATACCAATATCGGTAAGCCTAATTGGGCAGAGTGGAACGAATGGATAGAAGGCATTAATGATGATTTACCGGATCCTGAAAGCTTGACGGATTACTGGGATCATATGCCTCAATTAGCTCCTCCATTAATTGAAGGAGTACTGAGACAAGGACATAAGATGTTGATGGCTGGACCGTCTAAAGCTGGTAAGTCATTTGCCTTAATTGAATTATCAATTGGGATTGCTGAAGGAGCAAAATGGCTAGGTTGGCAATGTACCCAAGGGAAAGTCCTATACGTAAACCTTGAACTTGATAGAGCCAGTGCGCTTCATCGTTTTAAAGATGTATATCAATCGTTAGGATTACAGCCAAACAACATAAGCAATATCGATATATGGAACTTACGCGGAAAGTCGGTTCCGATGGACAAGCTAGCTCCAAAGTTAATCAGAAGGGCACAGAAGAAGAATTATATTGCTGTCATCATTGACCCTATTTATAAGGTCCTCACAGGGGATGAAAACAGCGCGGATCAGATGGCCCACTTTACGAATCAGTTTGACAAGATAGCTACTGAATTAGGCTCTAGTGTTATTTACTGTCACCATCATTCAAAAGGTACACAAGGAAATAAAAAGTCTATGGATAGAGCGAGTGGATCAGGCGTATTTGCGAGGGATCCTGATGCATTAATTGACTTGGTAGAGTTAGAGATTACAGATGCCTTAATTAAGCAACAGGAAGGCGCTGCAGCTTGTTCCATATACGCTAATGCTATTAGACAAGCGAACTTTGATTATTTCGATGAACATGTAGGAATTGATGACCAACAGAGTGTATCACAGATGAATATGCATGCTAAACGTATATTGGATCCTGAACGTTTAAAACAAATAGAATCAGAGATTACAAAAGCCGTACAAAGTATTCGCGTTCGTTCTGCATGGCGTGTGGAAGGTACATTGCGCGAGTATCCTAAATTCCAGCCAGTTAATATGTGGTTCCAGTATCCAGTCCATAAAGTAGACGATACAGGCTTCTTAAAAGATATCCAGCCAGAAGGTGATGGCCCAGCTTGGAAGAAGAATTTCGAAAAGAAGAAAAAGAGTCCTAGTGATATTAAAAAAGAGCAGAATGAATCGTTAGAATTAGCCTTTGAAGCATGCTCCATTGAGGACACAATAACCCTAGAAGGTATTGCTGAATACTTAGGGGTGACAGAAAGAACTGTCAGAAACAGGATAAAAAATCATGGTGGATATCGAATTGTTAACGGGGAAGTCGAAAAGAAACCAAATAAAAAATAGTGAAAACATCGAAATGAAACGTTTCATTCCACATTTCAAAAAGTGAAATTCTCGATACATTTTCATTTCAATATTCTTTTCATTTTGTGAAAACATCGAAGTTTTTCCTTTCATTTCAAAAAGTGAAAACATCGATAATTATCGAGAATTTCAACGTGAAATGAAAACCTATATATATAATATATAAATTTCCGTTTCACTCCCTGTCGGTCATAGAGAAAAAAGGTGGTGGGCTTACGCTCCGCCCGCCACTCACTTTTCTCTTTTCTATGACAATGCAATTTTTCAACAAATTAAAAATAAAAAGTAAAAAAATGTAAATGAGAAAGTAGGAATGAAAATGAATCTTGAAATGGATAATCTAACATCCAAAATTCGTAAATGGGCTATCAAAAGAAATTTACATCTTGCGGATCCTAGTAAACAAACTTTAAAGCTAGGTGAAGAATACGGAGAACTTTGTGCCGGATTAGCTAAAGGAAAGCCAGAGCAAGTAAAAGACTCTATTGGTGATATGTTTGTCGTACTTACCATTTTGACGATGCAGCTTGGAACTACAGTTGAAGAATGCGCGGAATATGCTTATGAACAAATCAAGGATCGTAAAGGTAAGACAATTAATGGCATGTTCGTTAAGGAAGATGATTTGAATTTATGCCCTCATGATCATAACTGGGATGATTGCCCAGTCTGCAGACATTAGGAGGGTGTGAAATGAAGACAGAATTTTTCATGCCAATGAATCCGCCAACTACAACACATCAACAAAAGCAAGTAACGGTTAGAAACGGTAAGCCAGTCTTTTATGAGCCGAATGATTTAAAAGCAGCACGAGCAAAAGTAATGGCTCATCTTGGACAACATGTACCTGCAGTAAAATATATGAGAGCAGTTAGACTTATTACAAAATGGTGTTTCCCCATTACCGGTAAGCATATGGATGGAGAATACAAATATACAAAGCCGGATACGGATAATTTACAAAAATTATTAAAAGATTGTATGACAGCTAGTGGCTATTGGGAAGATGATGCTCTTGTTGCATCTGAGATAGTTGAGAAATTTTGGGCAAAGGTACCAGGAATATATATCCGAATTGAGGAGATTTGATGGACTATAAAGTTTTCTATGCAGAAGTAGCAGATTGGATAGCCCAGGCGAATCAAATGGCAGTCGGTCATGGAATGCAAAGTGAAGCGTTTTGGAAATGGGTTATGGATTCCACTGCTGCCATTTGTGAGAAATATAAAAATAACAAACTAGTAATCAATCAAATGGTTATGTTATTCCTTTGGCTAGAAGATTTTTATACAGCTGAAACAAAAGGTAATCAGTATGGCTAAGAAGAGAAAACGCCAGGCGCGATGGTTTCTGTTGTATCGTATCGAGGATGGCCAAGAAGTATATCTTTATGAACCACTGAGAAAGTATGAATTAAATTCTCGTATGAGAAACGGTTGGGAAATCATTAATTAGAAAGGGTGTAAGCAATGTCTTTCTTTGAAAAATTATTACAGGATATGTACGAAGCATCGGAAAAAAGACGTAGAGAAGCTAATTTAACTGAACAGGACATAAGAGACTTGATTGACTTAACTCTTGTTCTAGGTGATGAAGAATGGTTTATGGAGCTTACTGAAAGGTTGAATGCATTAACTGTTTAAGCGGATTAGATAACTAACGTGAGGGAGTGAAGTAGAATGCTACAAGAGATATTTTGGATAATGCTAATCTTTTTGGTTGTAGGTGGGGCTTGGTCGTTAACCGAAAAGCTAGTTTATGGACAAATAACTCCAAGAGTATTAGATGATATTGTTTGTTTAATTTTATCAATTTCACTGTACTTCAATATCTTTAAGTAATGTACATTACGAAACTTATCTGCAGAAAGGAAGGGTGAGATGAATAAAAGAACATTTAAATCCATAGATGGTTTAGAACTTTTAGTTAAAAATCGAAAGGCAGCTGTTATTTTTGAAATAGTGAAAGTGCGGGTTGATAAACAATATAATTTTAATTTTCGTTTTGATCCTGAAATATTCAAAGAATTACTAGAGCATATTGAATTAGTTGCAAATCAATCATGGGATAATTTGAACCCAAAAGAAGCAAACAGTTTAGGTGCGGATTACTGGGAGTATTATGATAAGGAACTCGATAACGATGGGATGTTGTCAATCGGAGCTAGCGGATTAAATATATCGAGACCATCTGCAGAAAGCAATCGATTATATAAATTCAACAAAAGGAAAATGGAGTCATTTATATATGATTTTAGAAAGTTGATGGAAGGATGAAGGGAAATGAATGCTAACGGCAAAAGCAATGAAGAATTGATGGACCATATTATCAAAGTTGCTTCTGAAACTGCCATTGATTATTACAAGAAGAGAGAAAAGGAGGAACGAAAAAAACGTGTAGATCGTCGTTTGCGAAATACACGGTTATTGTTAGAGAACTATAAAAATTTTAAAATACATTGCACAGAAAATGCTGTAAAGATTGATCACCTATTGGATCCTAACGATTTCGAATTTCTTGAATATGGGGATCTGGTGATTGAATCAATTGTTAAAAGCAAAAAACGGACAATTTCTATGGTAGCATACTTAGACCACATGCTGGAAGTCTATCGTGCTATAGCAGATTCTTCCAACAAGAAAGAAGAGATGAGAAAGTATCATACCATACTTAAATATTATATTTTGGATCCTAGAGTGGAATTAGAAGATATAGCAAATGTCCATGGAGTCAGCGTGAAAACAGTCAAAAGAGATTTAGATAATGCCATTAAATCCATTGCTGCCTTGATTTTTGGGGTAGATAGTGTCAGATTTATAGATTAGTAAAAAGGTCACTACTTGTCCATTGACTGGGTTTTGATAAAATGGTAATATGATAACATAAAATAATTGTGAATACGGATAAAAGGCATCTGATACCATGTGTACCAGGTGCCTTTTTTGCGTTTATGAGGTGATTTGATGAAGGCTACACCTAAGCAAAAACAGCCTAAGAAACCGAAAAAGGAAGAAAAAGTAAATTGGTTTGAGATTATGGGAATGAATCGTGATACGTATAAACGTGGTCCTGGTGGGTCGTTAAGAAATAGAAAAAAATAGAAAAAAGAAGGTAAATAGTCACCATTTGTCGAAGTAAGGTAAATGGAGGTGAGAATATATGGAAATTCGAACTACTGGTAGAAATAAATATGACATGATTATGGAGCTAGTTGCATTGCATGTGGCTCAAACTGAAAAAAACAGAAATGTAACACCGGAGGAAATTGAAGAGATTTATCTGAAATATGTCAAGTTAGTAAAGAATATTTAATACAGAAATAAGTCATCTTATTTAGTTGAGATGGCTTTTTTTATTTTATAGAAGGAGTGGTGAGGTCATGGCGAAAGGAAAATATCTTGAATGGATATCCGACGAAGGAATTTTAAAGATTGAAGGTTGGGCCCGTGATGGCCTCACCGATGAACAGATTGCACAGAATATGGGGATTAGACGACAAACTCTTTATGACTGGAAGAAAAAATATCCCGACATTTCAGACGCCTTAAAAAGGGGTAAGGAAGTTGTTGATCGTCAGGTAGAGAATGCTCTTTTAAAACGTGCATTAGGTTATCGATACGATGAGACCACATACGAACAAGTGGCTGTAAAAGATAATGACGGTAAGATTGTTGGGCACCAGTTGCAGCCTACTAAAGTTGTGACGAAAGAAGTTGCTCCGGATACAACCGCACAGATATTTTGGCTTAAGAATCGTAAGCCGAATGATTGGCGAGATAAGAAAGAGACGGAGCTTTCTGGTGGGGTAGATGTTAATAATCCTTTTGCTAATTTAACGACTGAAGAATTACGAAAATTAGCAAGAAGTGAGAAGTATGACTAACATCAAATTAGGCGCACAAATTGCCCTTGCTAAAATTGACTTTTTTGAATACTGCCATTTAAAATCTCCTGACTTTTATAAATACAACCGGAAATACCTGATTGAAGTTGCTGACGATCTACAAGCTTTTTCCGAATCAGACGATGATGTCCTTATTTTTAACATGCCGCCACGTCATGGTAAGTCTAGGACTGCCGGTAATTTCGTTGAGTGGCTATTAGGTAATAATCCAAGCCTTAAAGTCATGACCGGTTCTTATAACGAAACGCTGTCTACTACCTTTTCAAAAAGTGTTCGTAACACCATTCAGGAAGTAAAGGCAGACCCAAACAGAGCTGTATATAGCGATATTTTCCCCGGTATAAGCATTAAGCAAGGCGACGGGGCTATGAACCTATGGAGCTTGAATGGAAGCTATAGTAACTATCTAGCAACGTCTCCTACAGGCACAGCGACAGGATTCGGTGCTGACTATATTATCATCGATGACTTAATTAAAAATAAGTTAGAAGCCAATAACACTAACGTGTTGAATGGTCATTGGGAATGGTTCACGAATACCATGCTTTCCCGTTTGGAGAGTGGGGGTAAAATCATTCTCATTATGACAAGATGGCATTCTCAGGACCTTGCAGGCAGGGCATTAGACGAGTTGCCTAAACTTGGGTATAAAGTGAAGCACGTTAACCTTAAAGCCTTACAGGATGACGGCAACATGCTTTGTGAAGAAGTCCTAAGTCGAAAAGAATATGAACGTAAAACAAAAACGATGGGCGCAGATACCGCAGCAGCTAACTATCAGCAGGAACCAATTGATATTCGAGGTAAGCTTTATCCATCGTTTAAAACATACAAAGCGAACAGTCTTCCAACATTTAGAAGGATTGCTTCTTATACTGATACAGCAGACCAGGGATCCGACTTCCTGGCTTCTTTTATTTATGGGGAAACATTCGATAATGAAGCCTATATCCTTGATGTTATTTACACGAAAGACGGAATGGAAGTAACAGAGCCGTTGCTAGCTGAGAAGCTATACAAGAATAACGTGAATCTGGCACATATCGAATCCAATAATGGTGGTCGTGGGTATGCTCGTAGTGTGGAAAGGATTCTAAAAGAAAAGTTCAGTTCCAACAAAACAAAGGTACATTGGTTCCATCAAAGTCAAAATAAGATTGCAAGGATCCTATCAAATGCAACTTGGGTAATGGATCACGTTTATTTTCCAGAAGGATGGAGGAATAAATGGCCAGAGTTGTATAAGGATTTAACTAGCTATCAAAAAGAAGGTAAGAATGCCCATGATGATGCCCCGGACGCTTTAACAGGAATTGGGGAAAAAATGGGCGCAACCGTACAAATCAAAACATTCAAAGGAGGGTTGTAAATGGTTGTTTTTATTCATCCTGCAGAAGAAGAAATAACAGCAGAAGTGGTACAGAATTTTATTAAGCTTCATGAAGAAGAGCTGCCCAGGTACAAACGTTTAAAAGAATTATATGAAAGTAATGCGCCAATTCTAAGTAAGGAAGACAAAGCAGAATATAAGCCGGATAACCGTTTAGTGGTCAACTATGCAAAGTACATTGTTGATACATTTAACGGTTATTTTATTGGGATCCCTATTAAAGTCAGTCATGATGATGCTGGTATAAACGAGAGAGTCGATGAATTTCTTAAACGGAATGACATGGACGATAACCAAGCCGAACTAAGTAAGATCACGAGCATATACGGCCATGGATTTGAGCTGCTTTATCAGAATGAGGAATCAGAAACATGCAGCACTTATAACAATCCGTTAGATATGTTTATCGTTTATGACGATACTATTGCACAAAAGCCTTTATTTGCTGTCCGATATCAAAAAACAGACGATGGCACAAAAGGGCAATTGTTTACAGCGGATGAAGAAATAGCAATTTCTGAAGGGAAAGACGGATTGATTCTTTCTGATGAGAAGACTCATTATTACGGAGATGTGCCCGTTATTGAGTACATCGAAAATGAGGAAAGGCAATCCATCTTTGAATCAGTAGAATCGTTGATTAATGCCTATGACAAGGCGCTATCAGAAAAGGCAAACGACGTTGATTATTTTGCCGATGCGTATTTAGCTGTTTTAGGAGCCGAATTAGATGAGGAAGGGATTCATCGGATTAGAGATAATCGGATTATTAACTTATTCGGTACGGATAACGCTAAAGATATCATCGTACGATTTTTAGAAAAGCCTGACGGTGATACTTCGCAGGAGCATTTACTGGATCGACTCGAAAGGCTTATTTATCAGATTAGTATGGTGGCCAATATCAATGATGAATCGTTCGGAAGTGCTTCAGGAGTTGCTCTTGAATTTAAGTTGCAGCCTATGAAAAACCTTGCTGCCATGAAGGAACGTAAATTCACTTCCGGTATGAACCGTCGCTTTAAAATGGTATTTAGCGTTCCAATGTTCGTCGATGCCAATAAGAAAGATGATTGGAGAAACATTAATTACAAGTTTACTAGAAACATTCCAAGAAACGTTGCAGATGAAGCAGAAACAGCTGGAAAGCTTCAAGGCGTTGTTTCTAAGGAAACACAATTAAGCGTGCTGTCCATTGTGGATAATCCAAAACAGGAGATTGAAAGGATGGCAGCAGAAACAGAGAACCAAGCAAATGACTTTAACACTGGTCCAGACGGTGATTTTGTGACAGGAGGGGAAGAATAATGGATAACACTCAATTTGAGGATTTCTGTAAGAATCTTGCCGATGCGATTAACTGTTTTTGTGAGACTTTTAGAAACTTGCTTGAAACACTCCGATCGACTATTAGAAAGATAAAGCGAGCAAAAGAAATTAAAGTCAGCTGGCATGCTCCTGTTAAGATAGTTAAATCCAGCCAAGTACTTAATCGTAAACCGCGCTTCATTGTTGCAAGGAGTAATTGTTAATGGATGCTGAAAGAAAGTCCTACTGGGAGAAAAGGATGGTCCAACTATTCACTGCCCAGGATAAAAAGAATGCCAAGTTTGAAAAGAAAATGAGAAAAGAATACCTCCGTGTGGAAGAGCAGCTGAGAAAAGAAATAGCCAGCTATTACACGAAATACGGAAAAGACGGAGTTATAAAATACCGTAAACTTGTGCAGTCGTTGACGGAAAAAGAGCGTGATTTGCTGTTTCAGGATTATGACGAGTTTGCAAGACGTAATCCTGAATACGCTCACTTAATGCCTATACGGGAGTCTATTTACAAGCTCAACAGATTAGAAGGTTTACAGCTTGACATTCGTATGAGAATGATAGAGCTCGGGTCCTTTGAAGAAGAAGAATTTCGGAAGTTGCTTGAAGAAGCATACGAAAATGGGTATTTGTCATCGATGAAAGGATTAAAAAATCCCCCAGCTTTTTTTGTTATTAACAATTTGGCTATGCAGCAGACGCTTAACGAGAAATGGATCAATGGAGGCAATTTCTCAACCCGTATTTGGGGGAATAAAGAAAGATTGCTTAATGCTTTGAATGCTGAAATTAGAGATGGCATTATTCGCGGAGATGATTTTAGGCAGATGTCTAAAGTAATCCAGTACCGTACTGGAGTCGGAGAGAACGATGCCAAAAGGTTACTGCAGACTGAATACAATTTCGTCATGAATCAAGCTAATAAGCAGGCATTCTTAGATGCAGGTGTAACTCGTTATGGGATATCTGCAGTTATGGATAGAAAGACAAGTAAAACATGTAGAAGTTTAGACGGGGAACAGTTTGATTTTGAGAGTGCAAAAGTCGGAGTGAATTATCCTCCCTTTCATGCACGCTGCAGAACAACGGTTATCCCATTAGAAGATTAGGAGGTTATGACTTATGTCTATTTTAACCGCATTACAGTATGGGGCTTGTTTAATCATTTTAGCTATTGCCTTGTCGATAAGCATTATGCTCGTTGGGGCAACAATAAAAGAATTAAAAAGAACTTGGAAAAGGTGATCGTATTGAAATCAACTTGCGATAAGTGTGGCGAAGAGTTTGAAATAGAAGTCAAAACAGAGCTAATCAAGAATATTGAAAAAACCTATTTCACTTGTCCGCATTGTAAAAATGAATATATAGCATTTTGCACTAACCAAAGTGTTAGAAGAAAACAAGCTGAAATGAAAATGCTGCACAAAGAAGCAAGGCGCGCTAAAACTTTGAGACAACTTGAAAAGATACAATTAAAAATCGAGAATTTAGAAGTGCAAGCAAAAAGTGAAATGGAAGAATTGAAAAAGTCGCTCTTAAGTTAGGAGGTATTAGATGCCTATAGAAAATCTAATCAATAATGATATAGCTTGGACTGTTGAAGAAATAAATAAGCTATATCGAGAGGGTAAGATAAAAGGTTTCACCGTTCAAATAATGCATACAAATGGTGAATTTTCAACAGCCTCATGTGGGGACATATCTTTCTTAGAAAAATTGGGAATGGTTGAAACTGCTAAAAATGATATTTTCATAAGCGCTAACGATTAGTCCTAACGAGGGCTATTTTTTATGTCCATAACCGTGCTGGTGACTTTAAACTGCATGAGTATAAAAGACAACCAAGTCTTAAAAAAGCGAGGAGAATAATCATGAAAGAAATTATAGAAAAAGCATGGCCCAAAGTATCACCTAGCAATCTGTTGAAATTAGATTTACAGTTTTATGCTGATGATCCGGAAGACCCTAATCCGAATCCTGATCCCGATCCAACGCCTGATCCTGACCCAGAACCACCAGCACCAGGTAAAACTTACACGCAGGAAGAGCTGGAAGAGATCGTAAAACAAAGGGTTGCCCGCGAGAAAAAGGCAGCAGAGAAGGCAGTTAAAGAAGCTGAGAAGCTAGCCAAGATGAATGAGGAGCAGAAGAAGCAATATGAGTTCGATAAACTTCAAAAAGAGTTAGAGGACTACAAGAGAAAAGATGCCTTCTATTCCCTTTCTAAAGAAGCTACAAAAATGCTAGCTGAAAAGGATATTGTTGCCGATGATGAATTACTTTCCTTTGTCGTGAAAGAGTCTGCAGAAGACACTCAAACAGCCGTTAATAGCTTTATTTCATTAGTGGATAAAAAGGTACAGGAGGGCGTGAAAAAGGCTTTAGCTGGTAAACCGCCTAAAGTGACTACTAACAACGGTAAACCACTTACAAAGCAAGACATCATGGCAGAGAAAGATGCTGTAAAGCGTCAAAAATTAATTACTGAAAATATGCACCTATTTAAATAATTAGGAGGAAAAGACAATATGACATATTCAAAGAAAGAATTTCGTTTACCATTAAACCTACAGTTTTTCGCTGAAGACAACCTAACTAAAACAGGGGATTTAGCGAAGGCTGCTGCTATCGATTTTACAGAGCGCTTTGGTTCTAACCTTTCAAAATTAATTGAAGCGCTAGGGGTTACTCGAAGAATGCCCCTTACGAACGGAATGACAATTAAGACTTATAAATCTACAGTAACAATGGCTGCGGAGGATGAGGTTGGTGAAGGCGAAACAATTCCACTTTCTAAAGTTACTACTGAACCAGCTGACATTATCGAATTAACATTTAAGAAGTATCGTAAAGCTGCTTCTGTAGAATCTATTCAAAAGCATGGTTACGAACAGGCAATTGTTGAAACTGATGAAAAGCTTCTTCGTGAAATTCAGAAGGGTGTACGTACTCGATTCTTCAATTTCTTAGCATCAGGTACTGGCACTGCAACAGCTACAACTTTACAAGGTGCATTTGCTCGAGCGTGGGGTAAAATTCAAACATTATTCGAAGATGATGCAGCTCAAACAGTAGCTTTCGTTAATCCGGAAGATATTGCGGACCATTTAGCAAATGCAGAAGTAACTACTCAAACAGCTTTTGGCTTAACATATATTCAAAATTTTGCTGGGGTAGATACAGTTATCATCAATACCTCCGTACCAAGAGGAAATGTATACGCTACTGCTCCTGAAAACATTGTTCTGGCTTACGTACAAATCACTGGGGGAGAAATAAACAAAGCGGATTTCGGCTTTACAACTGAAGAACTTGGTCTAATCGGCGTAACCCATGATATCCAAAAGAAAAATCTTACTGCAGAAACAATCGCATTATCAGGAGTAACTTTATTTGCTGAACGTCTCGACGGGGTAGTGAAAATAACTATTGAGGAACCAATTCCGGAAGTTTAATTAAGAGAGGATGAATAGAACATGGGTTATAAAGTAATTGATCCGTTTAAGGATGTAGAAGATGGAAACTATTTGTATCCGAAGGTGGGGGAAAAGTATCCAAGAGAAGGATACGAACCTAGTGAAGAGCGTATCAAAGCTTTATCATCTACAAACAACCGAAAGGGTAAACCGTTTATTGCGTATGAAGAGGATCCTGAGGCACCCGAAAATTCAGAAGAAGATGAAGTTTTCCCTAAACACACAGGGGGAGGCTATTATGAGCTTTCAAACGGTGAGAAGGTAAAAGGTAAGGACGCAGCTGAAAAAGCCGAAGACGAGCTAAAGGTTGATTAATATGGCTATTAAAGAACGAGTATTAATTCGTAAACCTGAAGCCAATCCTGCGCTTTTAGATGAATTAATAAAGACAGCTTTGGACCGTATCAACTTACGATTAGGTCTTACCCTCCTGCCACCAGAACTTGAATCAGTAGCAGTCGAAGTGGTTTGTGCAATGTACAATAGGTCTCAATCTAGCAATGAGGGGATTAAATCGGAGAATGTGGATACCTTCAGTGTCACTTTTGTAGATGATATTTTAGAAGAGTATGAGACTGATTTTGCTAGATATCTCGAAATGAAAAATAAACAGGATAACGGAAATAGGGGAGTGGTGAGATTCTTATGAGATTCTATCCACTCTTTTTATATGCAAACAAAAAAATCGGAAGCGATCAGCTGAACAATCCTATTTATGAAAAAGTCTTAATAGGAGAATCAATTGGTCGCTTTTCTTCTTGGTCAGATAAAGAAGTAGCTTTGGATAAACGAGAAGTTACGGTCAATAGTCGTAAAATCCTTACTCGAGCATCGAAAGCTGTTATCGATGAAGCTAAGAGCGTTAAGATTAATGGCCTATATTACGCAATTAAAGAAGTAACAGGCGATGATTATGACAGATGGCGATTAGTCATTGTAGATCGTTATGGAAGTGAGAAGCCGTGAGGATAACCATTCAAGGGGCTGATAAGCTGGCAAGAAAGTTAAGAGAGAAAAGTCAAACTGACTTTATTGCTGTTTCTCAGAAAAATGCTCGAGACATTTATGCCAGGTCTCAACGTGCTGGAGGTACTCCTGTTGGAGAAACAGCTCAATTGCGACTTTCTGCAAGGTATCAAGGCGATGAAGTAGGTTACGGTGTCCATTATGCTCCTCACGTTGAGTATGGGCATCGATTAGTAAATGGCGGATATGTTCCTGGCCAGTACTTTTTAAAACAAAATGTCGATACTCAACGGCCAATCTATAAACAAGACTTATTAGAAAAAATAAGGGAGTAATACTAGATGATGCAAAAATTATCGTTTATCTCCATTCTTGCTGCAGTTATTCAAAAAGTGGAGGCAAACACAGAATTAAGGTGCTATGACGCTGTACCAAAAGATAATCTCGTACCTTATTACCATGTTGAAATGTTAGGTTCTATTCCGGAGAAAAGCAAAACGATGCAGAAGGATAGATACCAGGTCGTTATCCATGCACACACAGAAGGTGGAGGATCTGAGAAAATATTCAACGCTATTCAAAAACTCGAAGAAGCTTTATCGGAAGATATCGAGTTACCAGGCGATTATGAGGTAACGCTGCAGGTACCTAACGGAGTATCTCAAATTTTAGACGAAGCAGACGGAACAAAGCACGCTGTTATTGGCTATGATTTCGTTGTCTTTTCAGGCTACAAAATGAAAATATAGGAGGGCTATAAAATGAGCCAAGCTTTATATACAGAACTATCAGGAAAGCTAAACAAAGCTATTGCTGGTAAAGATATTTTGCTATCCATTTGGGACCAAACAGGAAGCGTATTGTTAGCTATTGCGGGTCAACAAGGTCTAACGATTAACCGTGATAAGGACACTATCGAAGTTACATCGAAGGATGCAAATGGGTGGAAAGAGTTTGTTGTCGGCTTAAAAGAATGGTCCATCGATAACGACGGTGTGTATGTTCGAGACCATGCTTCCCATAAACAATTAAAAAAATTATTTGAAAGTGACGATCCATTTCTAATCAAAGTTACGAATCAAAAAACAGAAACGGATATGTTTGGTGGTTTAGCTTTATTAACATCGTACCCAATCGAAGCACCTTACGATGACGCGGTTACTTATACCATTTCGTTACAAGGAACAGGTGAATTAGTAGATTTAGAAGACGAAGCACAAACACCAGAAACACCAGAAGTGTAAGGGAGGAAATTAAATGTTTACAGTTGATGGCGTAACATACACGCTTAAGTACAATACAAAAAAGGTTGAAACAATAGAAACAATCACTAAAACAAGTATAGTTGGTGAGATTACAAAAAGTAATGGCATCTTACCCATTGGGGCATTAAGACAATTATTTTCTTTTGCCTTAGTGGAAGAGTCCACAAATGAGGTTGTTAAACAAAGTAAAGCAATTGAAATGTTTGATAAGCTCATCGAGGAAAATGGCTTGATGACTGTTAACATGGCCATCATTGAGAAATTACGAGATGACATGGGGTTTATGTTCCGTTAGAGCTGATCGAAAGTGATCTGCCTAACAAATACGATCCAACCCCAGCAGATATAAGAAGAGCAGAATTAGCTAAGCCTTTCAACCATGAAATGGACTTAGCTTTTTTTGTCGTTGAATTTGGCTTTACTCCAGATGAGTATTACAAATTAACCGAAAAAGAAAAGTTATTTATCAAAAAAGCGCATGAAAATAAATTCATCCATGATACTACCTGGACGAGAAACGCGGTATTGAATGCAGAAGCAAATATTAATAAGAAAAAGGGCAAGAAGTTTATCGATTTGTTCCCTAAGAAAGCCCACAAGGTGGACAAGGAATATAACGAATCTGCAGTTAACACAATTCTCGAAATGGAGAAGAAGAAAGGCAAAACTTGGGTGGAAAGAATCTTCAAAGCTAATCGAATTAAATCTCCTAAGAAGGGAGGTAACTAGATGGCTGATTATACATTAGCTGCAAAGATAACTGGGGATGCCAGTAGTTTTACAAGATCTTTTGGGGATGCATTAGAAAAAGCTAATGCATTATCGGAACAGGTGAAATCTGCAGGTCAAAAAGTCAGTGATTTTGGAAAGAAAACAGCGATGACTGGAGCCGGTATTACTGCGGGTATTACCACTCCATTTGTTGGGGCCATTAAAATGACAGCTGACTTTGATAGTGCGATGCGGAAAGCTGGAGCCATCGCGGGAGCAAGTGCAACGGAATTAGATGCAATGACTAAATCGGCGTTAGATTTAGGAGCGAGTACATCCCTATCCAGTAGTCAGGTAGCTGTTGCCATGACAGATATGGCTGCGAAAGGCTTTGACGCAAATCAAGTTATTGCAGCGATGCCTGGAGTAATTGCTGCAGCTGAAGCATCGGGGGAAGATTTAGCCCTAACTGCCAATACTGTTGCAGCTGCCTTGAATGGATTCCAGTTAAAAGCTGAAGACTCCGGAAAAGTTGCTGATATTTTAGCAATGGCGGCCAATAAAACCGCAGCTGGCGTAAGTGACATGAGTTATGCCTTTAAGTATGCAGCGGCTCCAGCAGCAAGTTTAGGAATCAGTATAGAAGAGTTATCTGCAGCTACAGGTCTTATGGTCAACGCTGGTTTGGATGGTAGCCAAGCAGGCACATCTTTACGTATGGCCTTAATCAGATTGGCCAAGCCTACTGAAGAGTCATCCAAGACTATGGAAAAGTTAGGTTTTGATGTCTTAGACGCAAAAGGTAACTTTAAACCGTTAAATGAAATTATCGGCGAGTTAACAAAGTCCATGGATGGGATGACAGAAGCTCAAAAGCTTGCCAATTTAGCAACCATATTTGGTACCGAAGCAGCAACCGGAATGCTTATCTTGATGAACCAAGGGCAGAAGGGCATTAAAGGGCTGACAACAGAGTTAGAAAACTCATCCGGTGCAAGTGCTGAAGCTGCAGCACAGATGAAAGCAGGTATAGGTGGGGCATTAGAAAACTTATCCGGCGCTATAGAATCAGCGACTATAGCCCTCATGAGTAAGTTAACTCCGTTTATTACTGATCTAGCTAAATGGACTACTAGTATAGTAGAAAAGTTTAACAATTTAGATGAAGGAACCATGACAATGATTGCGATGGCAGCAGGTATAGTTGCTGCATCCGGTCCTGTTCTATCCATCTTAGGATTAATGGCGATGGGAATAGGAGGGCTAGTATCTGCGGTAGGATTCTTAATTAGTCCTATCGGACTTGTTATTGCTGCCATAACGGGGTTAGCAGCCGCATTTGGATATTTTATGGCCACGAATGAAGCATTTAGAAACAATGTCATTTCCGTATTTCAATCTGTCGTGTCGTTTATTCAAACTACTGTAGGACAGATAAAAACACTACTGGAATCGATGTACGATGTCGTTTTTGGCTCAATGAGTGTGAAGGATAATGCAGATCTATTGGCAAGTATCGGATTTGATCCGGAGATTGCAAGCAGGTTGATGTCCATTACTTCAAAGTTAGGCGGTATAATCACATCATTTTGGGATATCTGGTTTGGGTCCATGAGCGTAAAAGACAATGTTGATTTCATGCAGATGTTAGGAATATCTGAAAGTACAGCAACTAGAGTAGGAAACATTGCCACAACAATCCAATCCCTAGTTACAGGAGCGATTGACATCATTAAGGCAACTATCTCATCAATGCCCGGCGTTTTTAGTTCAGTGATGGGTACATTAGGAGGAATTATTGGAAGCTTAGGGACAATATTTAGCTCGGTATGGCAAGTAATTCAAACATTCTTTACTAGCTTAATAGGAGGGTTCCAATCAGCTGGAGGAGTCGGTAGTGGTTTTGGCATTCAGATTCTTTCACTGTTCTTAGGACTTAACCCGATTGTAAAGATGGCCATATCCCTATTTCAAAACTTTGGCCCACAAATAGCTTCAGCATTTCAGCAGATAATCGCTATGGTATTACCGGTAGTAGCGACTTTAGGAACAGCTCTAGGACAATTAGCTAGTGCGGTCATACCGTTAATTATGCAAGCTATATCAACGTTGATTCCGGTCATAATACAGATGGGAATGACAATGATGACCATTATAAGCGCAGTGCTTCCAATCTTGATTAGTTTGTTTAATCAGCTATTTCCGATCATTATGCAGGTCGTGATGATTGTTATTGATTTAGTGGCTCAATTCATGCCCCTTGTAGCAGTGATAATCAGTTCATTGCTTCCGGTTATTCAGAATTTAATCCTGGCATTTATGAACATTGTTCAGGCTGTTGCGCCTGCCTTTATAGCGATTATTCAGCTGATAATTGGCGTAATTCAAGCCATGCTTCCGATTATCATGAGTATTATTACAGTTGTGGTCCATGTCTTTGCTGGAATTGTTTCAACCATAAGCCCTATTGTAGCTTTTATAGCTGGAATTATATCCGCAGTCATGTCAGTGATTTCTCCGATCATTGTTTTTATAGCAGGAGTAATCTCTAGCATAATTGCTGCCATTCGACCAATCATCGTAACGGTGACTGGTATTTTTAATACCGTTTTTTCTGTGATTAGTGGAGTATGGCGCAATATTATGACTTTTATTGGATCAGCGATTAACAAAATAAGCTCTATCATTAATGGGATTAGCTCAACGGTATCTAATGTTTTTAGTACTGTTTTTAGTACGATATCGCGAATTATGGATAAGGTATCTAGCAAAGTTTCTGGAGTATTTGATGCAATCCAGAGTGCTTGGTCAGGACTAACTTCATTCGTGAGTGGAGTGTTTAGTGGTATATCGGGATCTGTAGAATCACTAGTTGGCCAGGTAAAAGGATTCGTTAACGGGGTAATTGGTGGAATAAATTCAGCGATCTCCATTATCAATAAGGTTCCGGGCGTTAGCATTAGCAAAATACCTCAACTTGCTCGTGGTACTGATGATTGGCAAGGTGGATTTGCTCGAATCAACGAAGGTGGACGTGGGGAATTAGTTGGTTTACCTAACGGTTCTCAAGTTATTCCTCATGATGTAAGCATGCGATACGCTCGAGAAGCTGGAAGAAATACTAGCGATCAATCAGTTGGTAGATATCAGCCTGTTGGCAATGATATGAGTCGAGTGGAAGCTTGGTTAGAAAAGATAGCTAACAGTAATCAAGTGGTTGTCCTGGACAGTGGGGCGATTGTTGGCGGCACATTTAACGAATATGACCGTGTTGGTGGTACAAAAACAGTCTTAACAGAAAGGTGGGAGTATTGATGGGGGAAATTATAGAAGGCTTTACCTTTTTCGATGAACATACTAAAGAGTACAACATGAAATTGAAAGAACGTCTTGCTCCCACTCCTGAAGAGAACACAATCACTGAAGAAGTGCCTTTTATGCAAGGATCATATGATTTTTCGATGATTTTAGGAGAGAGAATCTATAAAAATAGGACTCTCTCTTATCGTTTTGAAGTAGTAGAAAGAGGATATCAGCACCGTAAAGTCGATGAGATTGTATTAAAGAATTGGCTTATGAAAAATGGATGGGGAAAGTTATATGATGATCATGACGATGGATACTATTATTGGGCGAAATGTACAAGCGTCACAGTTGAAGACGATCATACCTATGGAAGATTATTAATTAGTATTTCATTCGAAGCTTACCCATTTATGAGGGCTATTTTTGAAGAAGGTCACGACATATGGGATGAATTTTATTTCGAGCTAGATTATTTTCAACCAAACGAGTTTGCGATTAATGGACTCACAACTATAAAGGTAAAGAATGTTGGTGCCATAGGGGTCGTTCCAACTATTATATCCTCATCTCAGATGACAATTATAAAGAATGGAATCTCTTATTCCGTACCTGCAGGTGAAAGTAAAAATGAATCCTTCAGATTGGGGATAGGAGAGAACTTAATGACGATTAACGGTACCGGAATGATTAAATTTATTTTTTATAAGGAGCTACTGTGATGTATGAAGTAACTATATATGACGGTCCTGCTGACAAAGTAGGTATGGTTATACATTCCCCATTTCCTAATAAGGTGAAGTTGTCAGCAGGAAGTGTAAAGCTGTTACTGAAGAGTATATCAAATGGGTCCCTTACCATTAACCTAAGTAATCCTGGATGGGGGAGGATAAAACCTTTAGTCACTTTGATTCGCATCAAAGACATTAACCGAAATCAAACAGTCTTTAAGGGGCGTATTTTAAAGCCTACACACACTATGACTAGTAACGGTATGTTTAGTATCGAATACGCAATAGAAAGTGATATGGCGTATTTAAATGACTCTAATCAGCGATTCGGAGAGTACCACAATATTACAGTCAGACAATTTTTCGAAGTAATGATCGAGAATCATAACAGGCAAGTAGAACCCCATAAACAATTTAAGGTTGGAAATGTAACTGTTACAGATTCCAATGATTCGTTGTATAGGTATTTAGGATATGAAAAGACTTTTGCCACGATTAAAGACAAGCTGATAGACCGTCTAGGTGGATACCTGATTGTCAGGGAAGAGCCAGACGGTAATTACATCGATTATTTAGCAGAAGTAGGAGAAGATTCTCCAACTGAAATCAGACTCCGAAAAAATTTAAAGGACATGAAGCGTGAGATTGATCCACTTGGAATCATTACACGCTTAATTCCATTAGGAGCGAAAATTGAAAGTGAAGATGAGGAAGCAACAGATGCTAGCCAAGCAAGGATTGATATTAAGGAAGTAAATAACGGCTTAGATTATATAGACGATCCCGAAATGATCGATGAGTTTGGTGTGATTACTGGAACATTAGAGTTAGATGATGTAACAGACAAAAATACGATTAAGCTACGTGGCCAACAATTCTTTGCAAGTCAAAAGGCAGCAAAGGTTACTTACTCGCTCACACCAGTTGACGTAAGTTTAATAGATGAATCTTTTGACGAGCTGCAAGTGGGAAATCGACATAGAGTCATTAATGAAGTGTTCGGAATTGATGATCAGCTGCAGATAATCGAAAAAGAAATCGATATCCCTAATCCTACTAAAATAGCACTGACAATTGGAGAGAAGTATCAGACTCTTACCCAGTATCAGATTAATATTAGAAAGCAAGTAAGAAGCGTGGAAACACTTGAAAGACAAGTAACTGCCTACTCTAATAAAATTGTAGCCGTCTCAACAGAATTAGAAAATACGAAACAAACACTGAAACAAACCCAGGAAAGAATAGATAGCTATGAAAATGTAACAGATGGAGACATTGCGGCTATTAGTGAGTCTGTGGAAGGTTTATTAAGCGCCATTGCAAGCATACAGACGGCAATCGATAATCTAAATCAAATTGTTTCAACCGAAGATATTCTTCAGATGAAAAACGGTATAGCATCAAATACCGAAAATATAGGTTTAATTAATGAAGAAATTATAGCGATTAACCAGTCTATCAAAGACTTAACAGATAGGATAATTGCTTTAGAATCGCCTCAGGAGGGAGAATAATAATGTCCTTTATTCAAGACATAATAAATACTATAAGAGTAGCAGAAAAAGGTAGTCAAGTCAGAGGAAGTATTGCTGATGGAATTGAGGAAATAAGTAAAAAAGTAGAATCTACCACTTCGGAACAAAAATCTTTATTTGAGATGTTCAAGAGCTTGGTTATTAATGAAGGAAATTCAAATGCAGAAATTGCAGCTAGTCGCGGAACGGCAGATTGGTTACCCGATAGATTGAATGGAGTCGATAAACAGTTGGTCGGAACAGCAAATCTAATTGGATTCAATTTTGAACAGCAGGGAGGTGTTCCGAATGATGATTCATTAGAAACAGCTCAAGCGAACACTAAATTATTCAGAGATCTAATGTATACATGTTACGTGATGGGCGGAGGAACTGTAAGTATTCCCAACGGCACTTTTTACTTTGCCAAATATGATGAGGTAGAAATCGTTATGGCTTATAGCAATGTAAACGTGAAAGGTGTTGGGATGGAAAAGTCCATACTGAAGATTATAGAGGAAGAATCTAGCGCAGGAGGATATTCGTTCTTCAGAAACCTTAGTAGCTTAAATAATGCAAACTACAGTGATTTCACGATTGATATGTATGCCCAAACGATGCATCATTACGGACCAGGCGGAAAAGCCTTCTATATTCAAAAATTAACAGACTGTACGTTTAAGAACCTAAAGCTAAAAGGTACTCCTTCAACTGCATTAGGGATTGACCATTTAGTTAATGTACACATAGATAATGTGCATTGTTATGAATGCGGTCGTTTGTGGGGGTACGTTCTAGAAACAGAAGGGATATTACCTTTTGTTCCTACTAATCCAAAGTCACATAACACTTATCCTGGCGGTGCAGGAATTGGAATTGGAACAGGCAACATTGACGGAGAAAACTTTAAGATAACAAATTGCACAGCAGAATTATGCGGCCACTATGGTATATTTGTTGAACATCAACGCTTGTATAGTTCAAGTGCTTTAAAAGAGTCTAAAGATATTATCATTGCAAATAATATTTGCCGGAATAATAGATTTGCAGGAATAGGTATTAGAGGTGGAACAAGGATTTCGTTAGTAGGGAATGAATCATATGGCAATGGTTGCTATGGTTTATCAATAGATTCGAAAGGCGTTCTCGATCCAGTAGTGACTCTTAAAGATGCTATTATCATTGGCAATATCTTTAATGAAAATGGGTTGGATGGATTGCACATTGATGGATTCTGTAATATCGATGGTATCGATATTAAAAACAATAAATTGTTAAATAATGCCCAATATGGAATTGGTTTGGGACATTACAATTATTCAGAATTAACGTATACAATGCAACAGAACATCGTTTTTGCAGGTAACACATTGTACGGAAATAAAGAAGGGGATATTTATCAAGATTCCAAGAGAATGATAGATTATATTAATCTAATTATCGAAAATAATTATAATTTATTACCGGTATCTCCAATGGAAATTATTGATGATACAGACAGCAGAATTCTTTACTCCGGAAAGGGTTGGCAAACGGTAACAAGCAATTCTTGTTTCGGCGGCACGTCCCATTATGCAAATACTGCACATGGATCTACAAGTTGCAAGATCGTATTTAAAGGAACAGGATTTAAATGGTTTTCTCCAACTAGTAGAGATAAGGGGAAAGCAGCTGTTTCAATTGATTATGGGGAGCCTTTTATTGTTGATTTGTATTCAGAAGATTCACAAACTACGCATGTTGTCAGCGAAATCAATGGGTTAACTAACGCTTCCCATACAGTAACGATTGATTATTTAAATTCGAAAAATCCATTATCTTTAGGGTATGGAATTAATATAGACGCATTTATTATACTCGATGGAGAGTTATTAGATCCGAGTGCTGATAACAAGGTAAGAGTTGAGGACGGTAACGATAAAATTACACTTGCAGGTGCATGGAGTAATTCAAGTGGAGATATGTATAGTAATGGCATCTGCCGTTTTACAAATACAACAGGATCTTATGCTCAATTTAATTTCACAGGTACTCAAATTGACGTCAGAGTCCCAACTGGACCTGATAAAGGTAAAATTAAAATTACGCTTAACGGAGTAGAAACTATTGTTGATGAGTATACTCCAACAACAGAGTATAACAAAGTAGTATTTACGGCTGATAATTTAGATTCTAACACCACACATTCGATTAAAATAGAATATATGGCAGAGAAAAATGCAGCAAGCACCAATGATAGAATTGTTATAGATTCTTTTATCATTTATGATGGTGATATTGTCTAATAAGATTTCAGAAGCTGTTGTTCGGTAAAAAAAGTCCCTTTCCAGATGGATTGGGGCTTTTCTAATTTTGTTAGATTAATGATTACTTGAATAGCTTTTTTACTATCTTTAAGGAGGAGTGTCTGGTGAATAAAGAAAAGGTTATAGAAATCTTTAACGAGTTATTAGAAGCATGGGAAGTTGCAGAAGGGGATGTAATCCATTATAGCGGAGACGCAGGTGACTTCGAACAGTTAAGACAAGAGAAAAGAAACTTCGAAGAACGATTTAGAGAAGCACTTAATTCTTAGTGTTTCTTTTTATTACCTTTAAGGGGGTGAAAACCTATGTATAGAGAGAAAAAGGGGGAATGGGAAAATGCCAACACAGGAGGTACCAAAAACTATGGAGGAAAAAGTTGAAAACCATGAGGAAAGGATTAAAGCACTCGAAGATTATCAGCAAAAACAAGAGAAATTGAACAATGAAATTAAATCTCAACTATTTGCTACCGAAAACACTGTATTGAAAGAGTCTGGCAAGCAACAGGATTTAGTACAAAAACTTCTTGATCATGTTTTAGAAGAAGATAAGGAAGACCGAAAAAGTTCGAGGGACCGTAAAACATATACTCAACAACAAATATGGAAAGCGTTAGGGATTATCTGCGGTAGCGGAGGAATCCTTTTTTTATTGATTAAAAGCTATTTCAATCTGTAGGAGGATTAAAAACATGGAACAATTTCAATCTCAATTTTTTTTATTGGTGGCTATTGCAGCAATATTAGTTGCTTTAGTTGTTGCTGTAGTGCATGTATTAAAAACAGCATTTAACATTTCAAATCGCTACGCTCCACTTCTATCAATTGCAGTGGGATTAATTATTGGCTTTGTAACGTATTTCTTGCCAGCTATTGAATTCTCATTAATGCAAATGGTTTTCGCTGGGTTTATTGCAGGATTAGCAGCTTGTGGTGCTTATGATCTATCGAAGGTAAAAAAGTAAGAGTGGCTTAATAGCTGCTCTTTTTTTTATGAGGTGATTGTATGTTGAAACAATGGTTATTGATTTTATCGCTAGTCTTTAAGGCTGAAGAAGATCCGGATATCTTGGACGAAAAATATTGATTGGAGGAATGGAAAGTGAAATTATCTAATACTGGCTTATCATTAATTAAGTCGTTTGAAGGTGTACGTCTAACTGCTTATAAAGCAGTTCCAACGGAAGAACATTGGACAATCGGTTATGGCCACTATGGTCCAGACATAAAACAAAATATGAGGATTACTCAAGATCAAGCTGATGAATATTTTAGAAAGGATGTTGCCCGGTTTGAAAAAGCTGTAAACGACAATGTGAAAGTACCACTTAATCAAAATCAATTTGATGCATTGGTAAGCTTTACCTACAATGTCGGTGCTGGTGCATTACAAAGAAGTACTTTACTTGAATTGCTAAACCAAGGTAAATATGAAGCTGCTGCCAATCAGTTTGACGTATGGAACAAATCAAGCGGTAAAGTATTAGCTGGATTAGTCAAACGTAGAGCAAAGGAAAAGGAGTTATTCTTAAAAGATTTACCAAAGGAAAAAGTAGTAAAGCCTAACGTAGAAAAAGTATCTGCGGAGATTGTTACTAAACCAAATAAGCCTTCCACAACTAAGAAAGTCATCAAGACATACAAAGTAAAAAGCGGGGATGCATTGAGTAAATTGGCATCTAAGTGGGGAACAACCGTTAAACGGCTGCAAGAATTAAATGGTATTAAGAATCCTGATAAAATTTATATTGGACAAACACTAAAGTATGAAACTACAGGAAATGTAGATAACATCAAGCGATACCATACAGTTGTTAATGGCGACAATGTAACAAAGATTGCTAAAAAGTATGGTACGACAGTATCAGCAATCAAGAAACTGAATCCTGGTATTAAGAATATTAATTTAATCTATCCAAAACAAAAAATCCGCATAAAATAATACGAATGGATATAAAATAGTTGTACAACATGATTACCTCTCATACAAAAGCCCTTCTCACTTAGAGATGGGCTTTAAATTTATGCAAAAAATTTCAAATAGGTGAATATCAGTCCTATTACAGCAATCCCAGTACCAACAATCCATTTTATTGATTCAACCTTATTTTTTCTATGGAACTCTCTTTCTTTTAGAAATAAAATTTCGAGGTTTTTTTCATGAAGATCAAACTTATTATTAAATTTTGATTCGAGCGCTTCTAAATCCTTTTGAGTAACGAAATTGTCCATACTTCCGCCACCTCCTCCACTACCATTATCATACACTCTTTTGTTACGATACTGTTCTAATTCTTTAACTTCCGCCATATTATTTCTCCTTCTTAAATACCTTAAATGGAACCTTTGTTTCAAAAAATTTACCTACGTATACAGATTCATCAAGCCCCATTTCCCCTAAATGTTTATGAGTAAAGCTCATTTGTAAAAAGTAATAATTAGAAATAAAATCGATATCCAAAAAATCATCATCCACTGGAATGTCTAACATCATATCTTGCACATCTTTAAAAATTTCTCTACCTGGATCATATTCAATGACAAATCGTCTTACTGTAGTGGTTTCTTTTCCTCCGAATTGATGAAATAAAGTAATATGCAAAGCAATGTAATCTAATTGTTCGTGAATTTGTGGTATGGTTCTTTCATTTAATCCACAGATTGTGAATTCAACAGTTAATCTGTTTTCTTCTCCTTCGTACAATATCAAATATGGTGAATCTTCTTCCTTAGTTGATAATCGTAAGAAAGATATTGAAGGTAATAAGTTAGTAGAACTCATAAAATCTTCCTTTCTGCACTTTCCATGTAGTACTTATTCTATAGTATATCTATTTCTCCTTTTATTTTCCAAGAAGGAAAATGTTAATAAATGTCGAATACATAATTATCAAAGATAAGGAGGAATGTATATGAGAGACCCAGGCGGAGGCACAGGATGGGGATTAAGTAAAGACCCTGGTGGAGGCTCTGGTCACCATGATCCAGGCGGCGGTGGCGGCCATTAATATTTTCCTACTCAATTGAGTAGGTTTTTATTTTGTCAATCCTGTGAACTAACAGGAATATAGTCCTTAAACAAAGAATCCTCCTTAGTATGAAAGGAGGGATAAAATGACCGACTATGATTTATTGCGCTTCAGCTGAAAGAACAGTATGAATCCGCGAAAGACTCCACAGACCTTAAACTCCTAATTGAAACGTTCTTAAATAACTTTCCTGCAGATCAATGACGATGTAAAAAATAATGATTAAGCAGCTTTTCTGTGTTATTCCGTAAGTTATCATTAAAATATCTATGTACCTCGTGATATCCATCAAAGTAAAAATTATACTCGGTAAAATAACCGTCATTCTCACCTTTTACTAACTTCCATTTGCGCTTATACATCTTGGTTTTATTCTCGCGCATATCTTTTTGAACTTTCTTCATCGTGTGTTCGATTAAGTTTAGATAGACTTGCTTAAGTTTAAACGGTGCAGAATCAGCTACTTTCAAATCACGATCAAGTACAGTAAGAAGCATCGGTAAATATATAGCATTTTCAAAAATGTCTCTTTCTTCTTCAGATAATCTACTCATAATTTTGCTCCGTTTATGCTCTTTCTACATCAACTAATTTTCTAAATGATACGTAATGTATAAAATCTTTTTCGTCTTGAATGCGCAGCTGGTTGTTTAAATAATCTATGTAAACAGTACGGCCAATCAAAGTATCTATGTAACCATTATTATATAGACTGAATTTAAGTAGTTGATTATATTCCATTGCTTCATGGATCAATATATCTATATCATTCAACTTGTCTTCGTCTAGTTCAGGCTTCTCAATCTTATTTTGGCTCTCAATAACTTCTTTTACTCCTGCTACATGTTCAGGCAACATCATTGCAACCCACTTTTTAGTACCCCGATCTTTTAACATATCCCCATCTCCTTTTGATAATTTAATTATACAAACATTTGTTCGTAAATCAAGTTGAAAACGAACGACTGTTCGTATATAATTATGTCAAAAGGGAGGTCTAACTGATGAAAGGTTTACTTAAAAGAGCTACAGAAAGTAAAGAGGTTTTAGAAATGATTTATCAAAACAATAAAGGGGAATTCAGCCAACGTAGGATTCAGGTTATTAAAATGAGTGAAGAGTCCTTTAATGCTTATTGCTTTACTCGTAAGCAGCAACGCACTTTTAAGATAAGTAACGTTTTATCGGTTGGACCAGTACGGAAGGTAAGGAGAGGTGCATAATTATGACGCTAACAAAACCTAAGAAGGTTAAAAAACCATCAAGACCAAGCAGAGATGAATTTGAACTAGAGGAAATCGCCAATACTTTAACAGAAGCATTAGAGGATAAAGCTGAACTTAGATTAACTGTGTGGAAGAGAGAAGATCCAGTCAGAGGGAAAGTAGTTAAAATGGATGGAAACACAAAACTCATACATATAGAAAGATTCACTGAAACAATCAAAGTTCCTTTTATGGATATTTTGCAAGTGAAGAGAGTATGAATAAAAGCCCAACTCGTTTGAGAAGGGCTTTATTTTATATATTTTGACGATAGCTTATGTTCATATTGTTTTTATTATCCAACACAGCACGACGAATTGCTTCTTTCACTTGAACAGGATCCTTGATCCGTTTAATTGTATAGGTCGGGTGAGATTCGTCCGAACTATGTATTTCGATATCGCCAAAGCCTCCAAGTTTTTCTTTCATGCCTTGCTTAACTGTAACGTCTTTAATTTTATATAACTCAATTTCATCGCGCTTAGTAGACATGACACCCACCTTATTAATCAGTAAACGCTCCGTAGTTAACTCGTAATTGTGCTGAGGAACGGATACCTGAAAGCCTCCAAGCATTCCTTTCTTGTTTTCCATACCAAACATATATGTTTGAAACGTTAATAATGTTCTTTCTGCATTTGGTTGCTCCACTTCGGATTTAGGTGTAGGAGTAGCTGCAGCTACTTCTCCAAGCTTATATCCGCATTCTGGGCAAAACTTCATACCTTCTGCTTTTGTTCCGCATTCAGGGCAAAATTTCATCTTATCACTCCTGGCCATTTAATAGTAATTTAATCATACAATAAAAATCTTGCGGAAATTATGCATTCGACAAAAATAGACAAAAAGAAATTGGACATAATACGGTAATACCGGTCATACCATTTAGTAAAGAACCAGGAGGGAGGTGGAGCAATGAGTAAGAATAAGTTTCCTAAGTCAGTCTCTTTTAATGTGACCAATGCAGAAGACGTAAAGATACTTAAGCACGTGGAGGATATCAATTTCAGTGGCTATGTTAAACGGCTGATTTTAGCCGATATGCAGAAGCAGGAACAAGCTCTTAAGATTGTAAAAAAGAGTGAGGGAGGGGGCATCAAAATAGTTGTGGGGAGGTAATACCCCTCCTCCCTTTGAGATCCGATTGTTACAGTGTAACACGGTCGACACTGTCAAATGTCATGACGTTTGGAAGGGAGGTTGCTGAAATGATAGAAGGGAAAGGATTAGGAGGAAAGAAAGTTAATCGAGTCGGTTTGTCATTAAGCAACAGAGACAACGCAAAGCTAAACAAGCTAGCTACAGCATGTAACATGAAGCCAACTCCGTTAGCAGCTCTCATTTTAACTGAAGCATTGAACGATCCAAAGTATGTAGATCAACTGCAGAAAAGATTTTGTACCCAAGCTGCTTATCGAGTGATGTTAGTCAAAGATTATAAAAACGATGACTATAATTACGTACTAAGTGGAAGGGATGATTAAAAATGATGGATTGGACTGGATTCTTTGTAGGCAGTATTACTACAATGATGATCTATGCTTTCTATAGTATGGGTAAAGAAAGTGAGGAAGAATTAGAAGCTGAAGCTGCAGAAGGAGAAGTTGAGGTCCATGATTTTCAAGCAAGGCATGTAACGATGTCCTGCCAGACCTGCAGAAAATTAAAACACCATAAAGAGATTGAACCTAACCTATATCAATGTGTAAAATGTAAAAGACATGTGGATTTAAGAGCCTCGTAATTACCTCTAAAATAACTTATGCATTCATAACCAGCCGTTTG
>WTKE01000052.1 GCA_011524525.1 Bacillus sp. (in: firmicutes) | reverse complement strand
AGATGTGTATAAGAGACAGAAGTAACAGCGCTAATAGGAACACATAACCTCGAAAGGCAAACAAAACATTTTTTTTAAACATTTTTCAATTTCTTTTTTGGTTTAAGTACGAAAACTACGGTAAGGATAGTTAAAACAAAGAACAATAAGGCTATTGGTCTTGTGAAAAATGGAGTAATATCGCCTCCGCTTTGAATCAATCCATTTCTTACATACTTTTCGAAACTCGCTCCTAATAGTAGAGTAATAACCAAAGGCAGGGTAGAGAAATTCCACTTATCCATGAAGTAACCGATTACCCCAAAGATAGCCATAATCCATACATCCTCAACCCGGAAACCAATATTATAGCTTCCGGCAATACTCATCACTAGCACAATTGGAAGCAAGTATACTTTCTTAGCTGATAATAAAAACGGAAATATCTTAGCACCGATCGTTGTCATGAATAAATACATGATAATAACTGAGATAAAGAACGCGATAAACAATCCAGTTAAGAAATCAGGCTGATTTGAAAACAACAGTGGACCTGGCTGCAAACCATGCATTTGTAATCCACCAAGAAGCAAGGCTGTAACTCCATCCCCCGGAATCCCAAGTGCAAGCAATGGAATCATGGCTCCACCTATAACAGCGTTATTTGAGGTCTCAGATGCCACAACACCTTGAATATTTCCTTTTCCAAAAGTTTCGGGATTTTTACTAGCTTTCTTTGCCTGATCATAAGCAACAAATGTCGCTAAGGAAGAACCAATCCCAGGAAGAATCCCAATGACCGTTCCAATTAATCCAGAGCGGAAGAAGTTGGATGTTGATTCCTTCATATCTTGTAAAGTTGGAAACACTCTTTTTGATTTACTTTTTGGGATAATTGGAGCACCTTGGTCTGTTTCAAGCTCTACAAATACCCTTGAAATAACAAACAAACCAATCATTGCTGGAACAGCAGGTACCCCATTGCTAAGAAACTCTAAACCTAGAGGGTTACGTTCTGCCGCATTGATAGGATCATACCCCCACGATGCCAATATCAATCCAAATATCGTAACAATCATACTTTTAAAAAAGTCACCCGTTAATCCTGCAACCATGATAAAGGCAAAAATCATCACCATTGTATACTCAAAAGGCGTAAACTTTAAGGCGAAGTTTGCTAATTGTGGTGCTAACAAAACAAGAAAGACAAAAGAAATTAGAGAACCAATTAAATTTGACATTGCTCCCATCCCAAGAGCCCTTGATCCTAGTCCCTGTTTTGCTAAAGGATATCCATCAAAAACAGTTGTAACCGAAGATGGGGTACCAGGCATTCCAATTAAAACGGATGCTACAACACCTCCAGAAATCCCGCCAATATAGGCTGCAAGCAACGTAGCGATACCGGCAAGCGGATCCATACCATATGTTAATGGGAGTAGCATGACGACGGCAAGTGTAGCCGTAAGTCCCGGAATCGCTCCAAAAATAACCCCTAACACGGTTCCAACCAGTATATATATTAACGTGGGACTTAAAAGAATCTCTGATAATATACTTGAAAACTCCACTTTTCGGGCCTCCCACCAGGATTATCAAAATAACAATGTTTTAGGAAAATACACATTGATCATATTAAATAAAATATATAAGGTAACATTTAAACCGATACTAAAAATGAGTGAAGCTACCCACTTCTTCTTATCCCAATCGAACATGAGCCAAGTGATTAAGAATACAAATACGAGAGATGTTACATAATAACCTACAAAAGTAAATCCTAAAACAAACAAGAAAATTAGAAGCATCGAAAGATAAACCTTTGACGGACTTTTCTGTTCGATTTTAGTTTCTGATTCTTCCTCTAACACTGCTATTTCTTTTTCAACCTCTGATAAATCACTTTTCTGATTGCCTTTATGTCCTTTTAAGTATTCTCGAAGAACTCCAGCTCCAGAAAAAATAATCAACAACCAAGAAAGTATGACCACATACAATTTTTGATTTAATACGTCACCGCCAAATCCCATCGTGCTTATATTGTTGGCAGTAATAAGAAAAAGGACTCCGCCTAATAACAATCCTATTTGTATGATGATATTTTTTTTCATAATATCCTTCCTTATAAAGAAAGTGATGAGGCTGTCTCAAAAAGGACTCAGTTTAGACTTGATGATATTTTGGACAACCTCATTTTGTTTTCAAGAACCATTCAACCTTACTAGTTACTGGTTTAAATCAATTTCTTTTGCTAATTCATCGAATACACCTTGAACTTTTTCATTGATATCAAGGAACTCTTCTTGATTCATAAATTCTGTTGTCATTCCAGCATTGGTTGCCGTTTCTTGGAAGGACTCTGACTCTGATACTTTCTTAATAGTATCTTCCCAAATATCTAGTACTTCTTGTGGAGTTCCTTTAGGAGCATAGAATCCAAAACGAACTACAACATCAGTATCCATTCCTAAATCAGATAGAGATACAGCATCCTTTAAGCTTTCATGGAAGTGACGATCTAAACTTGATGTTACCAATGGAATAACATCTCCAGATTCAACATATTGAATAGAGTCCGGAGTAGAAGCCATACGTAAATCTACTTGCCCACCTAAATGAGCGGTAATTAAGTCCGCACCACTTTGGAAAGGAACAAGTTTGAAAAGTCCTTCAGCACCTACAGCTTTAATGATTGCTTCATAAGCTAAATGTGCAGTGGAGCCGATATTTGGAACCCCTACTGAAATGGAACCAGGATTTTCTTTAGCTGCTGCTAACACTTCATCAAAAGTTTTATACTTAGAGTCTGCATTTCCAACTAGGACATTCGGTGTATAGGAAATTTGACCAATTAGCTCATAATCTTCATATCCAATATCAAGCTGACCAACAGCATTCATCGCGTTTAATGTGGAGTGGTGAAGTAGAATCGTATGGCCATCAGCATCAGCATTTAATACTTCTTCCAAGCCATTTCTTGTATTTGCACCAGGCAAGTTAAGAACCGTAACATTTGCATCAAGAAGCTTTTCTTTATTAATAACATCAGCAACTGCACGAGAGGTTAGGTCACTAGTACCACCTGGATCATAAGGAATGACAATTCGGATATCTTTTTCAGGAAAACTCACTTTTGATTCTTCTGCTTGCTGACCTTCTGTTGCTTCTGAGCTACAACCTGCAAGAATTCCCATGAATGCAACCGCGGAAACTAATAAAGATTTGATTTTCATTTCTTCCCATCCCCTTTATTTATGTTAATTTTATAGAAAACGTTATCATAAAATATTAAACTTTGGTATAAAAGGTAGAATTAAATTCTCCAGAATCTATATAAGATTTAACGATTTCGTTAACCTCTTGTTTCGCTTTTTCAGTTAATGGCTTTACAGGTAATCTCGGTGGACCTACTTCCATCCCAATAGCGTTAAGCGCTTCCTTTAAAACAGAAGGCAAGGTACCTTTTTGGAAAGCATTTCGAATCGCTCTAAGTTTTCTTTGTTCTAGCTCGGCACCTTCTAGATCCCCACTCTTCCATTTATCGTAAATAGAAACAACAACTTTAGGCAGGAAATTAGCAGTCGCTGCAATAGCTCCACCCCCACCTGCCATCAAGGTAGGTAGAATAAGAGAATCTGTTCCAACTAAAACAGTAAAGTCTTCACTTTGTGCTTCCAAACATTTCAAGACAATATCAAAGTTTCCACTACTGTCTTTAATCGCTACGATATTTGGGATTTTAGCCAATTCTTTTACCGTAGCAGGGGAAATTGGATTACCTGTCATCCCTGGTATATTGTACAGAATGATCGGGATTTCAACCGCTTCAGCAATTAATTCAAAATGGTTTTTCAACTCATCCTGAGTAAGTTTTACAAAGTACGGCGTAATAACTGAAACAGCAGTAACCCCTATTTTTTCCATATTTTTGGTTAGTTCAATGGTTTCTTTCGTGCTATTCCCACCTGTACCAGCATACACCGGGACTCTACCATTTGCTTCATCAACTGCGATTGTTGCGATTCTAAGTTTTTCTTCTTCTGTTAATGAAAAGAACTCTCCATTGCTTCCTAATACAAAGATGCCATGACATCCTGCTTCGATCATATTCCCTACCAATCTTCGTAAAACAGCCTCGTTTACTTCCCCCTCTTCATTAAAGGGAGTTACCATAGCAGGGATAATTCCATCTGGTTTAAACATCACGATTGCCTCCTATCTTTACTCTTTTGGCGCTAAATCAACAGCCATTTTAATCGCTTCAATTAACGAACCTTTATCCGCTAGATTTTTTCCAGCTATATCAAATGCTGTTCCATGGTCAACAGATGTTCTAACAATGCCATTTCTGAGACCTACCGTTATATTCACTCCAGCTTCTAATCCAAGGACTTTTATAGGTCCATGTCCCTGATCATGATAGCAGGCTACAACAATATCAAAATCGCCTCTAACCGTTCTAAAGAATAGCGTATCTGCTGGAAGTGGACCCGACACTTCAATTCCCTCTTTTTGAGCTTTTTCGATTCCCGGTGCTAATTTCTCCTCTTCTTCACCATTCCCAAATAGTCCATTTTCACCTGCATGAGGATTAATTCCACAAACAGCAATTTTCACTTTCTCGTAACCAGCTCTTTTAAGTGTATCATGCGCTAATTTAATAACCTTATAGGTTCTCTCAGGGTTGATACGATTGACAGCTTCTATTAAACCTACGTGGGTAGTTAGGTGAATAACCTTCAAATTGGGAGCAGACAGCATCATGGAATAATCCTCAGTTCCTGTTAAGTCTGCTAGTATTTCTGTATGTCCCGGGTACAAATGTCCACCTTTATGCAAGGCTTCTTTATTTAATGGAGCGGTACATATTGCATTAATTTTCTTATCCATTGCTAAAGCAACCGCTTCCTTAATAAAGCAAAATGCAGCATGACCTGCTTCTGCTGCTACCTCACCATAAGGTAGATCCTCTGGTAAAAGATCTAGATCAATACAATCAATCGTTCCTGTTTCATAAATTCCTTCACTAGGTTGCTTTATGATGTTAAACTCTAACGAAGCGTTGATATTTTTAGCTTCACGCTGAAGAATCTTAGCATCCCCAATAACGACAGGGCGTGATTGTTGGTAAACTTCTGCTGATTGAAGGGCTTTCAAAATAACTTCTGGCCCTACACCAGCAGCATCTCCCATTGTTATACCAATGATTGGGCGCATTTAATCGTCTCTCCTTTCAAAATTTCTAATGATTTTATCAATGACTGTTCTGATCCGAAACCGCCAGCCTTAGTAATCGTTACAATCTCTCGCTCATGTACCAAAGCCCCAATTGGAATCCCAATCTCCACTTCTTCCATTAGCTTTAATTCAACAATTCCCATTGCAGTGCAGACCTTTTTAGCAGTGTCTCCACCTGTGAGGAATAACCTATCAATCTCATATTCTCTTAGAATTTTTGCAGTCAACTCACCCAATACCTCTGAGATTTTTTCACTGACCATTTTCGGAGTAAGACCTAGGCTTTCACCCATTTTATTGGCTAGTTTAATCTCTTCTTGATTCCCTGATGAGTACAAGATGATATGTTCTTTGTTCTTAATAGACTTCTCCACTTCATTTATCACACTAGCAATCTCTTTCCCTGCAGTATCTTGATCACCAATCACTTGGTGAGAATGAAGCATAATCCCTTTTACACCAGCTTCTGACAAAACGATTTCAAGCTGTGTTCTTGAGTTTTTATTTACACTTCCAATGACCATTAGCACTGGATGATTACTTTTGGGTAATGCTTTATTTACTTCATTCGAACAAGCTATGTCATCATTTAAAACGTAATTGGCTAATCCAGCTGATCCTGACCATACAACCTGATAGTCTGTTGCCTGCACAACATTAACGATCTTCACTAAATCCTCTTCTGAAACTGAATCAAACACCAAGTAAGGGGTTTCATTTTTATGATAAACAGCTAATTTCTGCGCAATATAGTCAGCCCCCAACTCGATATCATCTTTTGAAATTATTCCAATTTTGTGTTTCGTCCCTTTTTTCAAGATCTCAACTACATTAGAATCTGTAATGGGTGATTTCGGGTCATAAGCAAATTCTGTTTCATGTAGAGGTTTATGATGTATATAAATAACTCCATTTTCTACGGTTCGATTATTTTTTGGATATCCTGGAGCTATAATCACAAAGTCGGGTTTGAAAGTATCATATACCGCATCTAATTCTGTAGCGATATTCCCTCTCATTGTTGAGTCTAGTTTTTTATAAATGATTTCCGGATTCAATTTATTAATGAATTCACAAGCGCTTTTTACTCGTATATAAGCATCATTAGGTGATAAATCCCGGCTATCTGTATCAATAACAAGAACATCCAGATCTGATTGAATGGCATCATTTTCAGACATTAAAACAGATGTATGTAAGCCCTTTCTTGCGAATTGAACACCTGTATCATTGGCTCCAGTTAAATCATCCGCTATGATTCCAACTCTCACTATCTCACCCCCAGTATATCTAAGTAGTAAATACGACAGAGAATTTACTCTCGAACAGACTAACAACATATTTAGTGTGTTTAATAATACAACATTTAATTTCTGCTATAAACTAAAGATACATGCTAATG
>WTKE01000010.1 GCA_011524525.1 Bacillus sp. (in: firmicutes) | reverse complement strand
TTGGAAGGGAGAATAATTTGTGCTAGGTACCTTGAATATATCATCATTGTTATCATTATTTTTTATTATGCTTGTTATTTCTGGAATTAGTGCTCTATTGTTTTTACATCCACGAGTACCCTTGAGTTTTATTCGAATTCATATTGGTATTGTGGCTTTGCCTCCTTTGGTTGCATTATTGGCTTTTGCTAATACCAATGTGAATGAAAATGTTGGTCATTGGTCCATGGATCCCTTAGCATGGTTAATGGCTTTCTTTGTTCTTGCAATTGGTTTAATCGTTCAACGTTTTTCTGCACGTTATTTAATGGGAGATCGTTACTACCGAAAATATTTTATACTTTTTACTTTCACTACAGGTGTTGCTTCAATGGCATGGTTAAGTGCTGATCTACGCTTGATGGTCATGTTTTGGGGTGCAACTCTCGTCGGTTTAACCTTACTTATGAGGTTAAACCGTGAATGGAAAGTAGCTAGTGAGGCATCCAAGGTTTCTGGTCGCTTATTTACCATAAGTGGATTTTCATTATTATTCTCTGTGATTTGGCTTTTTCAAGTAACTGGAGAATGGCAGTTGTCATTAGCTCTAACAAGTGAGAATTTAGCTCAACTTGGATCGTGGGAGAGAACAGGGATTAATTTATTGATTATTTTAGCAGTGATCATTCCAGCAGCCCAGTGGCCTTTCCAAAGATGGTTAATTGAGTCTGTTGTTGCTCCGACTCCTGTTTCTGCGATTATGCACGCAGGTTTAGTGAATGCAGGTGGGATTATACTTACTCGATTTTCACCTCTTTTTAATGGTGATATAGCTTCGATTATGTTACTTATTCTTGCAAGCATTTCTGTATTGATTGGATCTGGAATTAGTTTAGTCCAGGTTGACTATAAGCGCCAGTTAGTAGGCTCCACAATTGGACAAATGGGGTTTATGCTCATTCAGTGTGCATTAGGTGCGTATATAGCAGCCATTATTCATCTTATCTTACATGGTTTGTTCAAAGCTACGCTGTTTTTACAGGCTGGTTCGGCCGTACGCCGTTTCGAAGTATCAACTCGCGTTAATGAAAGGTCATCCTATTTATGGCTCATGGCTGGTCGGACATTAGCCTTAGTTGTAGGGGTTGCTTTTTGGCTCATGGCTCCTGGAGAGGGGTATCGATTGATTAGTGCACTAATCTTAGGATGGTCATTGTCCGTTTCTTGGACACAGCTCGTAGCCTTTGGAGAGGGGAGAATTGGTCGAATTGCTGGTTTATCTTTTTTAGGAGGAGCGGCCATCGTTTATTTTATCATACATAACCTCTTCTATAAGTGGTTGCATACAACCGTTTATCATAGTGTTCAACCTCCAATGTCAGTTGTCATCATTGTCGTATGTCTCTTACTATTTGGTAGTGCTTTAGGTACGTGGGTGGCTCGTAATCGTTCATCTGCTGCCTTCGCAGTACTCTATCTTTGGTTAGTACGTTTAGGTGAAGCAAAACCAAAGTCAGTAGAGAGTCATCCAAACTACCTTAAACAATATTTATCATAAGGAGGTAATCAGTGATGGGCGTAACATCCGTATTAACGAAAGAAAATGTAAAAAAGAAAGATACAGATATTGATTTTCAAGAGAGTGATATGAACGTTTTAATTGAATCAGCTAGCCGAGTGATTGCACCACTTTGGCCTATTTCTACATTTGCAGCACGTAATCCATGGATGGGACTTGAAAAGCAATCTTTTGACCAGGTTGCAGATTGGTTAAAAAATACTCGTGATGTTGATATATACCCTAGTGCGTCTATGATCCTTTCGGCAAAGAGTAAAGGTGAGATTGATGAGGCGTTTGTAGAAATGGGTTTACAACGTTGGCTAAATTCACATTCCTTTAATATCCCTCGGGACGTGGCAGAGCGGTTTTGTCATGCTGCACTAAAATTAGATCCGTTACCTTCTAACCTTTTATCATCACCCAATCTGGAGAAATTGGTAGGTAAAGTTAGTGGATTGAATACGGATAATATCGAGAATTTTCCAATGCAACCAATAAGTTCGCATGTAGAGAATAAAGATGGTGACAGGTTAGTCAATATTCTTGATCATCATGTCATCAAGTGGTGTAAATTATATCTTGATGACTCTCAGGCAGGTTGGACAATGCCAAATCGTGAGGAAGGTTTCTATCGTGCGTGGCAGCGTCTCATTCAATATGATCCGGCACTGAATAGAAACCAGCGTAAAATTTTAAAAGATTGGCCACATGATGCGCATTTGGCTTTAAAAAAGGCATTATACGAACTGGAAATACCAGAATCAGAATTACAGACCTATCTTGAAGGTCATTTACTTTCCTTACCAGGGTGGTCAGGAATGATGCTTTGGCGCTCTCGACAATCGAGCCATGAACAACAACTCCTAATAGAATATTTAGCGGTTCGAATTTCTATGGAGTGGGCGTTTATAAAAGAATACCTACCTTTGAGCAACCAACGAACTAAGAAAAAAGTTCCAATTACTCCCCTTTTAGTATCTTGGATCCATTGGGGGGACCTTACGATCGAGGAATGGTCACAAATGTCTGTGGCTGAACAAAACGAATATTTATCATTTGCCTTCCAATTTGATGAGAAACTTCGAAGGAAGCTTTGGTTAGAAGCTTGGGAACAAACACACACAGATCAATTAAGTCAGAAAATTCTATCAAAGCAACGTAAGATTTACGGTGAAAAAACTGCATTAGCTCAATTAGCATTTTGTATTGATGTACGATCAGAACCTTTTCGTCGTCATCTTGAAAAAGAAGGTCCGTTTGAAACGATTGGAATTGCTGGCTTCTTTGGCTTACCAATTGCAATAAGTGAACTCGGGAGTAAACATAGCCACTCTTCTTTGCCAGTTATACTAAAGCCTAAGCACAAAATAAAAGAGTCTGCAGATGATATGGAACTCAAATCGTTTCAACAACGTAAGCAGGCAGTTAATTCCTTAAGCTACACATTTAAAATGATGAAACAGAATGTACTTTCGAGCTTACTTTTACCTGAGCTAAGTGGACCATGGCTTAGTTTACAAATGGTAGGACGTAGTTTTGTGCCAAGAGGAGCAGATCGTTTTGTACGTAACCTTCGTGAGACTTGGTTACGTAAACCTAATACAAAGCTCTCGCTTAATCATGTTCATAATACAGAAGCAGAGATACATGTTGGTTTTTCTAAAAAAGAAAAAATTGATTATGCGCGCCAAGCTCTGAAACTGATGGGATTAACAAAGAATTTTTCACCATTGGTGGTAATATGCGGACATGGTAGCCGAAGTACTAACAATCCGTATACTGCTGCTCTCGACTGTGGTGCCTGTGGTGGAGCGGCAGGTGGATTTAATGCAAGGGTTTTAGCTGCTTTATGCAACCTTCCAGAGGTAAGAGAAGAGCTTTCTTCCTCAGGAATTGAAATCCCAGAGAACACCGTTTTTGTAGCTGCTGAGCATAATACAACAGTAGATGAATTACACTGGATTTATGTTCCTGAACTTTCCGAAGCTGCGCAAGAAGCATTTGATTGTATCGAAGCTATAATGCCGAAAGTAAGCCATAATGCAAATGCAGAACGTCTAGCCGAATTACCGAATATCCAAAAGAAACTAAAAAATCCGAAGTCAGAGGCACACCGATTTGCAGAAGATTGGAGTGAGATACGACCAGAATGGGGATTAGCTCGTAATGCGGCTTTTATTATCGGACAACGTGAACTAACTAAGGATTGTGACTTGGAAGGTAGAGCTTTCCTTCATAATTATGATTGGAACCAGGATGAAAGTGGTGACCTCCTAGCTAACATCATTGCAGGACCAGGAACGGTGGCCCAATGGATAAATCTTCAATATTACGCTTCAACGGTAGCACCTCATTATTATGGTAGTGGAAATAAAGCAACTCAAACCGTCACAGCAGGTCTTGGTGTTATGCAGGGGAATGCGAGTGACTTGTTAGCCGGACTACCATGGCAATCCGTCATGCAATCAGATCACGAGGCATATCATTCTCCTCTTCGCTTGCTGATTGTTATTCAAGCACCTAGCGAATATGTAGAACGATTATTAAATAATGATTCTGTATTTCGTGTAAAGGTTCAAAATGGATGGGTTAGACTTTCTAGTGTTGATCAAGAAGGACGATGGAAAGATTGGTAACTGCTATTAAATATTTACTATTTATCTATAAATATAAACTTAAAAGGAGTGTAGTATATGAATTTAGATGAGAACCAGAAAGCATTATTTTTGACGGACATTGAAAACGGGATAGAGACTATTTTACAAGAAGTGACTAATATTCGAACAGAAAACATGCTGACTATACAAAGCTATGATTCTGTAATCTCACACCCTTATGGAGATATTATGAGGTCCGTTATCATTGCTATTTATCAGGAAAATGTTAAGGAGATTTTCGTTGTAGGAACAAAAGATAAGAGAACTGCCGCAGTTAATGGACTAACTCAACATGATTCAATAAAAGATAAAATTCAAACTGTGGATTATCTTTTTCAAAATTGTATGCCTGAATTTACAGGTGGAACAGTTGAAGGTTGGTTAAATGGTGAAGAAACTGGTAGTGACAATATCGTAAAAAGTATTGATAGCATTCGTCATCATCCATTAGTTCCATCACATGTAAAAGTTAGAGGTTTAATAATAAATAATAATGATGGAAAACACTCAATTTTGGAGGTTCCAACTGATAAAACAGTCTCAAACTTTACCTGATCATCACTAGTTATCTTGCAATGGAAGGGAATCACTAAGACTAATACGATGTGTAAAGAACTATGCAATAGACCAATATTTTTAGTTTGATGGGAGATTTATTATATGAGAGTATCTAAAGGATCTTACGAATCTGAGATAAGTAAGGCAATTACTCAATGGGAAAAGGACTTTCTTGGGCGTGGGTCTGTATCTGTTAAAACAGATATATTACGAGATATGGTAATTGTAAATTTACAAGGTATTTTAACACCAGCTGAATATACCGTTTGTGAAACAAAAGAGGGACTGTTAACTATAAAGAAAACTCGATCGGAATTAGTTGAATCTGGTATAGAACATCTTAAGGATATTATATTAACTATAACTGGAGAAAAAGTGAAAAGTTTTCATACTGATATAAGCTCTCGTACAGGTGAACGAGTGATGTTATTTAAATTATTTAATGATCTTGAGAAAAATTTTTTGATGTAAAGAAACAAAAGGATGTCACCATAATCGGGTTGTTCCCTACATATTAAATGCAAAAGGTGCGAAAGATGTCTACTCTCCAATTTAGACTTTTTGCACTTCTTTTTTAATTCCTAGTTTACAGATAGGTATTATATGAATTATAGTATAGATAAAGATAAAAACGAAACTGCTTACTAATGGAGGCGAAACAGATGGCAGAAACATATCCGGTTATCGAAGGAGCGGAAGAATTTTTCTTCAAGGGAAGTGAAGTAGGAGTACTTATTTCTCATGGGTTTCTTGGGACACCTCAAAGTGTACGGTATATAGGGGAAGAGTTTGCAAGATTAGGATACTCAGTGTTAGCTCCTAGATTAAAGGGACATGGAACTCACTATAAAGATATGGAAGCTTGCTCATATCAAGACTGGTTCTCTTCATTAGAAAAAGCTTATTTACAATTAAAACAATATTGTTCACATATTTTTGTTATCGGGCAGTCAATGGGTGGAACACTATCTCTTCGTTTAGCACATCGTCACAAAGAAATAAAAGGGCTTATGTTAATAAATGCTGCATTAGAAGTACCTTCCTATGAATATTTAAAAGATCAGGTTGAACCACGGTTTCTAAATGAGTCAGAACCAGATATTCATGCAAAAGGTGTGCATGAAATTACTTATTCAAAGGTCCCATTAAAAGCGGTCCATGAGTTACAAAAGGTCATGGAGAACACGTTAAGCATCCTACCTGAGGTCGAGAGCCCGGTTTTAGGAATGCGCTCTAGTGTGGACCATGTGGTACCTCCTGAAAATACCGATTATATCCTTCAAACTGTACGATCTACTAATACGGAAAGACTCATATTGCCTAATTCCTTCCATGTGGCGTCTATGGATTATGACAAGGACCAAATTGTGAAAAGTGGGCATCAGTTCATTCAACAGTTAGTAGCGAAGGAGCTTGTATTAAGATAATTGATGTGGATATTAAAAATTTTGAAATTACTATTGTGTTTTTTTCCTCACATGGATATAATGATTTCAAATCAATTTTAAACAAACGAGAGATCATTGCTTTATACTTCTAAAAGAATAGGTATATTTAGCATCTAGTTAATACTTTTATTGGCTATATGAAAAATAGATCCTGATAAAGATGAAGGAAAAGGAATATAAATCGGTATATTTTCTGGACTAGTCAGTCTTGGGAAATATACCGTTTTTGTTGGAAGGACTAAGGAGAATCAAACAAAATAACGGGAGATTCTCGGAAGGCATTTTAGCTAGCCGAGAGTAAACCGACAACTTCGGAAGGTGGACATTTTCCGTTGTTGTCGGTTTTTTTTTATTAAGATTAGGGGGATTTATATGAAAGAAATCATAATTCAAAATTTGCTTTCGCCAGTGGTGTTATTTTTCCTATTAGGTTTACTTGCAGCATTAGTAAAATCTGATTTGAAAATTCCTAATGGTCTAAGCGAAGCATTAAGTATTTATTTATTAATTGCAATTGGTTTAAAAG
>WTKE01000111.1 GCA_011524525.1 Bacillus sp. (in: firmicutes) | reverse complement strand
CTTTAGGTATAATAAGGTTATTCTCTTTTATATGTTACATTTCCCATTTTTGTAGTAAAAATTTCGGATTCTAAGGAAAATAATTGAAGGTTAGGAGAACATTAGATGAAAGTTGTTCAAAATATAGCGGAACTAATTGGGGAAACCCCTCTACTTAAATTAAATCGTTTGGCACCGAAAAATGGTGCTAGCGTCTATTTAAAACTAGAATTTTTTAATCCTAGTAAAAGTGTAAAAGATCGTGCGGCATTCAACATGATTATTACAGCTGAACAGAAGGGATTATTAAAAAAGGGTGCAACAATTATTGAGCCGACAAGCGGGAACACTGGAATTGGACTAGCCATGAATGCTGCAGCCCGAGGATACCGTTCCATATTAGTTATGCCTGATACGATGACAATGGAACGCATAAATCTATTAAAGGCATACGGTGCTGAGGTTGTTCTAACACCAGGCGATGAAAAAATGCCTGGTTCGATAAAAAAGGCACAAGAGCTAGCAAAAGAAATACCAAATAGTTATTTACCTATGCAATTTGAAAATGAAGCAAATCCAGATGCACACAGACACTCTACCGCTCTAGAAATTATTGAAGCGATGAAGGAAATAGGTAAGCCACTTTCCGCATTTGTCGCCACTGCGGGAACAGGAGGCACGATAACTGGAACGGGTGAAGTGTTAAAAGAATATTATTCACATTTGCAAGTCCATGTAGTAGAACCTGCTGGCTCACCGGTCCTTTCTGGGGGCAAACCTGGGAAGCATAAACTAGTAGGAACGAGCCCTGGATTTATACCTGATATACTAAACCAGGATGTATATGACCAGATTCATAAAATTACGGATGAAGACGCCTACTTGATCACAAGAAGATTGGCTAGTGAAGAAGGAATATTAGTTGGGCCATCCTCTGGTGCCGCCTGCTACGCTGGCATAGAAGTTGCTAAAACTCTTGGTCCTGATGACGTGGTTGTCTGCATTGCATGTGATACCGGTGAAAGATATCTTTCAAGTGATGTATTCTCTTAAGATACTAGAGAAGGCTGCCTTAGTAGGCAGCCTATTTTAGTTACTCTATGGTTCCACATTCCTTCTCTATTTCGTCCTTTATCAACTGCTGAAGCTTTTTCGTCACTTCTCCTGGAGTTCCTCCAGAAATCTTGTTCTCCTCAACTTCTACAATTGGTGTTACCTCCACAGTTGTTCCAGATAAAAATACTTCATCCGCACGTAAAACCTCTTCAACTGTGAACTCTTTTTCTTCAAAAGGAATTTGATTTTGTTCACATACTTGCTTCACTTTTTGCCTTGTGATTCCGTTTAAAATCAAGTTGTTAGCTGGATGAGTGATAACCGTCCCATTTTTTACAATGGCTACATTAGAGGAACTACCTTCTGTTACGATATCACCTCGGTGTTGTATGGCCTCAAAGCAACCAGCTTCTACTGCTTTTTGTTTGGCGAGAAGATTCCCTAGTAAATTCAGACTCTTAATATCACAGCGCAGCCAACGAATGTCATCAATAAATATAGCCTTTATCCCTTCTAGCATACTGCTAACTGGACGATCCACTTTTCTTGTATAAGCAACAAAAGTAGAAGCTACGTTGTGAGGGAAGGCATGATTACGCGGAGATACTCCCCTTGTAAATTGCATATATATGATGCCATTAGTCAGCATATTTTTCTCAATAAGATCTTTTAACATTTCCTCTAGCTCGGACGGTTGATAAGGTATTTGAATACTTATCTTTTCCGCACTTTCCTGCAATCGATTCAAATGCTCCTTGGCCGTAAACATTTTTCCATTATACACCCGAATCACTTCATAGACACCATCACCAAACTGATAGCCACGATCCTCAATATCGACCGTGGCAAGTCCACGATCAACTATTTCTCCACCAACGATAACGTAATCCATACATACACTCCCTTTGTCCTCTATTTATTTGGCTAGTTCATATATGGCATGAGCATAGATTGCTGTTGCTTTTAATAAATCCTCTACAACCATATACTCATCTTTTTGGTGAGCCACGTCCGGTCGACCTGGAAATAATGGTCCAAAGGCAACACCTGCTTGCAGCGAACGGGCATAGGTGCCCCCACCGATCGCCAGCAACTCTGCCTTCTCACCTGTTTGTTCTTCATAAACTTTTTTTAGAGTTTGAATTAGAAAATCCTTTTCATCCACATGATGGGGTTTGGAGTCGGATACATTTTGAACTTCAAAACCTTGTTCATGTAAAGCAGGTGCTAACTTTTCCTGTATTTGGTCAAGTTTTGCTGTGACAGGGTAACGAAGATTGATTCCTAACATCCCGCCATTTTCTTTTGAAAAAGAAAGTTTTCCAATGTTCATCGTAAGATCCCCAGAGATATCATCTGTATAAGCAATTCCCAATTGCTTTCCACGGCTATCGTGATAGAAATTGGTTTGAATAAAGGAAAAATACTGTTTGGATAGACCACTAAGCTGTAATTTATTTAGGAAAACAGCTAAAAGAATACCGGCATTTTTACCAAGATCAGGTTCCATCCCATGCACAGAAATTCCTTCAAGCTCTAATATAAGTTCTCCTTTATCTATAAAGTATTTTCCATTCAACTGTTGCTGATCAAGGAAGGTTTGAAATTCTTGTATAATATGTGTTTCTTCTTGATTCGTATGTAAGGTCGCCTTGGCGTAGTCAGGAACCATATTATATCTTCTGCCTGCTTGAAAAGACAATACAGTTGTCCCACTGTTATCCTCAGTTTCATTTGGCCTTTGAACAATATCAAAATCTGAGATTCCTTTTTCAGCAAATATGATCGGAAAATCAGCATCTGGTGCAAAACCCATAGTTGGCATTTCTTCATGTTCAAAATAATGTTCCACACAGCGCCAGTTGCTTTCTTCATCCGTTCCGATGATCATTCTTACTCTTTTCGAAAGAGGCAATTGTAGTTCTTTGACAATCTTCATTGCATAATAAGCGGCCATCGTTGGTCCCTTATCATCAATAGCACCACGAGCATAAATGTTCCCATCACGAATTTCTGCTGCATACGGGTCACTCGACCATCCATCTCCTTCTGGGACCACATCAACGTGACAAAGAATTCCGATGCTTTCCTTTCCTTCTCCAAATTCTACATGCCCAGCAAGATTTCCTACATTCTTAATTGAAAATCCATCAGACTTCCCAAGTTCAAGCATGTGGACAAGCGCATCCTTTACTCCCTGTCCGAGCGGTGCATCATCAGTGGCATTTTCTTCATCCAGGACGCTTTTAATTTGTAAAAGCTTTTGTGTATCTTTAATTAGGGAATCCTTTCTTTTCTCAACTTCTGATAACCAATTGATGTTTGTCACGATAAGCCTCCTAATAAATCCAATCTACTTGACTTAAATAATATATCCCCATGCTAGAAAAGACAACCGCGAGGACTACAGCTAGAAAAAGTTTCAAAATAAAAAATGCTGTCCTTATGTGGACAGCATTTTTCTTATGGGCCAAGTAGCTCCTGTAGTTCGGCATTTTCGTAATCTACCGCGTAATCATATGCGGTGTAGCCAGAGGCATCGATGTAATTGGCATCTGCTCCGAATTCTAACAACAGCTTTACCATTTCTAAGTCCTCAGCAAAAACAGCACTGATGAGTGGGGTTGCATCGTATATATCGACCGTATTGGCATCTGCCCCATTTTCAAGTAATAAAGCTGCAACTTCATAATAGCCAGAGTAAACGGCCCAATGTAGAGCAGTTGAGCCCTCACTATCTGCTTCATTTATATCGGCGCCTTCATCCAAAAGAGCGGAAATGGCATCCGTATCGTTCTCACTTGCCGCCTCCATTAGTGGTGTCATGCCCTCGATTTCAAATGCTTCGGAGAAGTTGAACTTCTCTAATGCCTTAAAGGTCATATACACTCCGCCAGCAAATACAAGTGATAACAAAAGGGCCACAATTACTCCAATGACGATTCCTCTTTTTGGTTCCTTTAATGTCGGTACTTCTGTTTCTGAAAAGAACTTATCTATTTCATATATTCTTTTTGGCAGATGCGGATGGGTAGAGAGCTTTTCGTTTAGCCAAACAAAGAAGCCTGCCTCAGATTCAATTTGTCTCATATATGACTCTTTATTAACCTTTTTATAAAGATCCTTCCCAATCGCTAAAATGGTCAGGACGTTTTTGGACGCTGTAAGTGAACCAGAATAATAAGTTGCGTAACGATCACACGTGTATTCACAAGCCCGTAAGTAGGCATCCCCTAAAAAAGGAATCCACATGGCTGGCAATAGAAGAAAATTCACCGTTACATGCTTCCTTTTTAAATGAGCAAACTCATGAGCAATAACAAATAGTACTTCATCCTCGGCATCTCTTTCAATCAGTTCAAATATCTCTGAATACAGGACCACCATATTTCTACCGAAAAATCTCGTCGCAAATGCATTTAATATTCCTTGTGATTCAACGACGTACATTTGTGGCATCTTTTCTAAGCTCATTTGTTCGGCCATTTCCTGTGCCTTTTGAAACAGGGAAGGAAATTGTTCTTCACTTATACGAACGCCATTTCTTCTAATGCCCCCAACCATTAAACCATGAAAAAATACGGATAGGAGGACCATGACGATAATAATTCCAATACCTAAGATCGAAAAAACTAAAAAAAGATAGGTTAAAATACTAAAAGTTAATACAAGTGCAAAATAGATATTCTCTTTGCGATGAACAAGCTGTGAAGGTAAAAAAGAATTCAATCTGTGTCATTCCTTTCAAATTATTATTGTCCTATTTTTTCAAAAATCAAATTTCTTATCATAACTTATATGACTTAAGTAATAGAATGTAACAGCAGCATGAAAAAGGAGGGATATTTTAAAGAAAAGATTACCATTTTATTAAATTATTATGTAAAAGTAGAAATTATCTGTAAATAAGAGTACAATAATCTACAAGAAAAGACATTTTCATTTAGTCAGCTTATCATTCACTTGTAAAGGGGTTGTCTAGGGAAAAGAAGCTTACATACATTTGGAGAGTCATCTTCAAGAAGTCGTCCGTTGTAGCTATTTGCCAAAGGTTTGAAAAAAGGATAGGGAGTGGTTTTTTGAAACCTTCGACTAACCGGATGTTAAACCGTATCAAATCCATCTACATGTTTATTAATAACCATGGAATTGTCACGACGCAAGAGCTTGTGGAGGAATTTGGTATCACTCCTCGAACGATCCAGAGAGATCTAAATGTTTTAGCTTATAATGACCTAGTCGAAAGTCCAAGTCGTGGAAAATGGACAACAACCGAAAAAAAGGTAAAAATATCATCTTAAATGACGGTTCGCCCTTCCCTCATCGGAAGGGCGAACTCTTTATTTTACTTCGTAATGGATTAACTCTTCTAGTTCCTCGTCCGTTAGTTCTCGATACTCCCCTAATTCAAGAGTATCGTCAAGCTTAAGTGGTCCCATTGATAATCTTTTTAAATAGATGACTCTTTTTCCGACGGCTTCAAACATTCGTTTTACTTGATGGAATTTCCCTTCTGTGATCGTTAGCTCGATATCAGATGTTATTCCAGATTTCAAAATGGTTAAATATGCTGGCTTCGTTACATACCCGTCATCAAGTGTGACTCCCTTTTGAAAAGCTTCCCCATCATCGCTAGTAACAATTCCTTCAATAACTGCGAAGTATGTTTTGGGCACGTGCTTCTTTGGAGATAACAAACGATGAGATAGCTGACCATCGTTTGTTATCAGTAAGAGTCCTTCCGTATCTTTATCTAATCGACCAACAGGAAACGGTTCAAACACTTGATCCTCATATTCAAGCAAATCGATTACCGTCTCATCGTGGTTATCCTCAGTCGCCGATATGACTCCAGGAGGTTTGTTCATCATTAAATAAACAAATTCCTTGTACTCGACTACTTCTCCATTTAAGGTAACCACATCATTGGCTGGATCAATATGTTGTTTTGAATCTTTTATTACTTTATCGTTCACGACCACTGCGCCGTCTTTTAAAAGTTTTTTTACATCTTTTCTACTTCCATAGCCTAAATTAGCGAGCATTTTATCAATACGCAATTGTTTCCCTCCCAGTGGAGTCTTACCCTCTTAGTTTTACCTTCTTCATGATTCTTTCCACACGGTCGCCAAATAAAAAGTAGATGAGGCGAGTTTTAAAGCTTAAATATACATAAATTCCTGCTCCAGCTGCTGCTGAAAGGAGGATGATAATAATAGACTGCATCTCAGATTTTGGAGATAAAACCAGTGTAGCTAAATAGTAGACAAGTGCTGCTACAAGTATCATAAAAACATTAAAAATAACAATAAGCAATCCTCTACGTAAAACGAGGCGAAAGCGATATCCAGAGAATATTTTAATAACCACCAAATTAATCGCAATCGCCACTCCGTAACCAAGTGCCGTTGCGTAAATCGCTCCGTCTGTCTCAAACAACTTTATAAATGGAATATTTAGTGAGAGCTTCACTAAGATTCCTACTAACAGACTTAGAATGGTGAACTTTTGCTGGTCAATTCCTTGTAATATCGCTGCTGTCACTGAGTAAAGGGCAAACAAGATTGCAACAGGCGCATATAATTGCAGGATGTCAGTCCCAGATGCATTAGGTCCGTAAAAAATCGTATACGCAGGCTCAGCGAGTAGTGATAGTCCAAGTGCAGCAGGCAATGTGATAAACATCAGCACCTGGAAGGTTTGGTTGAGTTGCTTGTTTACTCCCTTTTGGTCTTTTGAAATAAAGGCTTGAGTAATACTAGGAACTAGCGTTAACGAAAAAGCGGTTGCTAATGATACTGGAATGATGACTAATTTATGGGTATTAAAACTTAATTTAGCTAGTTCTCTTTCTGAAATACTCCCTAACCCAATAGAAGTCATTGCCCGGTTAAAGGTCATCGTATCAATCCATTGAAATAAAGGATTGGCAATTCCAACAAGAATAAATGGAATAGAATAAATCAGAATTTCCTTGTACATATCCTTTAAAGATACTTGAACGGTTCCCTTATCTTGTAGCAGCAATTCATCTAGATGTGGCTTTCTCTTATACCAATACCAAAAGAGAACAAATAAGCTACCCAAGCCTCCAACAAAGGCTGAGAACGTTGCAATACTAATCGCAGTAACAATTTCACCTTTCATTACATTAAGAACGACAAACGCTCCAGCTAATAGAAAAGCGATTCGAACAATCTGTTCAACCACCTGTGACACAGCCGAAGGCCCCATCGATTGGTGTCCTTGGAAAAAACCGCGAATTAGACTCATAAATGGAATAATGATAAGAGCAAAACTTACTGCACGAATAACAGTAACAATTTCGCTAGGATTCGTTTGCTTCTCATTGTCAGCAATAATAATATCCGCAACAAGAGGTGCGGATAAATAGAGGATCAGGAAGGCAGCAATACCAGTCCCAAGCATGACTAGCAATCCTGACTTAAAGAGCCTCCTCCCCACCGCATATTCTTCCATGGCATTATATTTAGAAATAAACTTAGCTACAGCTAGAGGTACTCCAGCCGTTGCAAGACTGATAAATATGGTATAAGGAACATAGGAATATTGATACAGTACGGTTCCTGTTTCTCCTACAATCCTTGCAAACGGAATAACATAAAAAAGACCTAATAATTTTGAAATAAATGTTCCTAAAGTTAGAATAAATGTTCCTCGTAATAACTTAGATTGCATGTGATCCCTTCCTATGTAGAAATGCCGAAAATTATTTCAAACGCCAAATTCATATTTTATCATAAAGTTTGAAAAAAACTGTGATTTTTGTGTGAACCTAATCTGAGTGTACACAACTCCGCGCTTTGATGCTACTTTTTGTGGAAAAGTTTTCTTTCTTAACAAGCTGTCTTATAATGATGAATGAAAGTTGGTGAAAGATATGAACTATGACGTAATCGTCATTGGTGGAGGTCCTTCAGGGCTGATGGCTTCCATCGCTGCAGGTGAAAAGGGAGCTAAAGTACTTTTAATTGATAAAGGAGACAAGCTTGGGCGGAAGCTTGCCATATCTGGAGGTGGTCGTTGTAATGTAACGAATCGACTACCAGTTGATGAAATTATCAAGCATATCCCAGGTAACGGTCGCTTTTTATATAGTGCGTTTAGCATATTTAATAACGAGGACATTATTTCTTTTTTTGAAAAGCTTGGTATCCAATTGAAGGAAGAAGACCACGGTCGGATGTTTCCTGTTTCAGATAAAGCACAATCTGTTGTTGATGCAATGATTAGAAGGATGAAAGAGCATAAAGTGGATATGCTCACAAATTCCCCAGTCGAAACAGTGGAATATGAAGCCGGGAAAGCATCCGCTGTACGATTAAAAAACAAAGAGAGATACTCTGCACCTGCAATTATTTTGGCAGTTGGAGGTAAATCGGTTCCTCATACCGGATCCACAGGAGATGGATATGATTGGGCGGAAAAAGCAGGCCATACCATCACAGAACTATTTCCAACCGAAGTTCCTATTACTTCAAATGAGCCTTTCATTCAGTCAAAGGAGCTGCAAGGATTGTCATTGCGTGGAGTCGGCCTTAGTGTGTTGAATCCAAAGGGCAAGCCGCTCATAACGCATGAGATGGATATGATTTTCACCCATTTTGGGATTAGTGGCCCGGCAGTACTTCGTTGCAGTCAGTATGTGGTGAAAGCGATGAAAAAGTGGAACCTAAAGGAAGTAGTGATGAGTATTGATGCACTTCCAGGTAAAAAAGAGGAGCCACTATTCCAAGAAATCATAGCAATGGTGAAAGCAGATCCAAAGAAGAGTGTAAAAAATATACTTAAAGGCTATCTTCCTGAACGTTATTTATTATTTTTATTACAGGTGGCTGACATCGATGCAAATGAACAAGGTGGAGTCACCTCTCATGATAAGTTACGAAATTTCGTAAAAGCTTGCAAACAGTTTCAGTTTAAGGTGAATGGAACGCTTTCCCTAGAAAAGGCCTTTGTTACAGGTGGTGGCGTGTCTGTGAAAGAGGTTGAACCTCAAACAATGGCTTCCAAGCTTGTTGATGGATTGTATTTTTGTGGGGAGATACTGGATATCCATGGATATACTGGCGGGTATAATATTACTTCTGCCCTTGTGACCGGACGATTAGCTGGAGTGAATAGTGCTGAATATGCCTTAAGTCAAGCCTGAGGATTTTTTCTTCCTCAGGCTTTATATATAATCATCGCTGTAAAACAATAAATTTGCTCATCCACATCCTCTGGTAAGGCAGCAATATTATATTTAATATCAACTAGTTTTTGTTCATCCACCTTTTCGAGAAAACGATTCATTTTCTTTTCAAGGTCTTTTTCATGCTCCTCATCAAACAGTTTTACTTGAATCATGGATCTTCACTCCTTTTTATTATGGAGTATTAACAAAATTCAGATATTTTAAAAGCCTCACTTGTTGGCCCATATGTGTCGAATTTTGAGGAAATGTATGTCAAATCGAAAAAGTTGCAACAAATTGATCCAAAGTTGCAACAAACTACAAGAAAGTTGCAACGAACCACACATTAGTTGCAACACATCTACCAACAGGTGAGAATATACTCCATTTTGAGCATAAAAAAAAGCCTAGTTTCCTAGGCCCCCACTACATTATTCTACTTTTCCAGTCCATTTCATCATGCCGCCGACCATATTTACTACATTATAGCCGTGATCGTGCAGGAAATAGCACACATTTTCACTTCTTCCACCTGAACGGCAAATAAATATGTATTCTGTATCTTGATCTAATTCGTCTAAACGCATTGGGATCTCGCCCATTTTAATATGCTTTGCACCTGGAATCATTCCAGCCGCTACTTCTTCATCCTCACGCACGTCGATCAGTTCTAGCTTTTCCCCTTTTTCTAGCTTTTCTTGTAACTCTGCAGTTGTAATTTCTTTTACCATCCAACATTACCCCTTTTAATTTTCTTCTATCGTACACGACTTGTACGATACTTTTCAATCTTTCTCTTTTAGAAAAAGAGCCCCCGAGTGATTGGGAGCTCCTCTCATACACTTAATTTGCTACAATATTAACTAATTTTCCTGGAACAGCAATCACTTTTCGAACAGTCTTGCCATCGATTTGCTCTTTTACCGTTGTATCATCCATAGCTATTTGCTCAAGTGCTTCTTTATTTGCATCAGAAGGTACCATAAGCTTCGCCTTTACCTTGCCGTTAATTTGAACCACGATTTCAACTTCATCATCAACTAGCTTCGCTTCATCAAATGCTGGCCAAGCTTCATAGGAGATGCTTTCGCTATGGCCTAACTTTGACCAAAGCTCTTCAGCAATATGTGGGCAAATCGGCGCAAGTAATTTCACAAAGCCCTCCACATAGTCTTTTGGAAGTACTGGCGTTTTATAAGCTTCGTTAATAAATACCATTAACTGAGAAATCGCTGTATTAAAGCGTAATCCTTCAAAGTCTTCTGTCACCTTTTTCACGGTTTGGTGATAGATCTTTTCAAGACTAAAAGAATCAACTGCTTGAACCTTCTCTGCGATTTCACCATTTTCATCCACTAACAAGCGCCAAATACGGTCTAAGAAGCGTCGTGAACCGTCTAAGCCTTGTGTTGACCATGCGATGGAAGCCTCAAGTGGACCCATGAACATTTCGTATAAACGTAGAGTATCCGCACCATGAGTTCCAACGATTTCGTCAGGGTTTACGACATTTCCTTTGGATTTACTCATTTTTTCATTGTTTTCTCCAAGAATCATCCCTTGGTTAAACAATTTTTGGAATGGCTCCTTCGTGCTTACTACGCCGATATCATACAAAAACTTGTGCCAGAATCGGGCATAAAGTAAGTGAAGAACCGCATGCTCTGCCCCACCGATATAAATATCAACTGGAAGCCACTCTTTTAATTTTTCTGGATCTGCTAACGCTTGATCATTCTTCGGATCAATATAACGCAAGTAGTACCAGCAGCTTCCTGCCCATTGCGGCATCGTGTTTGTTTCGCGACGTCCTTTTTTCCCTGTTACCGGGTCAACTACGTTCACCCAGTCTTCGATATTCGCAAGTGGCGATTCTCCTGTTCCAGACGGACGAATTTCTGTCGTTTTTGGCAACACCAATGGAAGTTCTGAATCAGGAACAGCTGTCATTGTCCCATCTTCCCAGTGAATGACTGGAATTGGCTCTCCCCAATAGCGTTGACGGCTAAATAACCAATCACGTAGACGGTACGTAACCTTCTTCGTTCCGATTTCTTTTTCCTCTAACCAAGCAATCATACGAGAAATGGCTTCTTCTTTGTTCATTCCATTTAAAAAGTCAGAGTTTACATGCTCACCATCACCTGTGTAAGCTTCCTTTGAAACATCCCCGCCTGCAACTACTTCCACAATTGGTAATTCGAATTTCTTAGCAAATTCGTAGTCTCTCTCATCGTGACCTGGAACCGCCATGATCGCTCCTGTTCCATAGCTAACAAGTACATAATCAGCGATCCAGATTGGCATTTTCGCTCCATTCACCGGATTAATTGCATAAGCTCCTGTAAATACACCCGTTTTGTCTTTAGCCAAATCCGTACGCTCTAAATCACTCTTACTCTTGATCTGTTCAATATATGCTTTAACCGCGTCACGCTGCTCTGCTGTCGTAATACTTTCAACCAATGTATGCTCTGGTGCTAATACGGCATAGGTTGCACCGAATAATGTATCAGGTCTTGTAGTAAAAACCGTGAATTGACCATCGTTCCCCTCAATGTTAAAAGTAATTTCCGCTCCTTCAGAACGACCAATCCAGTTTCGTTGCATATCCTTTAAGCTCTCTGGCCAGTCAAGTTCTTCTAAGTCCTCTAATAAACGATCCGCATATGCAGTAATTTTTAATACCCACTGTTTCATTGGACGGCGTTCAACGGGATGACCACCACGTTCACTTTTTCCATCAATAACTTCTTCATTTGATAACACCGTTCCTAGTGCCGGACACCAGTTTACGGCTACCTCATCAATATAGGCTAGGCCTTTTTCAAACAATTTTAAGAAAATCCATTGTGTCCATTTATAATATTCGGGATCTGTAGTATTCACTTCGCGATCCCAATCGTATGAGAAACCTAATGCCTTGATTTGGCGCTTAAATGTGGCAATATTTAATGCCGTGAATTCCGCAGGATCATTCCCAGTATCTAATGCGTATTGCTCAGCTGGAAGACCAAACGCATCCCATCCCATCGGATGTAACACGTTATAACCTTGCGCTCGCTTCATACGTGATAAAATATCTGTTGCTGTGTACCCTTCTGGATGCCCTACATGCAGTCCAGCTCCAGATGGATATGGAAACATATCTAACGCATAAAATTTGCGTTTACCTTTTTCTTCACTTGTTTGAAACGTCTTGTTAGCATCCCAAAAGCTTTGCCACTTTTTTTCTATTTCTTGATGATTAAAGCTCACTTTTAATTCCTCCTAAAAATACTTGTTTAAACGCAAAAAATCCCGTCCCTATAAAAAGGGACGAGAGGATTATGTAGAATCTCCCGCGGTACCACCCACATTAGTGCACAAGTCACTCGCTTCATTATCCTTAACGCGGAATACGGCAAGCATTACTTTCTTTCACACTTGCGACTCAAAGGCGAGTTCATGGACACCTGGTTGACTTTCACCATCCGTCAACTCTCTACTTTCAGGTATTTCTCACTACTACTCCTTATCATGGTCACCACATATTTAAGTATGATGCTATTGTAGTGTATTTTCTAGCTCGATGCAAGTTGTGTTTTGTAGCATATGATGATAAGAAGTAGAGTGTGTGTATTTTTTTATTGAACCGTATAGCCTGCGTCAATAACGACCGCTTGACCAGTAATCCCTTTCGCTGCTTCACTTGCTAGAAAAATCGCGTAACTCGCAATCTCGTCAACAGTTAACAAGCGTTTTTGTGGAACGAGTGGGTAGAGCACTTCCTCCAGAACTCGTTCTAGCTCTACCCCTCTTGTCTTGGCTAAATCTACTAGCTGATTTCGTACCAATGGAGTGTCTACGTAACCTGGGCAAAGAGCGTTCACCGTAATCCCATAAGTTGCTGCTTCAAGGGCTGTTACTTTCGTTAGCCCAATCACTCCATGCTTCGCACTATTGTAAGCGGCTTTACCAGCGAAACCCACTAATCCATTAATAGATGCCATATTAATGATCCGTCCGAAGCCTCGTTTTTTCATATGAGGTAACACATGCTTTGTTAACATAAATGGTGCCGTTAACATCACTTTTATCAACAGCTCAAATCTTTCTGTAGGAAAGTCCTCGATATATGATACATGTTGAAGTCCAGCATTATTGATTAACACATCAATAGATCCTAAATGTGAAATCACATGGTCAATTGCAGCAATAATTTCTTCTTCTTTTGTTACATCGCATTTGATTCCTATTGCTTCAAAACCTAACCTTCGAAGCTCATTAGCTGAAACGACAACCGCCTCTTCATTAACATCCGTTAAGACAATCTTTGCACCATGCTCAGCAAACTTTCTACTAATCTCATACCCTATTCCCTGGGCTGCCCCCGTCACAAAAACAATCGATTGTTCCTTCATAAGAAACTCCTTTCTAGATTCCAACCCCTAATGAGAACAAAATAATCGCTAGAATTACACCTAAAGTAGGTACTATGACGGTTACTGCACCAACAGGATTGTAGGCATCCTTATGACTTTCTCCACAAATGGCCCGAACAGTTGTAACCACATAGCCGTTATGAGGGAGAGAATCCAATGCTCCAGATGAAATAGCAACGACGCGGTGGAGCGCTTCTGGATTAACTCCCATATCCATGTAATGAGGCGCTAGCAATGGCAAGGCAATCGCTTGACCACCAGAGGCTGAACCGGTCATACCAGCAATGACACTTACGGCAATCGCACCTCCAATAAGGGGGCTTCCGGGAATGCTCGTCATAAAGTCCACAGCCACTCCGAATGCAGGAACGGCCTTTGCTACCCCACCAAATCCAACAACAGCTGCTGTATTTCCTATCGCAATTAACGCTCCAAGAGTCCCTTCCGAAACTGCACTCCAAAAGTTTTTAAAATACTTGCGATTAAGGGCATACGTCGCGATCACACCGCCTAAAAGAGCAATGATTAGTGCCGATTGCTTTAAGGAATCATGAAAAATAAATGAAATCCCAAGAACCACAACTAACGGTAAAACACCCATTAACGGATTTGGAAGTTCTCTTTCTTCATTAACCGGATCACCATCGCGTTCAACAAAGTGCTCCCCATTTTCTACCGCTTTTGAAATCATGCGCTTTAGCCACCAATAACCAAAAATCATCATAAATACGGCAACAATTAAGCTAACTTCCCATCCCGCATATGGAGAAGTATTCAAATAATCAATTGGTATCCAGTTTTGAATTTCTGGTGATCCTGCAGAGGTCATCGTAAAAGTAACCGATCCGAAGGCTAATGCTGCAGGGATGAAACGTCGTGGCAAGTTCGCTTGTTTAAACAAACTAAGCGCCATCGGATAGACAGAAAAGGCTACAACGAACAAGCTTACTCCGCCATACGTTAATACCGCACAGGCAGCAACAATGGCAAGAATGGCATACTTCATTCCAAGCTTCTCAACAATCAACCTGGAAACCGAATCAGCTGCACCACTATCTTCCATAACCTTTCCAAAGATAGCCCCTAATAGGAACATTAAATACCATGCCGTGACAAAGCTAGAAAAACCAGACATATAGTTTCCAACAAGGTTCGCTTCCCCTTCTGCTACAAGTTGTGGAAACAATGGCATTCCATTCAGAACAGCAACGAACAATGCTGATAATGGACCTGCGACAAGTAAATTCATTCCTCGCATCGTTAAGAAAATTAATAAGGCCAAACCACCAATTAAACCAATCATACTAAGCATCTTATTTCCCCCTTTGTTGTGGAACTAAATTGCAAACGATTACATTTTGGTATATCCTCCCTTCCCTTTTTCTTTATGCAAGGATCGTGCCAATCTGTTAATCCTTAATGTGATGTGATTTTTATGACTATTTGTTGAACATTTATTCCGGATTTCCGGACTGAACCGTCATTTAGATCTCAAAAATCATAGAATAGATTTCCAAAAAAACATGTTGTTCACGTGAATGGGGGTTAATAAAATCATAGATAGAAAGAAGTCCAGAAACCTGGAACGCATTCCGGATTTCCGGACTATTCTAGCCCATATTTTTTTAGTTTTTCATACATGGTTGATTTACTAATTCCTAGTGCTTTAGCTGCCAGAAGCTTATCCTGATTATACTTTACTAAGCTTTGCTGAAGAACTCTTCGCTCGGTTTCGTCCAATATTTCCTTCAGCTTCCTTTTTCCAAGTGGGTAAACAGACGAATCATGAATATAATCCGGCAAGGACTCTACTGTGATGATTTCTCCATTTGTTAAGTGAATGGCCGCCTCCATCACATTTTCTAGCTCACGGATATTCCCTGGCCAGCTATACGTTTGAAGCAATTCAGAAACGTCTTCACTCACTCCATGTATTCTTTTTCCACTTTTTCTTGTAATCTTATTAATGAAATAATCTAGTAAGATAGGAATATCTTCCATTCTTTCACGTAATGAGGGGATTTGAAAGGGAACGACATTAATTCGATAAAAAAGATCTTCCCGAAATCGTTTTTCCTCCATCATTTTTTCTAAAGGACGGTTAGTCGCTGCAATAATCCGAACATCTACGTTCATTGGTTTTAGTGCGCCAACACTCTCAATTTCTCCTTCCTGAAGTGCACGAAGCAACTTCACCTGCATATTTAATGGCATATCACCCACTTCGTCTAGAAAGAGCGTTCCTCCATCCGCTAGATGAAACTTTCCTTTTTTTCCCCCTTTTTTGGCCCCAGTAAACGCACCCTCCTCATATCCAAAAAGTTCAGATTCTAATAAATGCTCTGGAATCGCTGCACAATTGATCTTTACGAATGGCTGATGGCTTCGATTGCTCAGCTGATGAATGCTGTGTGCAAATAGCTCTTTTCCCGTACCGCTTTCACCCCGAATCAGGATCGAAATATCACTCGCTGCAATCATCTTGACCTTTTCTTTTAAACTGACAATTTGCTTGGAAGCTCCAAGAATATCCTCTAACGAATATTTCACACTTCGATCTAGATCTTGTATGTAGCTTTGCATCTTTGACAGCAAGCTCTTTACATGTGAGTTCATCTTCATCCATGCTTGTGTATCCCGGAAGAAAACGGTTCCAAATGCACCAATTACTTCCCCTGCCGAAAAAATAGGGACCCGATTCGCAATCATATAATTACCTTTAATGTACTGAAGATCTGCAATCTCTTCCTTACCTGTACTCGCTACAATATGCATTCTCGAATTCTCTATAACCTTTGACACATGAACCCCGATTACTTCATCTCTGTTCACGCCCAGAAACTCACAATAATTTTTATTTATATATGTAATTAAGCCTTCTCTATCAACAACCACTAACCACTCAAATGCGTTTTCAACAATCGTTTCAATCGTATCCACAGAAAGCTTTGACAAAGCATGAATCATTAGATGGCTCCTCCCGCTTTTTATTCCATTATCATACTTTTCAGAGAATAGTGTAAAGCAGAAAAAAACTGATCGATTGTCTCAATCAGTTCCCCACCTAATGAGTGACTACTCCTCTTTAATTTCAAACTCCCCAATTCCTAGATCCGCATTCACCGTTATTGTGACGTCACTTTTTCCAAACTTGTCATTTACGTAGACTCCATCTCCTTCTGAGGATAATCCTTCCACGGATCTTACTCCTAAACCTTTTTCAGAAATCACCTTTACCCCAACATCTTTTGGTAAAATCAAGGTTGTGACTCCTACGCCCATATCCATATTTACATCAAAACTTTTCTTCCAATCTCCACTTAAATCAACCGTAAGGTCCCCAACACCAGCGCTAATTTGAAGGTCTTCCAGCTTCAATCCTGATAAATTTAATGTAGAAGCAGAAGCACCGGAGTTCACAATTAATTCCAAAGGTACTTTATTTGTTACCTGTAAATTCCATTCATTTTTTAGACCGCCTTTATTTACATTGATATCATCGCTCTTTGATTGGTCAATAGTTATTTTTCCTGTATCCCCAGTTATTTTATAGGAAACTTCAGGCTCTAAATCTTTATTGTTGTACTTCGCCTCTCCAGTCATCCACTCCTTTGAGCCTTGATCCAATGTTAATTCTCCCGCTCCCATGTTTACCTCAAGCTCTAACTCTTCCGCTTTATCACTTTCAACCAATAGATTTTTTTCATATGCATCTTTCCCAACTGTCAAAATATTGCACCCTGTTAGCATTAGAGCTCCTGTAGCTACCACAAATCCATATAGTAATTTTTTCATTATTTTTCCTCCTTGATTTCTATACCTTGATTATAAAAGGAGATTGAAAAAATGTAGCGAGGCGCAAGCTTTAACTTCTATTCGGACTTAAGGCGTAGAAACATCTGAGCAAAATAAAAAATAAGAGTCCCAACGACTGTGGGACTCTCATCATATTAAGAGCTTTGCTCCGGTTCTGGATGAAACTTGGATTTCACAGGCTGGCCACCTTTGTTTTCATACTTCTTTTTTGAAGCTTTTACCTGATCGAAATCAGATCCAAGCTCTACGTCTTGATTATTGATTCCGTTTCTCGTTTTTTGCTCAGGGTTGTTTTGTTTCGAACGCTTTTTCATCCTTCTCCCCCTATCGATCAAGTAGCGTCATTTGGTTTTGAAGCTGTTGAATCTGCAGCCTCATGCGGTGTAAATCTTCTCGTTGTACCTCATTTGCACTTAATGCCATTTTTGCGACATCATTGTATGCATCCTCAAGCTCTCTCATAGCAATATCCAGATTCTCATCGTTATAATGATCCTGTCTACTGCTTATGATATACTGCGTCTCGGCATTTCGGAGAACCGCATTACATTTCTCAAAGAGGTTATTCATGGATTCATGAGTTGCCATTCTTAAAGCCCCCCTATTCTTCTGACAAGAAGCAATATGCTTCATATGTAGTTTGTACAAGTACCCCTTTTCTTACAACTTCTCTCTAGTGGCAGAAGTCACCAATCATTTATTCAGTTGGTTACCCACCCTTTTTCTGATAAAATGAGAATACTTTGATTGTGAGGAGATTACGTAGGTGAGTAAGTTACATCCTTTTTTATATGCATCAGATAATAAGCGATATCATACATGGAATTACCACTTAAGACAGACCTTTGGACATAAAGTTTTTAAAGTAGCACTTGATGGCGGCTTTGATTGTCCGAACAGAGACGGCACTGTTGCTTATGGGGGATGTACCTTTTGTAGCGCAGCAGGCTCGGGAGACTTCGCTGGAAACAGAGTAGATGATTTAACAACACAGTTTCAAGATATAAAAGATAAAATGCACTCAAAATGGAAAGATGGCAAGTATATGGCATATTTCCAAGCATATACCAATACGCACGGACCCATTGAGGAATTAAAAGAAAAATTCGAAAGTGTCCTTTCACAAGAAGGAGTTGTAGGTATATCTATAGCTACAAGACCTGATTGCCTACCTGACGAGGTGGTCGAGTATTTAGCGGAACTTAATAAGAGAACCTATTTATGGGTCGAATTAGGTCTTCAAACCGTTCATGAGATAACAGCACTATTGATCAATAGAGCTCATGATTACCAATGTTATGTGGAGGGAGTAAACAAGCTTCGCAAGCATAATATTCGAATATGCTCACATATTATTAATGGGCTGCCACTTGAGTCATATGACATGATGATGACAACGGCAAAAGAAGTGGCAAAGCTGGACGTGCAAGGAATTAAGATCCATCTACTACACCTTTTAAAGGGAACACCTATGGTGAAACAATATGAAAAGGGAATGCTGGAGTTTCTTTCTTTAGAAAACTACGTAAGCTTAGTATGTGACCAATTAGAAATTTTACCGCCTGAAATGATTGTCCATCGAATTACCGGGGATGGTCCAATTGATTTAATGATTGGGCCCATGTGGAGCGTGAATAAGTGGGAAGTATTAAATTCAATTGATGCTGAACTCAAAAGAAGAGACAGTTGGCAAGGGAAGTTCTATCGTGTGGAGGCCAGCAGCTTATGAAGCTAGAGAGAATTTTACCCTTTGCGAGAAGCTTGCTAGAAAAGGCATTTCTCCCGGAGACCGTAGCAATAGATGCTACGGTAGGAAATGGGCATGATACTTATTTTTTAGCAAAGCTCGCAAGTGGCACGGGACATGTGTATGGTTTTGATATTCAAGAACAAGCCCTTCAAGTGACAAAAGATCGCCTAGCGGAGGAAAACCTTTCAGATCGCGTTACCCTGATCCAACGGGGACATGAAGAGTTGAAAGACTTTATTCCCGAATCAGTAAAAGGAAAGGTAACAGCTGCGATTTTCAACTTAGGATATCTTCCTGGTGGAGACAAAAGGATTGTGACAAAACCTGAAACTACTATATCTGCCATTGAGCAGCTTTTGGACCTTTTAGCTGTTGAGGGGATCATTGTCCTTGTCATTTACCACGGGCACGAGGAAGGTGCGATAGAACGGGATAAACTCTTACACTATGTGAAAGGGTTGGACCAACAAAAAACGCATGTCCTTCGGTATCAGTTTGAAAATCAGAAAAATAATGCCCCCTTTATCATTGCCATTGAAAAACGGTCATAAAAAACAGTCTGAAATTTGATTTCAGACTGTTTTACTGTGTACGTGCTCGAAATATATTCCATTTTTGCACGGAGCGATACAGTCGCCCATTGATATAGAAAAATAAACCGACGGGACCTGAATTCCATATCATTGTTCGTGAGAGCTTTCTTACTCCTCTTTGATTACGTACTTTATCATCTGATAAATAAATACCTAATAAGCCTCGGTTTATCAACTGATGAAATCTTTTATAAGGCAGCTTTTCAATATGGCGATCTGCTTCATTTACGAAATGATTGAGCCGATCAAACAGTGCTTTTTCATCTTTATAGTAAAAACAAAAATTTAGATCTCCACCATCTAAATCCTCTTCCTGGTCGATAAAGTAATCCAGAAGAATATGTAATCCTTGCACATAAGGGAAATAACCCTCACGAATGGAATCCGCATGGTGATGCGAGAATCCTTCGCTCATAGCAAATGAAACAAGGCAAAAAATTCCTAAAGTAGATCCAGAGCAAGCAGAAAATTCATACCATTCCATTTCAGGTATTTTGTTTCTATGCTTACCAAACCAATTTTTGAGTCGGGGAATTCGTTCTTCGTGTTGCACATGCTTATGAATTTGTAAATCGCAATAATAGCGACATAACTCAAGCAAATGCTCCCGAATCATTTCGTACTTATCTAACCCTGCAAGGACCTCCTGACAGGTTGCCACAAGGTCATGTAAATACCCCCCATCATCTTGGTCTTCGCGATGCTCATAATAATTCTTCTGCTCTATCCCAACGGTAAGAGCATGTTCCATTGATTCATGCAACGTCGCAAAATCAATGGGGTCAAGAGAAGTACTACGGTCACATAAGTTATCTAAATAATCACTAATTGTCTGATAAGCAACGATAAATCGAATCGCTTCTTCATAGTGGTCCATTCCCATTAAAGAAAGAATTCCACCGCCTTCACAATGAAACGTTTTGTGTTCAATACTAGCTAGTGCTTGCTTCCTAAGCTCTAGATTCGGTATTTCTTCCGCTCGCGCCTTCCAACCCTTCAGTTCTCTATGAACAGCAGGTAAAACCTTCCTATACACTTCTGTCATCAAGCTGATGGGCATTGTTGGAACACTCATTCATTTCACCTCACTCACACAATATATCCTAGTCCCTTTAATTGACTTTCTACGAAATCTTTAACATATAAAAACACTTCTTCCCGCTCTGGTTCATTAAATACTTCATGATAGCATTTTGGCCATTCCTTGAAGCGTTTTTCTGATAAAGGGACAGAGTTAAACCAATTTCTTACTTTCTCTTTATCTACGATCCTGTCATCCCCACTTTGAACAACTAATAACGGGGTGTCCTGAGTTCTTTTAATCATTGCGAATGCATTCTTCATTGCCTCTTCTAGCTCACGATACCAGCGTACAGATATCTTTTTCACATATAAAGTGTCTTTAAGGTCCAACTCTCTTACATCTTCATTTCTCGTCACCATGTCCAAAGAAATTCCTGAAGATACTCTTAGGGCTGGGAACACTTTATTTAAAATAAAGGTTGCCGCGTGTAAGATTGGAGAAGGCTTGTTCACTAAACCTAAGCAAGGTGATGAAAGAATAACACCAGCTACATTTAATCGCTCTTTTTGTAGAAGCCTTAGTGTAATCAGTCCTCCCATACTATGACCAATTAAGAACACTGGCAAATCAAATTGATAGGAAGCATCAATCCACTTTTTTACTTCATCCATATATTCTTCAAATGAATCGATATGCCCTCTTCTTGATCTTGTCGTTAATCCATGACCAGGCAAATCACCCATGACGACATGAAAGCCCGCATGCCTCCACTGCTCAATAAGCCAACCGTATCTTCTATGATGCTCCATTGCCCCATGAACGATAACAATTACTGCTCTAGCATTCCCTTCTGCTTCCCATTTCCACATATGTATTGCCCCTTCTAAAAAAGTATAAGAAAATTTCATGTAAATTCGTTATAGTAAATATATATGATTCCATTAAGGAGGATGTTTATGATTTATCCATACCATGATAAAACCCCGAAAATTGCCGAGACTGCATACCTTGCCGAATATACAACGGTAACTGGAGATGTTGTCATTGGTGAACAAACCAGCATATGGTTCGGTACTGTTATCCGCGGAGATGTTGCCCCAACAATCATAGGGGACCGCGTGAACATTCAGGATAACTCTATTTTACACCAAAGTCCAAATAATCCACTTATAATTGAAGACGAAGTCACCATCGGTCACCAAGTTATTTTGCATAGTTGTACCATCCGAAAAAAAGCTTTAGTTGGAATGGGTTCTATTATACTAGATCAGGCAGAAATTGGCGAAGGTGCATTCATTGGAGCCGGTAGTTTAGTTCCTCAAGGAAAGAAAATCCCACCGAACACGCTTGCGTTTGGTCGCCCTGCCAAAGTGATTCGTGAGTTAACTGAGGAAGATATTAAGGATCGTGACAGAATCATGAACCAATACGTAGAAAAAGGGCAGTACTATAAATCGATACAAAAATAAGAATTTTCTTAGAAAAAATATCTTGATACTAGAGGAAATATGCCGATATAACTAAAAATAGAATGCTTAACTAATTGTTTATCGGTGGTGCCTATGATTACACTAATTATATTAATAGGGACATTAATCATCCTACTATTAATTTTCACACACCTTATAAAGAAGAGTCCTTCTCTTAAAACTTCTTTTTCCATTATCGCAATGGTTTTACTAGGGTTCTTCATCTTAGCACAAACACCACATATTGCGGAGGCTGTAGGTCGAATGAAAACCTGGGTACAAGCCCCTCTTCGTTCGACGAACACTTTTATCAATGACCAGGTCGATCTTACGATTATTCCTTTAGAACAAACCGTTCTGTTAGATGCACCAGTCATCAACCAACTTCCTGAACTTCCACGCGGCTGTGAAGTTACGAGTTTAGCTATGCTGTTACAATACGCAAAAATATCAGTAGATAAGATGACTCTTGCTAAAGAAATTAAGAAAGACAATACAGCCTACAGAGTGTCCGGTGGAAAGGTTTACTACGGTCATCCTAATGACGGCTTTGTCGGAAGCATGTATACAAAAGAAGTGCCTGGTTTAGGCGTGTACCATAAACCTATTAAAGAACTAGCTGAAAAATATTTACCTGGACAAATTGAAGATTTAACTGGTTCACCTTTTAATGATCTAAAAATACACCTTTCTGACAAGCGGCCTGTCTGGGTGATCACCAACACCTCTTTTAAAAAGCTGTCATCCAATCAATTTGTGACTTGGCATACTCCAAGTGGTGTAATTGATATTACTTACAAAGAACACTCTGTTTTATTAACAGGCTTTGATAAGGAGTATGTATACTTTAACGATCCATTAACAGGTGAAAAAAATAAAAAAGCACCCATAATGGATTTTGAAGAATCCTGGGTGCAAATGGGAAGTCAGGCAATTACCTACCTCCCTCGCTAATTAGCTTTGTAACACTTTTTCCGCTAAGTATTCCTTCTCGAAGGAATACTTTTTTTCTACATATATCTGATGCCATACCATAAACATGAGCACCGTCCAAATCTTTCTGCTATTATCAGCTTTTCCTTGGCAGTGATCCTCAAGCAATTGAAGAACATACGTCTTATTTAATAAATAATCTGTATCACTTTCTCTAATAATTGTCTTCGCCCACTCATTCATCTCAGCCTTTAACCAATGACGAATTGGAACAGGGAAGCCTAGCTTTTTACGATTAAGAACATGTTCTGGCACAATTCCTTCTGCTGCTTTTCTAAGAACGTACTTCGTTGTTCCGTTAGCTGTTTTTAAACTTGTTGGAATCTTAGAAGCAATCTCAAAAACGGCTTTATCTAAAAATGGGACACGTAGCTCTAACGAATGAGCCATGGTCATTTTGTCAGCCTTTAATAAAATATCTCCACGCATCCATGTGTGAATATCTATATACTGCATACGGTCAACTGGATCGTAGCCTTCACTTTCTTTATATAGAGGCTTTGTGATATTCGTGAAATCTAAACCTTTGTTATAGGTATTTAGAAGATCACTCTTTTCCAACTCACTAAACATTTTGGCATTTCCGATATAGCGTTCTTCTAAAGGAGTTAAACCACGTTCAATAAAGCTTTTCCCACGCATACCTTCTGGCATCATTTTCGCTAGTAAACGTAAAAATGCTTTTCCAACCTGTGGAATTTTATTAAACACTTCTAGACTCTGAGGCTCTCTATAAATATTGTAGCCGCCAAATAGCTCATCTGCCCCTTCTCCAGATAGAACCACCGTAACGTGCTTACGTGCTTCACGTGCCACAAAATATAAAGGTACACATGCAGGGTCTGCAAGCGGATCGTCCATATGCCACATAATCTTTGGCACTTCATTCATATACTCTTCTGGAGTAATGATATAACTAATATTTTCTACTCCAAGTTTATCAGCCGTTTCCTTAGCAACATCAATCTCACTAAATCCATTATGATCAAAACCAACAGAGAATGTTTTAATGGACGGATGAAATTCCTTTGCAATCGATGCAATAATGGAGGAGTCAATTCCACCAGAAAGGAATGAACCGACAGGCACATCACTTCTCATATGAATTTTGACAGAATCAAAAAGAACATCTTTAATTTCCTTTACAAAATCACTTTCTGATTTTCTAACAGGGTGGAAATGAGCCTTCCAATAACGCTTAATCTCCATTTCAGATCCGATTTTCTTTGTAAAATAGTGTCCCGGTTCTAATTTTGAAATTCCTTCTGACATGGTATATGGCTCAGGAACAAACTGATACGTTAAGTAGTACTGTAAAGAATCATAGTTTAATACATCGTTTTGCAATGCGAGTAAAATACTCTTTTTCTCAGATGCAAAGAATGTCTTTTCCCCGTCATCAAAATAGAAGAAAGGCTTGATGCCAAATGGATCACGTGCACCATAAAGTGTCTTTTCAACCTTATCCCAAATAACAAAGGAAAACATTCCACGAAGCTTCTCCACAGCTTTTTCCTTCAGATGACTATACAGGGCAATAATTACTTCTGTATCGGAGCTTGTTGCAAAGGTTATCCCTTCTGCCAGTAGTTCTTCTCTTAGCTCAACATAGTTATATATTTCCCCGTTAAAGATAATCCAGTATCTTTCGTTTTCAAAATGAAGAGGTTGATGCCCGCTTTCTATATCAATGATACTTAATCGACGAAACCCAAATTGAACATGAGAATCATAGAAATATCCATCATCATCAGGTCCTCGATGCGTAATCACATTATTCATATTTTCAAATTGTTGTTTTTGTCCATCACTAAACACTTGCGATTTGTCATGAACACATCCAATAAAACCACACATGTATGTAACTCACCTACTCCGTTCTTACGAGTTTAATCTTCCATTCAGAAAGAATACCTATTAATACTACCACTAAAATTATCGAATCGCACGGTCAAATTAACCATTTCCTAAAAATTCAAGCTTACTACCCATTGTTTACATCCCTTTATGCATCTAAACCACCATACCCATATAGACGTAAAGAAAAACCGGGAGTTACAAATTTTCTGTAACTCCCGGCTGATTTCCTACTATTAAAATTATCTTTCAAGAGCTTCCTTACGAAGCGTGTCCGCTTTATCTGTACGCTCCCATGGAAGATCTACATCTGTACGACCAAAGTGACCATAAGCAGCAGTTTGCTTATAGATAGGACGTCTTAAATCAAGCATTTTAATGATTCCAGCTGGACGAAGATCGAAGTTATTACGTACCACTTCAATTAGAACTTCTTCACTTACTTCGCTAGTACCAAAGGTATCAATAGAGATAGATACTGGATGCGCAACACCGATTGCGTATGCAAGCTGTACTTCTACTTTATCAGCTAGACCTGCAGCAACAAGATTCTTCGCTACATAACGAGCAGCGTAAGCAGCCGAACGGTCAACCTTTGTAGGATCCTTACCAGAGAATGCACCGCCACCGTGACGAGCATAACCACCGTACGTATCTACAATAATCTTACGTCCAGTTAATCCAGCGTCACCTTGTGGTCCACCGATTACGAAACGACCAGTTGGGTTAATGAAATACTTTGTATTTTCATCAATTAACTCTTCTGGTACAACAGGGTTAATAACATACTCTTTAAGATTACGTTGAATTTGCTCCAAAGTTACTTCAGGATGGTGCTGTGTTGAAATAACAATTGTATCGATACGAACTGGCTTATTATTTTCATCGTATTCAACGGTAACCTGAGTTTTACCATCAGGACGAAGATAAGGAAGAACATCATCCTTACGAACTTCAGTTAGTCTGCGAGCTAGTTTATGTGCTAAAGAAATCGGAAGAGGCATAAGCTCCTTTGTCTCGTTACAAGCAAAACCAAACATTAACCCTTGGTCACCTGCTCCAATTGCATCGATTTCTTCATCAGACATAGAGCCTTCACGTGCTTCTAGTGCTTGGTCAACTCCCATTGCAATATCAGCAGATTGCTCATCAATTGAAGTTAAAACCGCACAAGTTTCAGAATCGAAACCATACTTTGCACGGGTATACCCAATTTCCTTAATTGTTTCACGAACAATCTTTGGAATATCTACGTATGTAGAGGTTGTAATTTCCCCAGCAACTAATACTAAACCTGTTGTTACTGACGTTTCTGCAGCAACACGAGCATTTGCGTCTTTTGCTAAGATAGCATCTAAAATTGAGTCTGATATTTGGTCACTGATTTTATCTGGATGACCTTCAGTCACTGACTCGGATGTAAATAAACGACGTTTTTTTGACATCTCCTGACCTCCTATTTATTTATACTTGAGAAAAAGGTATGCTTAGTATATAAACAAAACCTTCCAATTGATACGGAACTCATTCCCTAAGTAGTATGAAATAAACATGCCGTTTTTATTATGGAGGTTTGAAAAATTACCCACCCGAATAAAAACTTTATGCAAAATAAAAAACCTTCCCTGCTTGAGGAAAGGGTGATAGCAAAGTAATTTGCGCCTTTCGCTCTTATCGTTCAAGGACTGAAATCCTTGCCTCAGGTTAGCACCTTCTCTTTTATATTAATTACAGATACTGTAATTAATTATTAAAGCAGGTTGCTGGGTTTCATAGGGCCTGTCCCTCCACCAGCTCGGGATAAGAGAGTATCCGTTCAATGTAGAATAATACCGTACTTCGTCAAATACTGTCAACATCTTTATGAAAAATAGTTGGTTCATTCTCCAAATAATGAGCAACTGTTATCCTCATATTTCCTTCTATTGATTCATGCCTTCTAATTATAGTATAGACTATTAACTCAAATTCAGGTTTTTATGATCCAAAAACGTAATAAATAGGTCGATTATGATGTTTTTTCTTGCACCCTCTAATATTTTTATAAATAGTATAGACTAATTAAGTTAATGTGTTATACTAATTAAAAAATAACAAATAAAGGTAGGTAGTCATCAGATGAACTCTGTCCGTATTTCTAACCAATTAAGTGAATTGTTAGCCTCTGGTCATGTGCATGTGCAACTATCTGTACCACAATTAGTCGAAAAGGTTCTTACTAGAAACGAAGGTGTATTGACTTCGACAGGAGCAGTACGTGCAACAACAGGAAAATATACTGGTCGGTCTCCAAAAGACAAATACATTGTTGAAGAAGCTTCTACAAAGGACAAGATTGACTGGGGAGCTGTTAATCAACCAATCTCTCCAGAAGTATTTGAACGTTTATATAATAAAGTACTAAGTTACTTGAAAGATAGAGATGAGTTGTTTGTTTTCAAGGGGTTTGCTGGCGCAGATAAGAAACATCGTCTACCCATACAAGTAGTAAATGAGTATGCTTGGCATAATCTCTTTGCCCACCAATTATTCATTAGACCAACAGCAGAAGAGCTTTTGACTCATGAGGAACAATTCACAGTCATTTCGGCTCCCAACTTTAAAGCCGACCCGATTATAGATGGAACGAAGTCTGAGACTTTTATCATTGTCTCCTTTGAAAGAAAGACCGTATTAATCGGCGGTACAGAATATGCAGGGGAGATGAAGAAATCCATTTTCTCCATTATGAATTACTTACTGCCTGAAAATAATATACTCCCTATGCACTGCTCAGCAAATGTCGGTGTTGAAGGTGATGTTGCTTTATTCTTCGGCTTATCAGGCACAGGTAAAACGACCTTATCTGCTGATGCGAATCGCCGCCTAATCGGAGATGATGAACACGGCTGGTCAGCTAACGGTGTCTTTAATATTGAAGGAGGCTGCTACGCTAAGTGCATCAACCTTTCAAGAGAAAAAGAGCCTCAAATCTTCGACGCCATTAATTTTGGATCTGTATTAGAGAATGTCGTGCTGAATAAGGAATCACGAGTCGCTGACTATGATGATGGAACATTAACGGAGAATACGCGTGCTGCTTATCCTATCCAATCTATAAGTAATATCGTGGATCCAAGTGTCGCTGGTCATCCAAATACAATAATATTCCTAACAGCAGATGCTTTTGGGGTACTACCTCCCATTGCAAAGCTATCTAAGGAACAAGCGATGTACCATTTCTTAAGCGGATACACATCAAAACTTGCTGGTACGGAACAAGGAATCACTTCACCACAAGCAACATTTTCAACTTGCTTTGGTTCCCCTTTCCTACCATTAGAAGCAACTCGCTATGCAGAAATGCTAGGGTCAAAGATTGACGAACATAATGCGAAGGTTTATCTAGTGAATACAGGCTGGACTGGTGGGGAATATGGAGTTGGAAGTAGAATGAAGCTATCATACACCCGCTCCATGGTACAGGCAGCTCTCGAAGGAGAACTCAACCATGTAGAAACATGTAAAGATCCAATTTTCGGATTGGAGATTCCCCTACATGTTCCTGGTGTTCCGGATGATGTTCTTCAGCCAAACCGAACATGGGCTGACCAAGAGGCATACCAGATTAAAGCGAACGAATTAGCCACTAAATTCAAAGATAACTTTAAAAAATTTGCTAATGTTTCAGTACAGATTATCGAAGAAGGCGGTCCTTTAGTATAAAAAAAGAGCGTAATCAGTCGATTACGCTCTTTTAATTGGATGAATGTAAGGAGATCAATTGATACTCGATCGTCGTTTGTTCACTTTCTAAAATTACCTTTTTAATTTCTGCCATGCCACTAACTTCCCCGTCAATCGTTCTTCTTACCTCAAGAGGAATGTCTATTGGATATAAGCGATATCCCTCTTTAGTTAGGGAAAACAGGTTCTCCTCTATTCGCTTTTCTCTACCCTTCGTAACAATCATTGTATTAAGTTCTAATGGCATACCCATAATTCTCCACTCCTTTTCTTATATTTTATCATTATTATGATTGGTTTTTCATCCATTGAGTTAAGTCTGTCACGACTTTTCGATTTATACTCGGAGGAAAATAATGTGTCAACTCCTCAAAATACCAGCTTTCCACTGGATAACTCATATCCTTTAACCTCTCTTCCAATCTTTGAGCATGGTTCACACTTACATTTTGATCTTTCGATCCATGAATGATTAAAGTTGGACATCGTAATTGTTCAATATCATACAATGGAGTTCGAAATTTATACCTATCTGGATATTTCGTCGGTGTACCACCTATGACTCTCTTCATCATCCTTCTTAAATCTTCTCTTTCCATATATGTAAGACTCATATCACTTACTCCACCCCAGGTAACGAGAGAGGCCGTATCAGGAAACTTGATGGCTGTAAATAATGCCATCACACCACCACGTGAAAATCCAAATACATGTACCCTTCTCACTCTTGAGTGCTGCTGCAAAATACGATACCCTGCAAATGCATCTTCTCGATCACTTCCACCAAAATCTTCATTTCCTTCTCCACCTTGATTCCCTCGGTAAAAAGGAGCAAATACAATAAAACCTTCACATGCAAATTGCACCAACCTAGATGGTCTTACCTTTCCTACACTTTTTATTCCACCTCTCAAATATAAGAAACCATCTAGAGTCTCCTCTCCTGTAGGTTCTGCTAACATTCCTTTCACCTTATATCCATCGGAATAATATGTTACGATCGATAACTCTACATGAGGGTGAGGTGAAGGAAACCTCTCCATATCAATAATTTCTAGCGTATACATACCTTCTGTTACACTCCCTTACACATGTTTTTCATATAGGCATTCACACATTTTTTTAGACTTCATACGATATGTTAGGCTCACAAACCGTTCACATAAAAATGTTTATCTATTAAGGAGGTTATCCATAAAATGAAAAAGTCATTTAAGATTTTCTTTTCCATGTTCCTAATCGTCATTCTCATTATACCGATTGCTGCCTGCAGCAAGGAAGAAGTTCAAAAAGTACGGATTGGTGAAGTAACCCGTTCCATTTTCTATGCACCTGAATATGTTGCCATTGAGAAAGGTTTTTTTGAAGAAGAAGGATTAGATGTTGATCTAACAACTACCTCAGGTGGAGACAAGACAATGACTGCCTTGTTATCGAATAGTATTGATGTTGCTCTTGTTGGTTCCGAAACATCTATTTACGTTTATGCTCAAGAAGCAAATGACCCAGTCATCAACTTTGCACAACTCACACAAACAGATGGCACTTTCCTTGTATCTCGTGAAAAAATTGATAATTTTTCGTGGGATATGTTGGAGGGATCCACCTTTCTAGGTCAAAGAAAAGGCGGTATGCCACAAATGGTTGGGGAATTCGTTCTAAAGCAGCACGGTATTGATCCACAAAACGACCTGAACTTGATCCAAAATATTGATTTTGCGAATATTTCAAGTGCATTCGCTTCAGGAACGGGCGACTTTGTCCAGCTTTTCGAACCAACTGCGAGTGTATTTGAACAAGAAGGAAGAGGTCATATTGTCGCATCATTCGGAACAGAGTCAGGCATGGTACCGTATACAACATTTATGTCAAAAGAAAGCTATATGACGGAAAACAAAGAAACGGTTGAAAAATTTGCAAGAGCCATTTATAAAGCTCAAAAATGGGTAGCCGATAATTCTGCAAAGGATATCGCTGAAGCCATTTCTCCTTACTTCGAGGATACCGACTTAACTTTAATTGAGACGGTGGTTGACCGATACAAGAGCCAGGGCTCTTACGCAACTAATCCAGTGCTTGATGAAGCAGAGTGGGAAAACCTTCAAAATATTATGGATGAAGCCGGCGAGTTACCAAAAAGAGTAGATCACAGCGTGCTTGTAAATACCCAAATTGCCGAAGATGTAATGAAATAAAAATTTTAAAAATTTCGAGGTGGCCGACTATGAGCTTATTGAAGCTAGAACATATTCATCACACGTATTTTACTAAGACCTCTGCTACAACGGCCCTCTCCGACATTTCACTCGAAGTCGAGGAAGGAGAATTCATTTCCTTCCTTGGTCCGAGCGGATGCGGAAAAACAACCCTACTTTCAATCATAGCAGGATTATTTCAACCAACAGAGGGTACCATCCTGCTTGAGAATCAATCTGTTAACAAATCTAAGAAAAAGATCGGTTATATGCTACAGCAAGATTATTTATTTCCTTGGAAAACCATCGAGGAAAATATATTGCTTGGTTTAAAAATTTTTGGAATTGAAGACAGTGCTAAAAAGGAATATGCCTTTTCTCTTCTTGAAGAAATGGGATTAAAGGGCTATGAAAAACAATATCCGAAGCAACTCTCTGGCGGTATGAGACAAAGGGTTGCACTAGTTAGAACTTTAGTAACGGAACCGAAGCTGCTTATGCTTGATGAACCATTTTCTGCATTAGATTATCAAACAAAGCTTCGACTCGAGGATCTTGTGTCTGAGACATTAAAATCCTTTGGGAAAACAGCTATCCTCGTCACACATGATATTGGAGAAGCAATCGCCATGAGTGATCGAATTTATTTATTTTCTGCTCGTCCTGGGCAAATTCACAAGTCATTTGAGGTTCCTAAGGAGTTAAGAGAACTTTCTCCATTTCAAGCTAGAAATCACGAAAACTATACTCAGCTATTCCAAGAAATATGGAAGGAGTTGGAATCTCTTGAATAATAAACAACCAGTGGAACTCCTTCATAAGAATTATATTAAAAAGCTCACATATGAGAAGAGATGGGTTCGTTTTTACCAATTTGTTATCTTCTTTGTGTTTTTCCTAGGCTGGGAGATTACGAGTAAGAAACAATGGATTGACCCATTAATCTTTAGTGCACCTTCAAAGGTATGGGATCTACTCATTAAAAAAATCCAAGATGGTACACTTATGGTAGACCTAGGCTACACCTTATCAGAAACCGTCCTTGGTTTTATTTTAGGAACACTTCTTGGAACCATTCTCGCTGCTATTCTCTGGTGGTCACCCTTTCTGTCAAAAGTACTTGACCCCTATTTAGTGATTTTAAATGCTATGCCAAAGGTTGCCTTAGGTCCGATTTTAATCGTTGCACTAGGTCCGAATATGACTTCTATTATTGCGATGGGTGCAATCATCTCGGTCATCATCACGACCATTGTGGTTTATACAGCCTTTAAAGAAGTGGATCCTAATTATATTAAGGTACTTCAAACATTTGGTGCCACAAGATCCCAATGCTTCAAGGAGGCCATCCTTCCAGCTTGTTTCCCTACCATCATTTCAACACTTAAGGTGAATGTTGGGCTCTCTTGGGTTGGGGTCATCGTTGGAGAATTCCTTGTTTCGTCTAAAGGACTAGGGTATATGATTATCTATGGCTTTCAGGTATTCAATTTCTCCCTTGTACTGCTCTCTTTACTCGTCATTGCTATATTCGCGACCATCATGTACCAGTTGGTTGAACTGTTAGAGAGAAAATTGATTAAAAGTAACTAAAAGAGGCAAAGGATTATCCTAGCCTCTTTTTACAGAAAATGTGTATGAATGTAATTCAAACTCTTTTCAACCACAGAATCCTTCATAATAAAACTATATTCATCACTCAATCGATCACTAAGGTGTGGATCATCAATGAACACCGGCCCGTCCGTTTCTAGAAAGTCATCTTTCCTTATTAGTTCCTTTATCTCTCCGTAGAAGATAGCTTTAACAAATCTCTCATCATTGTTACGAACTTCATAATGACCAATTTTCATTAACTTATTTAACACCCCGCCTGTCTCTTCGAAAACTTCTCGGGTTGCAGCTTCCTCTAACGTTTCCCCATGTTCCACTTTCCCACCAGGAAATTCCAGGCCTCTTTTTTTATGCTTGGTCAGTACCCATCCATTTTTATATTTACTTAGAATAAGTACATGTTTTACAACAGTACCAAAATTATATTCTCCAAATGAAAGCAACACTTGTGCTCCCAAGTGGTCCCTAAACATCTCCATGTACCCTTCACCCTTAGTTTTCTATTTATTTACATAATAGCTGAAACCAATTGTTTTTCCAATCGTATATATTTCGAAAAGATTTAGGAGGATAAGGGTAACAAGAAATAAAAATTTAAAAATCAACAAACCGCTTTCGAATTACGTAAGCGGTTTGTTGTTTAATATGCCCATAGACTCTATATGCTTTTTAGCTTCCTCGTCCCCGAGGTTATAGATCATGTTATACACTTGTACTGTTATCGAAGCATAAGCATCGTTTTCTCTGTCATGATGATATTGAACATATGGAACGTGTGCACGGAAAAAGTTTTCCCAGTCGTTTGAATGATTTTGATCAAAGTATTCACGAAGCTGTATAATCTCATCATCAGTGGCTTCTATTTTAAAATTCCAAGGAGAACTCGTTTTGCTTTGTGTGATTTCTCCTGTACTTACCGTTATATAGTAAGTCTTTTTCTCATTATTCATGACTCACACTCCCTTTTTTATTATAATTAGCACAAGGAAATGATTTATTCCCTCTTTCCCAACACCTTATTGAAGAAAATTAAAGAATAGTTTACATATTTACGGGTATTGGTGAAGTATAATGATAACAATACCTTTATAATAAAAATAAGGGAGGTGAAGAACGTGAAGCTTGTAGATGAAATATATGAGTTTTATCGGCACAAGTTAACAGGTGATGAAGAAGATATTGATATGCTTGCTTTTGCCTTTTTAGAGGAGTTAACGCAAGAGGATTTACTTAATATCATTAAAGATCTCGATAAGCAGGAATTGTACGATTTAGTTGGTGTCTATCTAATTGAAGGATTGAAAGGGAAATTTGCTCAAGAAGAATACGGCCAACGAAAAATCCCTAATTTCCACCAACGGAACTTTCACTAACGGTACATAGAAGAAAACGAAAGCACATATACAGAAGCTGACTAAACTAGTCAGCTTCCTTTATTTTATTCTAAATAGATTCTGCAACAATAACTGACCAACCTTTACCTTTATAAGCGTTATACCCTTCAGTTAACGAGTATGCGAATATTTGATTATCCTCAATCGTATACCCTCGAGTTTCTCTTCCTGATAAAATATTCTGTACAGCTTTTAAATGAGTGAGCTTTGTTTTTAAGATTTCGGTACGGTCTTTAGAAGCGATAACATAACCTTCTGAATTAATCGCATAGAGCTTGCTTTTTTCATCTGTTTGAACCCGGTCAATAATGTCATAAATGTACTCCCAGTTAAATCGAGTGGTGAATACACCTATAACTTCTCCCGCATCATTTCGAACAGGACAAGAATACCCCATTGTATACCCTTCAACAACGGAAGAATAGTACATATCTGTGACGTATACATCGTTTGTTTTGACCGTTTCTTGAAACCACTCTCGGTCGCTCATATTCCTCCCTACTTGGCTTTGATTTTGCGCGGCAACAAGAATTTCTCCCGATAAATCAACAACGAACAAATCGAAATACACTTCATAAATCTTATAAATATTTTTCATGAATGCTTCAGCAGTCTTCTTCGAAGCAGAGGTAGGCTGAATTAAGCATTCTTTGATAGCATCGAAGGTTGCCCATGCCTGAACGTCACAATTTCTTTCAAATAAATTCCGATCAATTTTATCAATCGTATCATAAGCAATATCCACTGTTCTTAGTGCAATAATACTATTTGCTTTCGTTTGTATACTTTTGATAATACTCTCACTTGCTTTGCTAGAATCTAAGCAGTCTTGAGCAAACTTTTTAATTTCCTTCGCAACGACCGAAAATGCTCGTCCTGCTTCTCCCGCTCTAGCTGCCTCAATCCCTGAATTTAATGCTAATATATTGGATTTCATGGAAATGTCTTTAATATTTTGCATGACACCTTCCATCTTACTATTTTCCTGCTTTAATTCATCCATCAGCACGGATACATTTAAATTCTTCTCTTGAGTACTGACCATATCTATTCATTCCCCTCTCAAACCGAACCCTAATGTTATGTTTTGTAACATGATACGATAAATAATATCACAATTTTGAAAATATTGTCGATTTATAGAATATAATTTTTATATAAATTGTGAATTTTTTGTACAAAATTGATGATTTCGTATAGGCAAGAGAAATAATAGGCGGAGAATTTCCGGCTAATGTATTTAGAGTAAGCTTAAGAAGCAGATATAAGCGGAGGAATTCCGGTTAACTGCTCTAAATAAGCTAAATTCCAAAGGATTTGGATCACATAAGCGGAAAAACTCCTCTTATTCTTAAGGAAATATGGGTATTTCCCAATTTAAACGGAATTCTTCCCGTTATTTTTTCAAACTCAGTGAAATCAACATCCGTTTTATAACAGTCCCTTGGCCATAAAATGCATGATTCATTAGGTGACACTTTGTAATACACAACAAAAAGCCCTGCATTTTGCAGGACAAAAGGTATAACAAATATAAGGAGATTTTCAAACGTATTTATATAAAAAGTGATAGGTATCTGAACCAGTTTCTGTTCAAGAATTGTTTTTACAATTATACTGATTCACCTAAATACGCTTTTAACATCCATACATGTTTTTCTAGCGTTGAATGAATAGCTAGGAACATGTCACCTGTTGCTTCGTCGTTCATCTCTTCTGCTAGTGACATTCCACTTTTTAGTTCTTCAATCAATAAAGAGAAATCATTTGATAGGCTTTGAACCATTTCAACCGCTGTTTCACTGCCTGTAGACTCTTTGATACTCGATATCTCTAGGTACTCCTTCATAGTAGCAATGGGCTCTCCACCAATAGACAGGAGCCTTTCAGCTAATTCGTCAATATGAATAGCTGCTTCGTTATAAAACTCCTCAAATTTTGTATGTAATGTAAAAAAGTCTTTCCCTTTAATATACCAATGATAATTATGTAGCTTTACAAATAAAACGCTCCAGTTAGAGATTTGGCTGTTCAACACATCATGCAGTTTATTATCCATATGCTCTCCTCCTAAATTTCTTATTCATGCTGTTACTCCCATTGTTATATTACCCAGAATGGACAAGATAAAACGTTTGGCAGAGTGACAAATAATTAAAGTTCTTATTCACACATGCTAAAATAGAATGGGAGAAAGGAGGAATAATATGATAACTGTTCTAATTATTTGTCTCATAATTGTAGGTATTGTCTTACTTTTATCGGTTGTCACAACTTCAAAGGCCTATTCTTATAAACATACCGTTGATTCACTTGAGGATAACCCAAATATACATAAAGATAGCGATCAAAAAAAAGAAGAGTGAGGGTATCTTAGTGAACATACTTTCTATTTTTGTTGGAATTATTTTCTTCCTAAACATTTTACTTGCTATCATTGTCATTTTTCTAGAAAGAAGAGACCCTAGTGCCACCTGGGCTTGGATTTTAGTACTATTTTTCATTCCTGTACTCGGCTTTATCATGTATTTACTTTTCGGACAGAATTTAAGCAGAAAGAAAATGTTTTATTGGGAAGATCGTGACAAAGTAGGAATAGAGTCTTTAATCAAAGAGCAGATTTCACAACTGAATCAAAGAAACTTTCCTTTCCAAAATTCAACCGAGGAAAAAAGTCGCGACCTCATTCATATGCATTTAATTAATAACGCTGCCATGTTTTCTCGACATAATGACATTCAAGTTTTTACTGATGGCAAAGAAAAATTCCACTCACTCTTTCATGACATAGAACACGCTCAAGATCATATCCATTTGCAATACTATATCATCAAAAACGACGAACTCGGTAGAAGGTTAATGAACGTATTATCACAAAAGGCACAAGCTGGAATAAAGGTTCGAGTTCTTTACGATGAGCTAGGTTCCAGATCATTAAGAAAGTCATTTTTCAAGGAGTTGCGCCAAGCTGGAGGAGAGGTAGAAGCCTTCTTCCCTTCAAAACTTCCTTTAATTAATTTGCGATTAAATTATCGAAATCATCGTAAGCTTGCTATCATTGATGGGAAAATCGGTTATGTTGGCGGATTCAATGTGGGAGATGAGTATTTAGGATTAAATAAAAGGTTCGGATACTGGCGTGATACACATGTTCGGATTGTCGGTGAAGCAGTACACCCCATACAAACTAGGTTTATTCTTGATTGGAACCAAGCTTCCTACCGGTACGATATTAATTATTCCCCTCGATACTTCCAACAACCAAAAAGTAGCGGGGATGTTGGCCTACAAATTGTAACAAGTGGACCTGACTCAGAGTGGGAACAAATAAAAAATGGGTATATAAAAATGATTTCTTTAGCAAAAGAAACCATTTTTATTCAAACACCTTATTTTATACCTGACACAAGTCTTTTAGATGCATTAAGAATTGCTTCTTTATGTGGCGTCGATGTAAAAATAATGATCCCAAATAAGCCAGATCATATGTTTGTTTACTGGGCTACCTATTTTTATGTTGGAGAGATGCTAAAAGCTGGGGCAAAAATTTATATTTATGAAAAAGGATTTATCCATTCGAAATCCATTGTCGTCGATAATGAAATTGCTTCTGTTGGGACAGCAAATATTGATGTACGAAGCTTCCGACTGAATTTTGAAGTGAACGCATTTATCTATAATAGAAAATTTTCCAACATACTAATGGATCAATTTTCTGAGGATATGAAGTCCTCAACAGAACTAACTCTTGAAAATTATATGAAAAGACCGGTGAAGATTCGTCTAAAAGAATCGGTATCAAGACTTTTATCTCCCATATTATAGAAAATAGCCGAGCAGGTCAAAAATGCTCGGCTATAATTCTTATGCAAATACCTGTTTCAAATCTTCTTTGGATTGTTCAAGCCAAAAGCGCATTAATCGTTTAGCTCCCTCAAGGTCATGAAGCTTCGCTTGACCACATTGTGTTTCATTAGCTGCAGGAATCTCTATGATTTCAACAGCTGATTTCATTGTATCTTCTAATAGATCAATAATTTCTTCTACCGAAGGCTCCCCACTCACCACTAGGTAATAACCCGTTTGACATCCCATTGGAGAAATATCAATAATATCAAAATGGCTGTACTTTTCAGCGTGCTCACGCAGGTTAAATGCTAATAAGTGCTCTAATGTATGAATCACATCAGGCTTCATTGCTTGCTTATTCGGTTGACAGAATCGAATATCAAATTTATTAACAACTCCATCACTTCCCACTTTATGTACTCCACAATGTCTTACATATGGGGCTTTCACAGCATTATGATCTAGTTCAAAGCTTTCTACAGAAGGCATATGCTCCACTCCTATTCATTCTATTTCTTTTATATCAGTATACTACAGTTATTACGCATTATCTCTACTAACCCATATGCCATTTTTTAGACTAATTTCCCTAACTATGTTATGTTGTTCGTAAATAGGAAGAGGAAAGTGAGAGATCTACATGTTAAAAAAGGCGATGATTGCCTTTATCCGTTTCTATCAAATTGCCCTTTCTCCGCTCAAGCCGCCAAGCTGTCGCTTCTATCCAACTTGCTCACAATATGGATTAGAGGCCATTGAAAGATTTGGACCGATAAAAGGCGGATACCTAACCATAAAGCGATTATTAAAATGTCATCCTTTCCATCCAGGTGGGTTTGATTATGTTCCTGAAAAAAAGGAAAGAAAGAACTAGATGCTCTCATACCCATTTTCAACAGCATCTAATCTACCTGTTTCAGGGTCAATGACAAGTCCGTGTACAGGAACTCCATTTGGAAGAAGAGGATGCTTCTTAATCATGTCCACACTGTGCTTCACGCTATCAGACACATTGTCAAAACCATGCATCCACTCGGAGACGTTAATGCCAGAGTAGTTTAGCATATCAAGTGTCTCTTGCGTAATTCCCCGCTCTTTCATACTTTCAATTACTACATCAGCCTTCATTCCACTCATTCCACAATCATAATGACCAATAACTAGAATTTCATCTGCCTGTAATTGATACACCGCCACAAGTAAACTTCTCATAATACTTCCAAACGGATGCATAACTAGTGCACCAGCATTTTTAACAATCTTTACATCCCCATTAGACACGTTCATCGCTTTTGGTAAAAGCTCTAACAATCTTGTGTCCATACATGTTAAAATAACTAGTCGTTTGTTCGGAAATTTTGTTGTTGTAAATTCTTCATACCTTTTTTCAGAAACAAACTCCTGATTATACTGTAAAATCTCATCTAATAATCTCATCCTGGTACCCCCTTTTTTATGCTTATGACTATAATACAAGATAAT
>WTKE01000103.1 GCA_011524525.1 Bacillus sp. (in: firmicutes) | reverse complement strand
ACCACCAAACGAGGCTCCATGTTGTATATAACCGGAAATCCTCCTCTTATTTTACTTTTGCTGGTTACTCGATTAAGAACAAGACATCTTATTTAATAGGAAGTGAGTCTTATCTCAAAAATCCAAGAAAACCTCATTCTAATGCATTACGGTGAACGTAAAAAGAGTCTTACTTTAATTTAATATCATTTATTAACTTTAATACAAAAAAGCATCCCAAACCAGGAATGCTGATGGCTATACTGCCCTATTTTTCTTTGATCTGTTCACGAATCTTTTGCAGTTCTTCAAAAGATAATTCACTAAGAGAATTTTTTATTTCTTCCTCAATTTTTTTCCGGTTGTTTTCTTGATAACGCTCCCACCAGTTTCTAAGACCTTCTGTATGATCTAATAGGTATTCAAAATCTATTTCTTCTACCTCTTCATCTGATATATACTCTAATACTGCTGCTAACATATGTGAAAGGCTTTCGACTTCATCTTTATTTGGTTGATTACTCGGCAAATGGACAATTTTTTCTTTTTCTGTCTCTTCTTCCGTTTGTATAGGCTTTCTAGGCATCGTACCTCTCCTTTTTTGTATTTAAAGATAGTATGACCATTAATCAATGGAGCCATTATGGTTGGATTATGGATGAATTGCAAATTTTGTGAACTCAGTATTAAAAAGTTAAATATTGTTTCTTAACTGTGTAAATAATTGGTAATTTGGACATTCTGTTGCTTTTTCTGATGTATGATAGCTTTGTAAGTTACTTAAAGCACAAATAGGAGGCAATGAAAATGGAAAAATTAAAGAAACTACAAAAAGGGTTATTCGCCTTGTTAGCAACTTTTATGGTAATTGGATTTGCCACAGGCTGCAGCGAGGACACAACAGAAGAAACTGAAACAGAAGAAAATCAAACGGAAGAAGGCACTGAAGAAACAGATAACGAATAAAAGGTTCCCCCTGTCAGCCTATGACAGGGGGTTTATCCCGAAAAATAGAATTACCTTTAACTAGTAACCGTCGTGCCGGTTGCCCCTAAATTAGAAGAAAGATTTAAAAACCTCCGACGCTTTTTCACACTGTGAACAGCGGTATGTAATTTCCATGGCATCTTCATAGGTTATGTGAAGAGTATCCTCTTTGCAGTTCTCACAATATTGAATCTGTTCCGCTTCAACGCCCAAAATGATTCCTCCAATTTTTTATTCTACTGTTAGATTCTCCAGATCACTAGGAATTATTAGGCGAGCTGGAGGCAATTCTCTTTCTTTAGGAGATTGTTAAAAAACCGCAAAGCATCATCGCTTTGCGGTTTCTCATTAATGTCCTACAACTTTCTCTAGTCCACCTGGTTTGTTATGAACGGCTAATTGATCTATTAACTTATTGCTTTCTTTATTCAATCCTACAAGATTGACCTTAATTCCATTTTGATGGTATTTAATGACGATTTTATCAATCGCACCAACTGCAGAATCATCCCATAGATGAGCTTCGGTTAGGTCAATATTCACTTCTTTCACATCATCATTGTAATTGAAGCATTCTACAAAGTCAGTCACGGAAGCAAAGAACAACTGACCAGATACTCGATAGAATTTTTTATGTGAATGATCGGATGCTAATGTTGTAACATTCACTTTTGATATTTTAGAAGCAAAGAAAATCGCACTTAAAATAATTCCTACTAATACTCCTTTTGATAAGTCATGAGTCATCAGTACTGTAAGAACGGTAGCAATCATCACAATCGTATCCGTAATCGGAGTTTTGTGAAGAGATTTCACTGAACCCCAATCAAATGTCCCAATAGACACCATGATCATTACGCCCACTAGCGCTGCCATCGGAATTTGAACAAGGAAGTCATTTAACACCAAGATCAAAATCATTAAGAACACGCCTGCCACAAAAGCAGAGAGTCGGCCACGTCCACCCGATTTAACATTGATCACCGATTGACCAATCATTGCACAACCAGCCATCCCACCGAACAGACCAGATACGATGTTGGCAATCCCTTGACCACGTGCCTCTTTGTTTTTATCACTTTTCGTATCCGTCATATCATCTACGATCGTTGCTGTCAGCAAGGATTCCACTAAACCAACAACCGCAATTGAAAGTGAATAAGGGAATATGATTTGCAATGTCTCAAACGTTAAGGGAATATCAGGCAGTAAAAACATAGGCAAAGCTTGTGTTAATTCACCCATATCTCCGATCGTACGAACTCCACTACCTGTAAAGATAGCAATGGCAGAAATGACAACGATAGCCACTAATGGAGATGGAACAGCCTTTGTGAATCGAGGGAGTATATAAATAATCGCTAAAGCTCCTGCTACCATCGCATACATCGCCCATGATTCTCCAACAAAGTGTGTTAATTGGCTCGTGAAAATGAGAATAGCTAACGCATTAACAAAACCAACCATGACAGATCTAGGAACAAATTTCATCAGTTTTCCTAATTTCAGCACACCCATGACAATTTGAATAATCCCTGTCAAAATCGTCGCTGCTAACAGATATTGCAGACCGTGTTCAGCCACTAAAGTGGTCATCAGTAAGGCAGTCGCACCAGTTGCAGCAGAAATCATGCCAGGTCTTCCCCCAACAAACGCAATCACAACAGCAATACAGAAGGACGCATACAATCCAATCATCGGATCTACTCCTGCTATAATTGAGAAGGCAATCGCCTCTGGGATCAGAGCCATGGCAACGACTAATCCTGCCAACACATCTCCTTTGATGTTCCCAAACCATTCATATTTAATTGTGTTTAAATTCATGAAGCACCTCTTCTTTTTTATTTGTAGTGACTTTCAACTCTCATGAAAGTCGGGGCCGTTTTTAACAGAAACAAGTATATAAGAATGCAGATAAATTGTGAAATTGAATGAAAGCGTAATTATCTACTACTTACTCCCATATCCTCTATATTTTTCAGATAAACACTATACATCTATAAATTTTTAAAAAAAGAAAACGAGGAATTTTAACTCACTTTAACTGTGTAGCAATCAGGGGCTCTTTTTGAGGTTCTTTGGGGATTGTGTTGTGCTTTGTTAGCCATAAAGCCAGAGAGAATAGTAATAATAGAAGAAGCACGAAAATTGAACTAAGAAAGACCACAAATTGCGGTCTTTCGTTTTATTTCACGATTAAAACTGGGCAGTTCGCTCGTTTCGCTACCTTGTGGCTTACACTTCCTAACACAAATTCCTGTAGTCCGTTTAATCCCCTGCTACCAATGATAACGATTTCAAAATTATTTTTATTTGTATAGTCTACAATCGTAGGACCTGGCTCTCCGTGAAGGATTGTTAATTTATAGGATATCCCTGCTTCTTTCGCCATTTTTTCAATATCTCTCATTCGTTCTTTCCGTTTATCACCTATATCCGCTGTATTCCAATTACTTAACACATATGATTTTGCTTTATCTGCATCTACTACATACACCACTTCCATTAATGAGCCCTTAGAGCATTGTGCGATGTGAATAGCATTTTCTGCTGCTCGTTTGGAGTGTTCCGATCCATCGGATGCTAAAAGAATTTTTCTATACATCATTCTACCCCCATTAATGTGATCCCAGTTTATTTGCTAATTTACTTACTAATTCGTTACTTTCATCATTTAATCCTGTTACATTTACCATTATGTTATTTTCTTCGAATTTGTTCACAATTTTATCAACGGCAGCGACAGCCGAATCATCCCATACATGCGATCGGCTTAAGTTGATTTCTACATTTTTCACATTTTCCTTGTAGTCAAACTGAGTTAACAATTCTGTCACAGAGGCAAAAAACAACTCTCCTTTGACCGTATATGTTCTTGTGTTGCCTTCTAGTTTACTATCTACTCTTACTTTTGAAATCTTTGAGACAAAAAAGATCGCACTAAGTAGAATTCCAGTAAATACGCCAATGGCTAGGTTATGGGTTAAGACTACGGTTAATATGGTAACGACCATCACCACTGCATCACTTCTTGGAATTAGGTGAAGGGTTTTAACCGAATTCCAGTCAAACGTGCTTATAGAGACCATAATCATCACCCCTGCCAAAGCACCCATCGGGATTTTAATAACAATATCTCCAAGAACGACAATTAAAAAAATTAAAAAGACACCTGCTACGAAAGCCGATAATCTTCCGCGACCACCGGACTTTACATTAATCACAGACTGACCAATCATCGCACAACCAGCCATTCCTCCAAAAAAGCCCGTAATGATATTAGCAATACCTTGACCTCTGCCCTCCATGTTCTTATCACTTTCTGAGTCTGTCATGTCATCCACAATCGTGGCAGTTAATAATGACTCAAGAAGTCCCACGACAGCAAGTGCGAGCGAATATGGAAGGATGATCACGAGTGTTTCCAGATTGAGCGGAATGTCTGGTAAGAAGAAAGCTGGCAAGGTTTTCGAAATCGCTCCCATATCCCCTACAGTACGCACTCCGTAATTCATTAAGATCGATAAAGCTGTAATCGCTACAATAGCAACTAGAGTAGAAGGAACGGCCTTTGTAAAATAAGGAAATAGATAGATGATCGCAAGTGTTAATCCAACCAATACATAGATAATGGAATGTTCATCTTGAAAATGTTGAAGCTGCGAGACAAAAATGAGAATCGCCAATGCATTCACGAAACCGACCATAACAGATCTCGGAATAAATTTCATATATCTTGCTAACTTAAACACACCAAATAGAATCTGAAGGATACCCGTTAGTATTGTTGCCGCAAGCATGTACTGCACACCGTAATTAGCCACTAAATCAATAAAAACTAAGGCCATCGCCCCTGTCGCCGCAGAAATCATACCCGGTCTACCACCAAGAAATGAAATCGTCACAGCTATCGTAAAAGAAGCATATAACCCGACCATCGGGTCAACGCCCGCGATGATAGAAAAAGCAATCGCCTCTGGAATCAATGCTAGGGCAACAACGATACCTGATAATATGTCGCCTTTTACATTCCCGAACCACGATTGCTTGTAAGTAAGCTGTCCCATCTTCCTTCCTCCTTTTTTGCTTAGTATGAACGGAAGAAGAAAAGTCATGAAAGTAAAAATGACCCTGATTGCTGGATTAACCAATCAGGGCCAATGGATTCTTAATGATGTTACCTGTTTTTTTTCACTATAAAACCTAATTGTTTCAATGCATTTTCCAATGATGAATTGGTTGTGACCTCATTAAATTCTAAACCAATATTCACAATTGTTTGCGCCAGTTCTGGACGAATACCTGTGATTAGAGGTTCAATTCCACTGAGTTTTAGAGCCGTAATGATTTTATAAAGCTGGTCAGCTACCATCGTATCAATGATGGGAACACCAGATACATCCATAATTAGTGAATCCAACTGAAGTCGTGATCCTTCATTGAGTACGGTTTCCATGATTAATTTTGCTCGATTGGTATCTATCGTCCCGATCAGTGGAATAACCGCAATTCCTTTTGTGATCGCCACAACAGGAACGGATAATTCCTCTACGGCGGAATAAGCAATTTTCATTAATTCCGTGTTTCTTTTTTCATACACTTCACTCATCACTTGCAGTACTTTATCTATTAAAGGATCAATGATTTTAGACACATCAAGCATCGTAATGGCAGCAAATTGTTTTTCTGCTAACTCGTCGGTAAATACATCCCATAGAATGGTCCGGTAAAAGCTAACGGCACGTAAGGCATTGCTGAGTGACACCTGATATTTCATTGCAAATCTAGCGGCCTTTTTTCCCCAACGTATCACATGCTCTTGAATAATTTCCTTTTCCTCATACAATGCCTGCCCGAAGTATCTGACGAGTTCCCCTCTATATGCAAGTACCTCTTGGTCTCGAGCTCCCGCTCTACTTAAACTAGATGAATAATCCGAATCAATTAGTTCCGATATTCTGTTAGCCAATATTTCCTCATTTTTTACAATCTTTTCTCCAATATAACGTAATTCCCTTTTCACATTCGTATCTCCTTGTCTATATGCCAGTATAAATTAGTTCAACATCCATCAGATAGAATCCTTCTTTATGGATCGGACGATATAAAAAAAGAGCCAACCGCCAAAAATATAAACGGTTGGTCTCTTATCACTTCATTTTCAATCATACGAACCCATCGTTTGAAGCAAATCACTAGATTCCTGTGACACGTAAATTGTTCGACTTGGGAACGCGACTTCGACTCCCTCTTCTTCTAAAATCGCCATAATGGCTATGTTGATTTCATGCTTAATTTTTACATGCTCTCCCCAGACAATCGTGTTAGTGAAAAAGTATAAAAGGATATCAAGGCTACTATCATTATATTGATCGAATGCCACCATAATCGTATCGGGATGAACATCCTCATGATTTCGCAGCAAATGTTCCACCCGCTGAACGACTCTTTGAATTTGATCTTTCGTAGATTTATAGTTTAATCCTAAGTGGAAAGTAATTCGTCTTTTCCCCATTCGACTCCAGTTGGTGATTGGTTCGTTCGCTAAGGTTGAATTCGGAACGGTCACTAACGCCTGACTAAATGTTCGTACCTTCGTACTTCTGAAATTAATATCCTCTACCGTTCCCTCAACGCTAGGAGTTAAAATCCAATCTCCAATCGAAAATGGTTTTTCGGTTACAATGACGATTCCACCAATCAGGTTACCTACCGCTTCTTTGGCAGCTAGTGCAAAAGCGAGACCACCAAGTCCTAGTCCTGCAACCAAACCGTTTACGTCATAATCAAACTCCTGACCAATAATACTGATACTGATGGCAATGAGTATCACACGAATCGTTCTTGAGATAAAAGG
>WTKE01000083.1:16428-41214 GCA_011524525.1 Bacillus sp. (in: firmicutes) | reverse complement strand
ATTATAAATATAGCAGCAATAGCTAACCCCCCAAAAATTGAGCTTTTTGATACAAATTTTTCATTTTTCTGTCTTGCTGCCATTTCAGTTCCTACAATGACTGCTCCAATTATTAATAGTGCTACTATTACCATTAGATTATATTTTTCTTCTTGCATATTTAGTGTGTTATTTTCCACTTTAAAATAGAAGTAGATTCCTAGCCCTACTACAAGTGATATCAAATAAAAATTTTTAAGTTTCGTGTATTTATTAATATCCATTTATTCACCTCTTATTTATTTCTTAATTTATAGGTGCAACTGGTGATTGTGTAGGACTGAGTTCTTTAGGATTATTATTCCCCTTGATATTTTCTTGTTCTTCCATTCTAGTTTTCTCTTGTTGTGGTTTATCTGTAGAATTTGTCTGGTTACTTCCTTTTTGATTGGAAGATCCTTTATTTTCATTCGTTTCATTAGTATTTTGATTTTCTTTTACATCATCAATAAAGTCTCCCGTTTTATTCTTCGCATTCTCCTCAATAGTTTTTGCACTTGAGTCGACCAAGATCTCTTTAAATGGAGAAGGAACCTTTTTAAATACCCACTCTAGCACAGGGCTAAACGCGTTGATGGAAATTCCAGCTACCAAAGCACCTAAAGAAAAGTTCTTTAGACTTTCAAAGCCAAACCACTCTACCTCGTCCCAGCCATTATTAAAACCTAGTTTAAGAGCTTCTCCAAATGTATTTTCTACTCCCCCATAAAGAGATAAACCAAATATCGTCATTTTGCTTATTGAACTACCTACCATAAAAGGTGCTAATAAACCACCTGAGACTCCACCAAGTATAGTATCTATTACAAAATTAGTGAAGTTAAAGCCACTACCTATAGATGTGATTATATTGGATATTGCACCAGCTATTGCGCCAATAAAAAATCCATTCTTAACTACCATATTGTTTGGTATTCCTTTGAACCAATTCCACCCAGTCATAACCTTCCCTCGAACCCAAGGAAAAGCCACGGTTCTCATCCAATTCATCCCAGCTGTAAATTTCGTACGAACAAAATTCACCCCAGCCGTAAACTTGGTTCGGATGAACGGAAAAGCAACGGTTCTCGCCCAGTTCACACCTGCTTGCCATTTGCCCGTAATCCACGGAACCGCCGTATTTCTAACCCAGCCTTGGACAGCTGGCCAGGCGGTTGCTCGTAGCCATCCCCAAGCAGAAGCAAAGGCACCAGAGGCCATACCCAAATATCCGAGAATTCCTCCAACGGTTGAGCTTCCTAATGCTCCCCAAAAGCTGTAGTCATCTCCTGCTATCCACTGATAGATAAAACCACCAGCGATTGCTCCAACCGCAATGACCGCTACAACAGCAATGGAAATCGCTCCTACGACACCAAGTGCCACCAATCCAGCAATGACTGCCACAATGACTACCGTTGCAATGACTGCTGCAATAAGGGTCTGAGCCCATTTATTATCGTCTAGCCAATCTCCGGCCTCGTTCCATTTCTGATCAATCCAGTCTCCGGCTTCGTTCCATTTTGTATCAAGCCAATCTCCCGCTTCATTCCACTTTGTATCAAACCAATCAGAAACATCCGAAAAGACTTCCTCTGATGAGTCTAGGAAATCATTCCACTCATTGCTAATATCTTTTCCAATTTCACCTAATTGATCTTTCAAGTCTACTCCTACATCTATTACCTTATCCCAGGCTTCTTCCCACCAAGGAACATCCTCTCCACCTCCACCGGAAGACTCATCTGATCCATCGCTAGGATCTGTTTCATTAATTCCTCCATTGTCGGTGATTACATCATCTACATCTGCGATGACCGACTGCAAAGGAATGAATAACAACATCCACAGGGTACAAAGAGTGAATAGTATTCTTAGGTTTTGTCTATCACGCACCTATCCAGTCCTCCTCATCTTAGTTTAAAAGATTTAACTACAAGATATGTCGAATCCAGTAGGTTCGCCAATTCGTGCTGAAGACTCTGAGCTGATAGCTGGCACACCCTCATCTGATACGGTTGTGTATTTCCCCTTCCTGTCGGTTTCCACAAACATCCGAAACTGATCAGGTATAAATTGAAAATCTATGACTCTGTCATTATCGTTTTTCTCAGCAAACTTTTCCGCTTCTTCTCTAGCTTCATCTAAGTTGTCCCGTACCGCTTTACAGGACATATCACTTACTTCCGCATCGCTAAAAAAGAACTTCATCGCTTCCTCTGCTTCTACACTCACACTATGGTTGAGGAGCCAGCGCTCAATAGATCCCGGCATATTTTTGCCTTTCTGCCTCTCTACCATTTCGATAAAAGCCCTTAAGAGCTCTTCTGTCGTTGGTGCAGGAGGTGGGGTTTCTCCTTCAGCAGGTGGTTCTCCTGGTTCATTCGCAGCTTCTAAAAAATCCTCCCAGCCTTCCCCAAGCTCATCGAGTTCCTCTTGCGTTTCTTCCTTCAATTCCTCCCTCATGGAGATGGTTGAAGATTTTGCTGCCGCGAGCGCAGCAGCATCCGCTCCCGTTTGCGTCACACGCTTGTTCACAAAGATCGTGGAAAAATCAAAAAAGATAATGGCCAAAAAAAGAGCAGCGAGAACCATGCCAACCATAAACACGGTTGTTCCGCTGCCTTTTTCATTTTTCAAGTATCCTTTTAATCTAGTCGTCATCTGGCTCTTCCTCCATGGGCATCACCGCATCGACGGTAAAAGTAAAGTCAATATCCGCTATTAGAGGAAGCTTAACAATAGGAGCCTTTACATCAAGGATGACCTCAGCTTCATCTGTACCAGGTCCTCCCCTAACATCAACAATTTTGATGCCCGCAGCTGACTTTCTAGCTACTGCCTGCCACTCGCCATCATGAATAGCAGCAGCCCTCGCTCCATCCCTAGCAGCCGATTCTGCTACTACTAAAGAAAAAGAAATGAGCCCTATCTGCCATATAAGGAGGATCGATAGGAGCATAAGCGGAAACAACGCTAAAAATTCAATTGCTTGTGAGCCACGCTCATTTTTTACATACGCTTTTAGCAATCTCCTCATGGTTTACTCTCACTCTCTATGAACTCTTACATTCCACTAATCCATTCTGATAGTTTTGCAGTTATTGCTTTCCCGATGGAAGTATCTCCGTCAATCCCAGCGGCAATCACACCCATAATCGCCAAAACAACTAAACCTAAAGCTACCCACTCAAGCGCTTGAGCTCCTACTTCATTATTTACATAGCGATTATAAACACCTGTGACCTTTTTCCAAGTTTTCTTCATCATTATTTTTTCCTCCCTAGTAATCTTTATTTTTATTAATTAATTAAAAAAAGAATGAATCCAAGCCAAATGCTTCTGGATTATAAATAATATTTAAGGCGAGCAAACCAACAATCAGTCCTAATACCGCTGGAGCAATAAAAAAGGTGGTGACCAGCGTAATTTGCGGACTCGCCTTGGCTGCTTTTTCCTTTGCCAAAAAACCTCTTGTCGCACGTAAGTCTTCCGCCTGCATTCGAAAGGTTCGCGATACAGGCACCCCTAGAGAGGTCCCTTGAATGAGCGCATTAACTAGAGAGTGTAATTCTCTAGAAGAATTCCTTTCTATCAACCCTTGGTAGGCACTTAGACGCGGAACCCCCAGTTCTACCTCTTTATTAAAGCGGTCGATCTCCTCACTTAAAGGTCCAGTAAACTGTTTTGTCACTTGCTTGAGTGCACCATCCAGGCTCACACCAGCAGATAGTGTAACACTGACCGTATCAAGAAAGTCAGGCATCATCATGCTGATCAGCTCTTGGCGGTTTTTTGCCTTAATATACAGCCAAGCACTTGGTCCTAAAAAACCACCAAAAATGGTTAGAAACATAATGGGAATTCCTAAAGGAAGCCCTAAAAAACCGTAAATGGTACCGAATCCTAATCCCAACATACCGAGCACGAAACGGAATCCGTAAAAGTCTTGAATTTGGAGCCCAAGCGGATATCCTGCCTGACCTAATAGCTTCTTGTGCTTTTCGATATCGGCAAAGTAAGGATATTTCATTCCTACTGGTCCCGCTTGCTTTCCCCATCTTACAATCGGAGCAATGACTCGATCGATCAATCTACCCTTTTGCCTACTTTTTCCCTTTACATATCCATTGTTTTGTAAGAGGTTCTCTCGTTTCGCAATGAAAAGATACACATAGATAAAGCTTATAAACAAGAAAAGCATGATGATAATGAGCATGACCATTGAAAATAATCCGATAAATCTCATAGCTTACACCCTTATATTCGTAATTCTCTTAATAATAAAGAACGCAATACTGACAATTCCTGCGAAAATAGCAGACAAAATCATTCCAAATGGAGTAAAAAGAACATTCAAGAACCCCTTAATAAATAAATTCATCATCATGGCCATCAAAAACGGCATGAAAATGAGGATATAGGCAATCGAACGACTTTCCGCTGTTACGGTACGAATTTCTTTATGAACACGACTTCGTTCCTCCAGCGTTTCCGCCATTGTTGACAACACCTCCGCCAGGTTTCCACCTACCCGTTGCTGAATCAGAATCGTACTGACGAAAATGGTCATATCGTTACTCGGAACTCTTTCTCTAAACCCATTCATCACATATTCGAGACTATCACCAAGCTTCAGCTGATAATCCATCTGTTGAAACTCATTCTTACTCGGTTCCTTCACATCACGTCCGACCATTTCCATCGCTTGTGGAATCGTCTGGCCCGCTTTGATACAGTTAGACATCATCCGGCAAATCTCTGGAAGTTGCTCATTAAAGGTATCCATTCGTTTCCCTTTTCGAGAGTTCAAAAAGAATTTAGATCCTATGGCAACAATAGCGTACGCAAAGAGAAATCCAATAAACACATACAGGCCTAAAATGAATACATTGATAAACGTTAATAGTGCTAAGAGAAGGATATAAATTCCTGTGTATTCAGAGGGCTTCAACTTTAAATCTGCCTGAACTAACTTCTTTTGTAGAGATTCCGATAACTCAGAGGAGTCAAATTTATCCCCAATCAAGAGAACAAAGCTTTTTCTATCTGCTTTCTTTTCCTGTTCAAACCATGAATCGACTCGCTTAACCGTGTCACGAGCTTTTCTCCCATTTACGATGTAGAAAATCCCGGTGATAAAAGTAAAAATACTGCCTGACAACAACATCCATGCCGTACTCATCTCAACAAACCTACAGTAAACAGCGACTTAGGCACTTGCACTCCATGGGAAACGAAACGATCATACATTTTAGGCACATAACCGGTTGGTTTAAATTCACCTTTAATCGTTCCATCAGCCAATGTGGCCTGTCGCTCAAAATGGAAAATATCACGCATGGAGATTTCGCCATCTTCTTCCACCAGCTCAGAAATATGAACAATCCTTCTCTTCCCATCAGAAAACCTAGAGGTTTGAACAATTAAGTCCAGCGCACCCACGAAATAGCCTCTAATAACCTCTACAGTTAGTGGCAAACCAGCCATGATCACCATGGATTCCAGTCGGCCCAGTGCATCTTTTGGACTGTTCGCATGGATGGTGGTCAATGATCCTTCATGACCCGTATTCATTGCTTGTAGCATATCAATTGCCTCGGACCCACGAACCTCTCCGACAATAATTCGGTCTGGACGCATCCGCAGAGCATTTTTAACCAAATGACGAATCGTTACTTCCCCTTTACCTTCCATATTCGGTGGCCTAGCTTCCAAGCGAACCAAGTTATCATACGTAAAGCGAAGCTCCGCCATATCCTCAATCGTGACAATTCTCTCCCCACTCGGGATGGAATCAGAAAGAACATTCAAAAGGGTGGTTTTCCCACTACCGGTTCCACCAGATACAAGGATATTGGCTTTTGCCTTCACAGCGGCTTTTAAAAAGAGCGCCATCTCTTCTGAGAAGCTTCCAAAGTTCTGAAGATCATCCAGCGAAAAAGGATCTTGTTTAAACTTACGAATCGAAATTGATGGACCATCCACACTGATTGGCGGGATAACGGCATTCACACGGCTTCCATCATGAAGTCTAGCATCCACCATGGGTGAGCTTTCATCAATTCTTCGACCCAATGGTGCGATAATGCGGTCGATAATATGACGAACATGCTGGTTATCCTTAAATTTCACATTCGTCTTTTCGATCTTCCCTTGTCGTTCTATAAATACCTCGTCTGCACCGTTGACCATGATTTCGGTAATACTGTCATCTCGAAGCAAGCTTTCAAGGGGGCCATAACCGACCGACTCATTGATGATTTGCTTGATGATCTGCTCGGTTTGATCCGCGGTAATAATCACTTTTTCCTCATTAATCATCTGCGTAACAAGGCGTTCAATGGTCTTCTTTCTCTCAACCGGCTGAAGTGTCGTAATGCTTTCTAAATTCGCTTCTTTAATCAGTCGATTTTTATAGTGTCTGACCCACCGATCGACCTGTGATTGGCCAATATTCCAATCAGCTGTTGTTTGTTGCTTCGTAGGTGTTCGAACCGCTGCTTTTTCAATCCACGACATGCTTCATCACCCCTTTGTTCGCTTCACGAACTCATCCACGTATTTCTTCATGTCCTTTGTTACCTTGTTCGTTCCTTTATCCTTCTTCTTCTTAAAAAATGACTCTCCCATATTCACGTCCGCCTGGATAGAAAAGAAGTCAGAACGCACGAGTCCATTCACATCACGATCAATAATTTTTTTAATATGTGATTCGTTAAGCTCTGATTTGGAGTGAACACGGTTGACAATCACAGAGAGCTCTTCATTTCTTCCAATTTGAAACCGATTGAATAGCTCACTCGCATTTTTGAATGCTCTCATCCCTAAACTGTCTGGCGTTAACACATAGTGAATATGGTTCGCTTCATTTAATCCTGTGAATGTGAGGTTATTAATAACAGATGGCAAGTCAAGAATCACGACATCATAGTTATATCTCGCTACACGGATTAATCTTGTGATTAATTCATCCGGAATGGCCTCCGCTTTTGTTGGATCCACAGGTCCCGAAATGAACGTTACTTGTGTTTCTTCATGCACGGTAGAAATGTTCAGGAGATGCCTCATATCCATCTCATCCATAACCGGAATTAAATCATAGTAGGAACGAAATGGCTGAGCGCCAAATAAGACATCCATATTTCCAAATTGCGCATTCAAATCAATCACTAAAACCTTTAAATCTTGGTGTATGCTAAATGATTGGGCAGCCATCGTCGCTAATAAAGTCTTTCCACTTCCACCCTTTGAACTGTAAAACGCATGAACTTGACCTGCTCCATAGCCTGCTTCTGTTTCTTTTTGAAATGTTAACTGCTGGTTAGTCACTTTCATCAAATCTAGTAATCTCTGTTTTTCTTCAGGGAACAGAATGACGTCCTTTGCTCCACCAACTAGCCAGTTCCGAGCCTGTTCAAAATCGTCCTCACTAGACAGACCAATAAGAACGGTTGTTGAAGAGATTTGTAGTTGTTGCGGAGAAACGCCCCCATTTATATCAACAAGAACATAGTGGTAGTGTTGATTATCCTGAAAGCTCCTCTTCCACTCAGGAACAGCTGTAATTTCCATATTCATTTCTTCCATGAGTTGGTTGACTATTTCTATCCACGCATGGTTTCTCGAAATCATTAATCCTTTAAATGTACTCACCGTTTATGCACCTTCCCCAACGCAATGGTCCCTATCATATTAATTCCCTGGTCACCCTGCTGAAGCTTGATTAACTCGTAACACACGAAGCTGCACAGCGGAGTTTTGAAAATGAATGACCCGCTCAGCTTCCTCAATGGATAGAGCAATCTTTACTCTCGGGGCTCCTTCCTTAACCTCTTCTACCTGAACGACACGAATATTATTTAAAAAACGTTCCGTAACTAAATTGTCATTTTCATCATTTCTAGCCACAACTAAATCAACCAAATCGCCTTCAGCCACCTCTTGATCAATAAGGACGGCTTCTGTCGCATTTAGCCATACCACACGCTCATTTTCAGGAATATCGAGTTTTTTTCTTACTAAGGAGCTTGTCAGCAAGGCTCCTTCCTCTATTTCCACTACCGATATCGCTTCTTTTAATTCCTTTTCATCGGTAATAAAAGATTCATAGGCACTCGTTTCTGGAAGCTCTACCCAAGTAATATCCGATTCCTTAATTTCTCTGTACGATCCGATATTTTTGGCTGCAGCTGCAACCGCTACGGTTTTACCTAGTTTTTTCTGCGCTTCTGTAATTTGCATCAAGATGACGCCTGCAGTGGCAACCGCTAATAAAAAAGATAATGTTAAAAAAATAATGGCCTTTCTCTTGGCATCAATCATTCTGGTCACTCCGTTACATTGGATGTCATCATTTCATTTCTTAAATAAAAATATCAATGGTTTCTGACTGTACTGGAAGGCTAATATCACTTAATGTGATGGTATGAACATGGCTCTCCTTTACAGATACTGGCTTACTAGAAGCCACATAGATCGTTTCAGCAGGAAAATATTCGATTACCTTTTTAATTAATTCCTGCTTGCTTCCCTTGATGGCTTTCTTCGTTCCTTCACTTCCAAGTAAATAGTACATTTTTGTCGATGGTTTTTTTAACTGAAGATAGCGAGACGGACTGTGTGAATGGAGATCTGACGTAATTCGAAAGTGTTGTCTCACGCCTCGTAAGGATATCATTACGCCTTCATAGGTACTCTCTTGAAGCTTTGTTAATAGAAAAAATACATACCCTCGATTTTTGGTCCCATCTACAAGAAATAGTTTCTGATTGGGATAAATCCAATTTCGAATTCTCTTTATATCTCCTTGATTAGTCACATAAGGATCGTATATGTAAAGCAATTCATCGAACCCACTCATATAGCTACGTAGCTGGTCAATTGCTTCATCCATATTTACACTAATGGCATCGAATTTTTGAGGAATGAAGGCTCTCTTTTTCGTCAGGTTTTCCTCCAGAGAGCGCCCCCCTTTCCCCGTTATCTTTTTAATCAAAACCTCAGGAAATAATTCGGTTGTAAAACCTAATGTCTCATCAAGTAAAATCTTCATCTTGATCCTCTCAACCTTCTTTTTCTAAATTTCTAGTTTTTTAGTCTTCAGGAGTTTGATCACTTCAGACTAGAAATCACTTCCTGATGCTTCGTGTTATTCTTTTCTCTTGCTTCTTCTTCTAACTGGTTGATGTACTCTCTGATCGCTGTATGTCTCTCATCAAGTATTGTTCGTAATTCCTCACCTGCTTCAGGGGTAATTCTCTCTTGTTCCTCTAGTCGAGAAACCGCATCAAACAAGACATTTTTTTCAGAATCTGAGACGTCCATAAAGCTAGAGCCAAGATCTTCTATCCCTTGACCAATTTCCACTTTTTTCATATTTACCTTGTAGCCAACCATTGCTTTTTCAAAGTTCCGTTCATAGCTGGCACGCGCATCTTCTAGCAACGCTTGAATCGTATCGTTCAATTCCACGTTGGAGTTCACGGTATAATACGTTCCATTTCCAGCTAATGCTGTTTCTTTTAACTGCTTCTGCCCCGCATCATCCACATCAAAACCAATAATATTCACCTTTACCTCTAAATCCGAGTTTGCTAGCTTTCTAGCCTCCTCGATCGGGTTTCCATCACACGTTTCTATTCCATCACTCACAACAAATAGGATGTTTTCAGACTTTTCATCTGCTGATTTCTTTAAATCCTCATAAGCAGCTGTAATAGATGCTGCAAGTGGTGTCCACCCACTTGGCTTAAACTTTGTTAATGCCTGTTCAAAGCTAGCCTGATCATATGTATTCGCATCGTACATCATTTCCGTGCTCGAACAAGATTTTGCCTTGTCATTGTCACTCCCTGTCCCCTGGTGTCCGTAGACTCTAAGAGAAACTTTACTAGAAGCAGGTAGTCCAGAAGCATAGGTAGCAATAGCACGTTTGGCTAAGTCCATTTTCACTCCACCGGAAACTTGAGCATTCATACTTCCACTTGAGTCTAAATGAATGGCTACGTTTTTAAAGGATGGTTGTTCCTTTGATAAATCGTATGCTCCGTAGTCAGGAGTGAAATTTTTCAAGGAATCAAAAACGAGAGAATAATCTGCACCTATATAATGAATCAATCCATTATAAATTTCTTCTGCGTCTAAATCCTCCACCACTAAATCCTCTATGGCAGATCCCATTGGAAGTTCAGAATCAACATTAGAACCCGCTAAAGATGCATATAAGTCCTCTGAGTGGAGACCAGCCGGTTGCTGAACCATCTCTTCAGCTGTAGTAGGCTGTTCCGGATACGTCACCGTTTCAATGACTTCCTTCTCTTCTTCCTTATTACTATCCTCACTAGCCGTTGTCGTTTCCTTATTCGGCTCTTCTTCCTGCTTTGTTTGCTCCTTGTTTGAACAAGCAACGGTACAACATGTCACGACTAATAATAGGAGGAAATGCTTAAACACTTTCAAAGACAAACCGCTCCTTCATAATTTCCTATATTTTGAAGTAATTTTTTTCCTATATTATTTAGTAACACGTAGTGAAAACCCCGTCAAATGACCCATAATGCTTTGTCGATTTTTGCCTGGTACTATTAAACTAGCAAAATCTCAATTTCAAGACTTTTAACAGATACAAAGAACTAGTATTTTATAGTTTAGATAGGGTTTTTTATCCTTTTTTATGTAAACAAATCATCGCCCATTAGGTAAAAATCTTTATTTTACAAAAAAAGTTAACATTTACCTTGTCCCCTCATGAGAAATTTGTCGAATAAAATCACACATAGTATAAAACCACTAAGAATACCCGAAGTACGTTTAAGACTTTTATCACCTGCAATCTTAGAGTTATAATAAAGAGGAAAGAAACAAATGAAACCTATTGGAGTGTATTGATTTTGGAAGTTAAGAAAGCGTTACCTATATTATTTGCAGTTATGTTTTTAGTCATGGTAGGGTTTGGGATTATTATCCCTGTCATGCCGTTTTACGCGGAAGAATTGGGAGCTTCCCCTACTCAGCTAGGCTTATTAATGGCGGTTTACTCGCTTATGCAGTTATTCTTTGCACCTTTTTGGGGGAGAATTTCTGATAAAATCGGTCGGAAACCAGTCATCATGATTGGAATCTTTGGACTGGCGGTCAGCTTCTTTTTAATGGGCATGTCCTCCTCTTTATGGATGTTATTTGTAGCGAGAATCATTGGGGGAGTTTTATCAGCAGCTAACATGCCAACCGTGATGGCTTATGTGGCAGATATCACTTCACATGAGAACCGGGGTAAAGGGATGGGAATCATCGGAGCTTCCGTAGGACTTGGATTTATTTTCGGACCAGCTATTGGTGGGATTTTTTCAAAAGAAAGCTTACACACGCCCTTCTTTATTGCTGGTGCATCATCTGTCCTTACCTTCCTGCTTGTTTTGTTCGTATTAAAAGAGTCACTATCAAGTGAGCAGCGTAAAGAAAACCTACATAAAAAGAAGGATTCCATCTTTGCAGCCTTTAAAGGGCCGGCATCCATTTTGTATATCCTACAATGGTTTGTCACATTATCCTTAGCAGGTTTGGAAGCAACATTCGCATACTTCGCTTCTGAAAAAGCAGGGCTCGAGTCAGCCCAGCTTGGTTACGTATTTATGATCATGGGGCTTGCAGGTGCCATCGTTCAAGGCGGACTTGTGGGAAGGCTGACAAAAAAATGGGGAGAAGGAACAGTTATTCAACTCGGAATTTTGATCTCTGCCCTCGGTTTTTCTTTAATTTTACTCATTGATAACTTTGTAACCGCAGCAATTTATTTAACTGTTTTTGGTATAGGGAATGGATTTATTAGACCAAGTGTCTCATCATTACTAACGAAGACATCAAGTGCAGGACACGGAAGTACGACCGGTTTGCTCTCCTCCTTTGATTCATTAGGTCGAATCATTGGTCCACCACTTGGGGGATGGCTATTCTCAGTTTCTCTTCCACTTCCTTATGTGTCTGGTGCGATTCTTTCACTTTTTGCCCTAGTTCTGTACCAGGTATATAAACGTAAAGCACCTCAATTAGAAACGAGAGCTCCCCTTTCTTAAGTATATAAAAAAGTAAAACTCGTCATAGCAATGGCGAGTTTCTTTATGGTCATCGTACGAAATAAGATCTCTTGTGGTTAATCAAAAAGGAGAATAAGCGGAGATTTTTCCGTTAAATGCCGAATGGACCTCGTTTCAGGGCAAATAAGGGGAGGATTTCCGCTTAGGAAAATACCCTATTTTTGAATTTTTCGAGCTAATAGACGGAATTTCTCCGTCTAATTAGGCAATTTTTAATAGTAATTTTTAATTAAGCGGAATTCTTCCTTCTATTTATCAGCTCAGGTGCTTTACCTGATCCCCCAACCGTTTCACTTGAACAATATTTATTGAGAAACCTTTAAAAAATAAAGCACCAATTTTTAAAAGCGTTTTCAAAAAACACTTAAGTTTTCCCGTAATTTGTCGATATAAGTAGAAAACTTAAAAATATGAATGGAGTAATTCTATGAAAAACTTATTTAAGTTTACAAGTATTAAAACAAAATTAATGTCTGTCTTTCTGTTAATTACCATTATGGTATTTGGATTTGGGTTTTATTTAATCCATTCAATAGGCAAAATGGAGGACCATACTAGAGAGTTGTCTGCGGAAGATATTCCGTTAATGGCTTCTGATTTTAGTTTGCTAGGAATTCTAACACAACAACAAAGTGAACTTCGAGGATACTTATTAACAGGAGAAGAAAAATATAAACAAATCTACTTTGGGTTAAAAGAACCAAGCTTAGCCATCCAGAAAGATCTATTGGAAAAATCTGAGGACCCAGCTATTAAAGACGTATCTGAACAAACGGAGATCATCTACAAAATAGTTGAGGAGAAATACTTCCCAACGTTTGAAGAAGGAAATACGGATGAAGCAAAGCTTATACTAACAAATGAAATTGAGCCTAAGCTAATAAAAGTGGTTGAGCAAATGACCACACTTGCTTTAGCACGAGGAGACGAAAGTAAAGAGAATGGGATTAATGCATTGAAGCAAGCAGAAACTACCTCTTTTATTTCACTGATGTTTGGACTTTTATTATTAATAATTATCATTATTTTCTCGATTGTTATTCCAAGAAACATTGCTAAGCCTATTAAGATTTTAAAAGAGCGTATGGACTTACTGGCAAATGGTGATTTGAGCAATGAGCCACTAGAGATAAAATCACAAGATGAGATTGGAATGTTGTTAGAATCATCTAACCGTGTAAATGACAGCCTGAAAGAGATGCTTAATAATATCAGTGCAGTATCAGAAGCTCTTTCACATCAAAGTAATTACTTAACACAGACATCCTTTGAAGTAAAGGAAGGCAGTAGCCAAATTGCGGTTACCATGCAGGCACTTGCGTCTGGTTCAGAAACACAAGTAAATATCACGAGTGAGCTTTCCAGTTCAATGGGTGCTTTCACAACCGAAGTGAAAAACGCAAATCAAAGTGGAGAAATCGTCTATGAATCTTCACAGAAAGTGTTTGGATTAACGAAAGATGGTAGTAAATTAATGACTTCATCCATCAACCAAATGAGCATCATTGACCAAATCGTAAAAGATGCTGTAGAAAAGGTTAAGGGTCTAGATGACCAATCACAAGAAATTTCAAAATTAGTAGGTGTCATTAAAGCCATTGCTGAACAGACCAACCTATTAGCCTTAAACGCTGCGATTGAAGCAGCTCGTGCTGGTGAACATGGAAAAGGATTTGCAGTGGTAGCCGATGAAGTAAGAAAATTAGCTGAACAAGTATCCTTGTCTGTAACTGACATTACACAAATCGTTAACAATATCCAAAATGAAACAAAACTAGTAACCTCTTCTCTACAAGGTGGATACAAAGAAGTAGAAAGTGGCAAGAACCAAATTGTTACGACTGGTCATACGTTTGAGGAAATGGAACGTTCCCTTTCAGAAATGGCAAATGGAGTTCAGTTTATTTCACGTACTCTTGGCACAATCGCAACTAACAGTGATGGTATAAAAAAATCCATTTCTGAAATTGCCTCTGTCTCAGAGGAAGCTGCTGCAGGAATTGAAGAAACAGCTGCTTCTGTTGAACAATCAAGTGGTTCTATGGAGGAAATCGCAAACAGTGCGACTCGTTTAAATGATTTAGCTAATGACTTGAAGCAATTAATGAGTAAGTTTGTGTTATAGAATAGTAAAAATCCTCGCTTCAATAGGAAGTGAGGATTTTTACTATTCATAAGCTAAAGCCTTGCTAATAGATATTTTTGTCGCCTTGTATGCAGGGATAAAGCTTGCTACCAACGATAAAACAATCACAAACAGGAACCAGATGAGGATCCCTATCATAGAAAATGAAAAATCTAAATCAGATAGAAATAAAGATTGCCCCACCTTATTACACAGTAGTTTACTAAATGGATAGGCCAGAATAATACTTATAAAGAAGCAGATCAACCCTATCAATAAGCTCTCCACCATAATCATTTTCCAGAGAGTCATATCGCCTCCGCCTATTAGCTTCATAATAGCAATAGACTTCCTTCGCTCTGAAACATTAAGGCTGAGTGTTCCGATCAGCCCTAATACGGCTACAACAACAAGGATGATCGCCATTCCTATGAGGAAAACCGTCACAATATTTACTCGTGCCTCTTGCATTTCTTTTATTTCAGTAAACGTATGAGATGTAATAATAGGTACCTGATTATCGCTATAGATCGACTTCATTTTCTCCTTTAAACGGTACTGTTCGGCAACACTATGTTCTTGTGCCTTTATGTTCACCATAAAAGAAGAACTCACAGGTGTATAGTCAGGACCCAAGTGATTAACATACTGAACTACGGCACCCGAAACTTTCCTAAACTTCCCAACTACTTTATACTGCACTCGTTCCCCATTGACCTCAATGGTTACATAATCCCCAACTCTTATGGCTGGATAGCTTTTTAAAAAATAGGAATCTAGGACAATTTCATTGCTTTGATCATCTTTCAACCATCTTCCTTCCATGATTTTCGGCTCCATAAAGGAGGAAGAAATCGGGGGTTGTACAATCGATAAGTATCCGCTTCTTACATTACCGTTAACAAAGGATCCACTTGTAAGATTCCATATCTCAATATCTTGAACGTTATCCGTAAATGAAATTTCCTCGATCTGTTTTTTGTCACTAGTGCCACTAACAATCACCTGTAAATCATATTTCTCATATTTTAAAGATTCATCCACTGTATGAAGGAGAGACTGATAAACGGTTAGTACAGATATAACAATTGCCCCACCAATACTTAATGTCACAGCTGTTAAGAAGAAGCGGAATCTTCTTTTTAGGGTATCTCTTATTATGAATAGAAAAGGGCGAGATACCCACGGGATATTTAACAGCCAAGAAGGGAAACCTTTGGTATTTTGCTTATTTCCTTTATTAAGAGCATCATATATACTAATCCTCACGCCATTCATCACTGGTATTAATCCTGAAATAATCGGTAAACCCAATCCAATACCGATTTGAATAAGCAATGTGTTCATAGAATACGTGACTTCTTTTGTAGTAAAACTCAATAAAACGTACGAGTAGGAACTTAAAACTTTCGCGAGATACAAGCTAAGAGGGATACCTACTATAAGGGCGATCAAACTATAAACAATAATGTAACATAAATACAACCACTGAAGCTGAGACCCACTTGCTCCTATGACCTTCATCATTCCAATTTGAGGAATTTGGCTATTAATAATGGATAGTATAGTATTTATAATTAAACAAGTACTCAATAAGATCGTCAAAAGTCCTAAGGATATTAAAATATTCTCCATAGATTTAACGATGTCATATCCCCAATGTTTATTATTGTGGATGGTTGAGGATAGATAGGTGTAGCCTTCTGCATGGGCCAAATCTCTAATCTGACTTTCAATCTTTTCCACGGTCTTTTTTTCTTTTGTTTCTGTCTTATATAGCAAAAGATTCTTCTCTGTACTCATCCCTAAGTCAGCAGCTGTTTCCTTAGAGACATAGCCATAGGCGACACTAGAAATGGGGGTTGCCTCTAAACTGCCTTGATGTACGCTTCCTGTGATCTTTACTTTCGTTTCTACCTCTTGATTTGATTTAAGTAACACCTGATCTTCCTGTTTCACTTCTAGATATGGAAAGGATAAGCGTTCTAGTAGGATTTCACCTTCTTTGGGAGCTTCGCTTTTCTTATACAACATCACATCGAGTGTATTGGGATCATCTTTATCGATAACAAATAACTTGATCCTTTTCCATTCCTTCTCATGAGTCATGTATATTTCTGAATCAAAGGTATTCTTTGCTTCCGCTGTTTGTACACCATTTATCTCTTTTACTTTATCCACAAAACTTTCATCAAACTGTTGGAATGCAATGGTTCCACTCGCTAGTTGGAATGTTTCAAGACTATCCTTCATTCCCTTATCTAATATGTATCCAGTATGACCAATTACCCCTGTTCCAACAATACCTGTAAGAACAGAAAGAATGACAATGAAACTCTTGCCTTTACTTGAAAGTAAATCTCTCAGTATTTTTTTAAATTGGGTACTCATATTAAGCTGCTCCGAGGACTTCGAGCTTGGATATTTACAATTTCTCCATCTCTAATATGAACTACCCGATCGGCTTGGTACGCTAATTCTTCATCATGAGTCACCATAATAACCGTCTTACCATCAGCAACTAGCTTTCTAAAGAGATTAAAAATCGTGTTTGCTGTTTGGCTATCAAGACTTCCTGTCGGTTCATCTGCCACAATTAAAGCGGGATCATTGGCTAATGCTCGTGCAATGGCCACTCTTTGCTGCTGACCTCCACTTAATTGGGACGGTACCTTATTTTCACAATCGGATAATTCAACCATTTTTAATAGTTCTCTAGCAACATGTTTTCTCTTACGCTTCTCATACTTGTTACAAAAATCCATTGGGAGGAGAATATTTTCTATTACCGTCAAGGAAGGAATTAGTTGGAAAAACTGAAACACCACACCAATATGTAAACCTCTCCATCTAGATATCTTTCTTCTATTCATCCTATGTAGACCAACCTCATTAATCCAGATTTCTCCGGAGCTAGGTTCATCTATACCAGTGATCATATTAATAAGGGAGCTTTTTCCACTCCCGGACTTTCCCACAATGGAGATAAACTCTCCTTCTTCAATATTTAAGGTGATCCCTCTTAAAACTTCAATTGTATTGCTATCATTTTTAAAGCTTTTTCTTACATCCTTCAAACCAATTTTCACTTGTTTTTCCTCTTTTCCTTCGTGGAGCAAATAAGTAAATTCACAAACTAATAAACTATCGTTAGTAAAAAATGTTGAAGTTTGATGGTAGTACGAAGAAGATGATAATCCTATTAACAACATTAATATTTTGGTTATACCATATCAGATAGGAAGAAATACACATTTTTTTCCTAAAAGTAAAAAAGTCTTAACCCATTTGAGTTAAGACTGTCTATTTCTATAAAGAAGAGTTATATCTTAAACCGCTCACTTTCCTCTTTTAGCTCTATAGAAGCAGAGTTTAGTTCCTTAATCCACTGGTTCATCTCTTCCGTTGACCCAGTCATCTGTTGGGAGGATGCAGATACTTCTTCAATACCGGCTGCGTTTTCTTCTGCAATTGCGGCGATTTCTTCAATTGATCTACTCATATTATCCTGCTTTACTACAACAATATTTAACTGCTCACTTAAAGCAACAATCTTTTTATTCATTCCTTCAATTAACTGTGAAATCTCTTTAAAAGTTTGGCCCGTATTTTTTACATTGTCTTGACCAGCCGTTACCACTTGTAGTCCTTCCTCAAGGGTATCCACCACTATCCTTGAGTTATTGTCCACTTTTCCAACAATCTCTTGAATTTCATCGACTGACTTTGATACTTCCTCAGCTAGTTTTCTAACCTCTGACGCCACAACTGCAAACCCTTTTCCTTGCTCTCCTGCTCTAGCCGCTTCAATCGCTGCATTTAGTGCTAGTAAATTGGTTTGGTCAGCAATCGAACGGATCAGTGTTACTAACGAGGACACTTGTCTTGTTTGGTCTGCTAGGTCCTTTACTTCCATTACAGAACGAGTAACTACCATATGGATATCATTCATTCCAGTTACAGACTGCTGCATTAATTGGTAACCTGACTCTGTATGTTGAGTTACTTCCTCATTTAATCGAGATAGTTCTTTTCCTTTTGAATCTGCCTCTTCAATTAATCCTGAAAATTGCCTCATATTCTCTGCAAGTTCTGTCGATAAAGTTGCTTGGGTCTCCGCTCCTGTAGCCATTTCCTCCATTGTTAAAGCAATTTGGCTAGAACCTTCTAGTAATTCAGTAGATGCAACGTTTAACTCTTCACTTTTCCCATTGATTTTTAAAGAGGTTCCTTGCATATTATGAGCCATCTTCTCAAGAATCTCACTCATCTCTGTCATTGAATAATGTAATCTACTAATTTCATCCTTTGACCGAAGGGTAAGTGTGTCTAAGGTTTCTTTAGCCTGTAAAAGTTTCCCTTGCGTTATATCTCTAGATACTTCCGTTAAAATGGTTAATGGGCGAAGTTTTTTTCCAAGGTAAAAATAAACGCCACCTAGAATAGTTAGCAGGATAACGAGAGATACGCCAAGTTGAATAGGAATGGACTCTTTCATAACGGAGTCTGTAATGGCATTGACTTGGGTAGCTTCCATATCAACACCCACAATCCCAAGAACCTCACCATCGTTATTTTTGATAGGAGCGAAAGCCGACATATACTCCCCAAACTCAGGATCATTTACAATATCTGTGCTACTTACACCACCAGCTACAGCCTCTCTTACATCCTCATATTTCGTTGCTGTTGTTGGTTCACCAATCGGAACCGCCTCACCCTTTGGTAAACCATCAATCATAATTTTTAGTGAGTGATCCTCTTCTATTGCCAAGGTGTAAACGTACATAGCCCCCATTTTTACTCTGTAATCATTCAACTCTTCTTGAAGATTATTATAAGTTTCATTTTCTACTGGATTTGATAAGAAATCTGCATACTCATCCGCATCAATGGCACCAGCTACCCTTTCAGCATGGATGATTCCATTCGTCTTGAGGGTTTTATCAATGGACTGTTGAGAATTAAAGTAAATGATTGCCCCGTTTATGATAAAAATGCCTATGATCATAGTAAAAAGCATGAACGTAAAAGTATTCTTTAAAGATTTGTCCTTCCTTTTCACAAAAATCCCCCTTATAAAGTCCTGGTAATATATTCATTATATCGTAATTTAATAGAAATAACAGATAGATTACTAACATATACCTAGTACTAATTATTCATTATAAATGAGAAACATTTTCATTCGTGATGCACATCACATTTGTTTCCAGACAGATATGATACATTAACCACATAAAGTACTAATTTACTGGGGTGATGAACATGTCAAGAACCATTTATTTAAATCAAACCCTTTATGAAATATGCACTCAATATCCGGAAGTAGTATCCATCATGCAGAGTCTAGGGTTTGAAAACATATCAAAACCTACTATGCTCCAAACCGTTGGTCGTGTCATGACCATACCTAAAGGTTGTCGAGTAAAAGAAATCGCTTTAGACACCGTAATCACAACATTTCAAAGTCATGGTTTTGAGATAAAAGAGTAATGGAGGGCTAGCAATGAGTGAGTTAATTAATAATCGTGAGCAACAGACATTAAATAAAACCGAACGACAAGAACTATTAAAAGCAATTATTAAAGATTTACACATGGGACGAAGTGTGGAGGATGTTAGAGAGGAATTTGAAAAAGCGGTAGGTACCATCTCAATTGAGGAAATATCCCAACTTGAGCAAGCTCTAATGGAAGAAGAAGGCATACCAGTTGAGGAAGTTCAACGCCTATGTTCGGTTCATACGGCCATTTTTAAAGGGTCCATTGAAGAAATCCATCGCAGCCAAAAACCAGAAGATCAGCCTGGACACCCGGTTCATACATTTAAGCTAGAAAATAAAGAAATTGATATGCTAGTAAACTTCAAAATTCAATTACACTTTGACCGTTTTAAAGCAGAGGATAGCAGTGATAACGTATTTAAACTAATTGAAGACTTAAATCTGTTACTCGATATTGATAAACATTACAGCCGTAAAGAGAACTTGTTATTTCCTTTCTTAGAGAAATACGGTATCTACGGTCCTACAAAAGTAATGTGGGGAGTGGATGACCGAATTCGAGAAGCAATTAAAACAGCTAAACAAGTCTTAACCAACTATACAAATCAGGATCATCAAACGGCTGTAAATAGCATTGAATTCGTGATCCGTGAAGTATCTGAGATGATATTTAAAGAAGAAAATATCCTGTTTCCTATGGCACTTCAGCATCTAACAGAGGACGAATGGATTAAGATCGCACACGAAAGTGATGAAATAGGCTATTGTTTAACAAGTCCTGCTGTCGAGTGGAAACCAGAAAGAAAAGCTTTAACCAGCACAGCTATGTCAGAAGGCTTCATCCGTATGGAAACAGGCTTTTTATCGATCGAGCAACTCGAACTCATGTTAAACCATTTGCCTGTGGATATCACCTTTATCGACCAGGACGATGTGGTAAGATACTTCTCTCATGGGAAAGAACGTATATTCATAAGAACGAAAGCCGTCATCGGCAGAACTGTCCAAAATTGTCACCCTCCGAAAAGTGTTCATATGGTGGAAGAGATTTTACAGGACTTTAAATCAGGGAAAAAGGATAGTGAGGACTTTTGGATCAAGTTCAAAGATAAATATGTTTATATCCGATACTTTGCGGTTAGAGATGAGAAGGGAACGTATATGGGGACTCTAGAATTCACTCAAAATATTGCCCCTATTAAAGAAATTGATGGGGAGAAACGGATATTAGGGTAAAAGGTGTCATACACTCTTTTATAAATGGAGATAGAGCTATGGAGATATGCCCGTATTTATGTTATAGCTATAAGTATATCTTCGGTTAAAGTTGGTGATTAGCATCAAAAATATAAAAAGCATACTATTTTTCCTTCTTGGATTTATCTCCTTGGGGATCGGAATAACAGGGATCATCCTCCCGGTTCTTCCAGGCCTTCCATTTTTGCTATTTGCCTCTTACTGCTTTGCCAAAAGCTCTAAAAGGATCGAAAACTGGTTCAAGAGTACAGCACTTTATGAAAAATATGTAGTAAGGTTCCTACAAAAGAAAGGACTCACAAGAAAAGAGAAAATTCGAATCAACTTGATTGCCGATAGCTTCATCCTGTTTTCTGTCTTTTATGTGGACATCCTTTTCGTTCAAATCATATTAGTGGGAACAGCCCTCTACAAGCATTACTATTTTATCAAGAAAATTAAAACGATCGACAAGCATGAAACCACTTCCTAATTATCTAGGAAGTGGTTTTTGTACTCGTATATAACTCCTTCTATCAACATCATTTATTATTGTACTTGGTATCCATTTCTTCCTTTGTTAAATTAAATGAGTCTTCTATCTGGTTGTATTTTTCATTGTAAATTTGGTCCTTTTCACTATATAATCGGCGATAAAAGTCATTTAACGCTCCATACACATCCTGATAAATTGAATCATTAATCTTTCCACTATGATTCAAATCAATTAAAGCTTTTTCACTTATATTTTTAAACGTTAGGAGGTTATCGACGGTTTCTTTATTTAAATTCAGCAAACGTTGTTTATCCTCACCTAACTGGTCAATGGCTTCTTCATTATTTTGTCTATACCAATTCACCCATTGGTCTATTGTATTATTAGATTGTTCAAATTCGCGGTCTAGATCCTGCTGGTTTTTCGCATCAATATAACGTCCTTCAGCACTTTCAGCGATTTCTTTAAGCTGTGCTGCATCTTCTCCGTTTACTGATAACCCTATGACATTAATAATTGGATTAATGTTAGAGTTTACTAGATTCTTCGCTTCTTCAGTAGGATTTCCATCACATGTTTCTTTGCCATCCGATACTAAATATATAACGTTTGTTACATCATTTTCCTGGCTAAGCTTAGCCCCGGTTTGTTTTAAAGATTCTGCCATAGATGTCCAACCGCTTGGTGAAATGGTGTTTAAAGCCGATTCAAATGATTCTTGATTATAACTAGATAGTGGATAGATATCTTCAATACTACTGCAGGAAAGCTTTTTATCCTGGTCTGAACCTGTACCTTTATGTCCATACACAGTGAGTGACACTTTCGCATTCTCTGGGAGGTTAGAGCTAAATTCACTTATGGATTCCTTCGCCATTTCCATAATTGCCTTTCCGCCCTGCACCTGTTTCATTGATCCAGATGCATCCAAAATAATTGCAATATTGATTTGCTCTTTCATTTCCCTACCATTCAGCTTAATATTCGATTTGGATTCAACATCATTAAGGTCAATCTGCCCTCTCGGTATAAATAAAGACATCCCAGGTAGGTTTGGAAAATAGGTCTCTGCGAAAAATCGTTTGATCTGGCTCCCTTTTTCCCCATCACTAAGAGTGGATGTGGCTATTGACAACAAGGTTTGCTGAACCATTTCCTTGTCAGTATCATTTGGCTCACCCTGTTTAATTTTTGACCACCATATTCCATTTGGTAAGCTCTCTGCTTCACTTAATGTAGAAGGATACGAAAAATTTATTGAAGAATCTACTATAAATGCTTTTGGCCATAGTTCAGTTTGTTCCACTTCTGATGAATCATTAGATACTGTTTCTGTTTTACTTTCCTGTTGCTTAACTGAAGTTGTTGTTTTTCCCTCGTCTGTCTTACTACAACCACTGATAATGAGCAGCATTCCTAACAAAAGCACTAAATACTTCATTCTCAAAAAATCACCCATTTCTATGAATATCTATTTCACTTTATAACTGTTTTTTAGTTAGTTTTCCAATAAAAACCATTAAAACACCAAAAACAGGACCATACTCCTATCAATGTAAAATTCTACTATATTACTAATTCACCGGTATGATATCGCATGAATACTCGACTAAAACACGCCACACAATTTATGTTAAAATAAGGGACTAGTATGGAATACTAACCAGTAGCTTGGGAGTGGAATAAATCATGAACAAAAAAGACGTAGCAAATATACGAAAACAATTCAAAATAAATAATGATTTACTCAAAATCAGCGATATTTACAATGTCTATATTATGAAGGACTCAAGTGATATTTATCATCATGAAAGTCAACCTTTTGCCATGCTTGACCAAGATCAACAAGAATTATTTATGGGTAATTTTAAGAAGTTACTTGCTGGTCAAATGGATGAGAAGCTTTTTGAATTAAAATTTCAACGACATGCTGAAAATAGTAGCCAGCTCATTTTGCATCAGGGGTTACTAAGCAGTGATGTGGAGGACTGGAAAGAGCAAATGCTGAAGATTGTAGGCAAAATGCTCCTAAATAAACAATATGAAAAGGATTTGGTTGTCACATTTATTCGTGCTGAATATTTAAAGCCTACAAAACGCCGAAATGATGAAGCTGAGGAAAGTGAACGAGATAGGGTTTACTCTCATCCCTTTATTCTTTGTAGCATAAATAATACCCAGGAGCCGAAAAAAGAGCTACTCTTTGATTATGTAGAAAGAGAGTTCAAATATCACTTTGTGGTTGATCCAATCATTAACCTAAACACTCCTATTGCAGGCTTTCTATTCCCTGCCTTCAGCGATAACTCAGCAGATGTGAACCATATTCTTTATTCAGCCGGAAAGGTGCATGAGCCTGATTATCAATTCATAGAGGACGTGTTAAATGGCGAAGAAATCATGACGGCACAGGATGATAAAATCGTCTTTGAAGAAATTATTAAAGACGTTACAGGAGATCAGCTAAACACCTCTACTCTAGCTAATGTGTATGAAGAGATTAATCGCATGATCGTCGAAAATGAAGAGGAAGAACAACCGAAGTTAGATACAAAAGACGTGGAACGCGTATTAACAATGAGCGGCATTGAAGATATCAATACGGAAAAAGTAGAAGCAGCATTCCAAAAAATCATTGATGATGACAAATATGAGATCAAAGCAAGCAACATCTTACCAAAGTTTAGTTCAAAATCCATTAAAATCAGCACGAAAATCGCTAATATTTCGATTAGCCCACAAGATTTAAGATACGTTAAACAAGTCCATCTTGCTGGGAAACGGTACCTGATGATTGAGGTGGAAGAAGATACGGTGATTGAAGGCTTTACGATGATTCCAGAGGCTTTTGGTGGGAGTTCAAACGAGTAATTAATTGTTAAGACAGAAATAGGAGCTTCAAACTATATAAAGAATCCGTTTAAGGTTCAATACCCGTTCAATGACATAGGAATTGTCGGGTATTTTTTTATTTATAGCTCATTAGTTTTTATTTGTGCTAATTTTCCTTACCAAGAGAGACACACAGTGTGATTAAGAAACAATAGTTGGTAAAACCATTTTAGTATTAGGTTGATTGGCTGATTAAAAGGGTTATTCGGACAGATTTGGATTGAAATTGACCTTGCGAGTCCGAATACACGGGCTATTTAGACAGATCATGATCGAAATTAACCTTGCAAGTCCGAATACAGGCGCTATTCAGACTGCCCTGGATCGAATGTGACCTTGCGAGTCCGAATACAGGTGCTATTCAGACAGATCATGATCGAAATTAACCTTGCAAGTCCGAATACAGGCGCTATTCAGA
>WTKE01000083.1:0-16198 GCA_011524525.1 Bacillus sp. (in: firmicutes) | reverse complement strand
CAGATCACGATCGAAATTAACCTTGCGAGTCCGAATACAGGCGCTATTCAGACAGATCACGATCGAAATTAACCTTGCGAGTCCGAATACAGGCGCTATTCAGACTGCCCTGAATCGAATTTGACCTTGGGAGTCCTAATACACGTGCTATTCAGACACTTCATGACTGAAATTGACCTTGCGAGTCCGAATACAGGCGCTATTCAGACTGCCATGGATCGAATTTGACCTTGCGAGTCCGAATACACGGGCTATTCAGACAGATCACGATCGAAATTAACCTTGCGAGTCCGAATACAGGCGCTATTCAGACAGGCCCGGACCGAAATTGACCTTGGGAGTCCGAATACAGGGGCTATTCAGACAGGGCCGGATCGAATTTGACCTTGGAGGTCCGAATACAGGGGCTATTCAGACAGATCATGATCGAAATTAACTTTGCGAGTCCTAATACACGGGCTATTTAGACAGCCATGGATCGAAACTGACCTTGGGAGTCCGAATACAGGGGCTATTCAGACAGGTCTGGACAGAAACTTCCACTGAGTGTCCGAATACAGAGAATGCGACGAAGTTCTTTTAAAACACAATAACTGCATTTGTTCGATACGTCTTGTGAATAGTCACTACAACATAATATTATGTGCTGAAACCCTAACACCAAACCACTTACCTATAATTGCACTAAGATTATCTTTACACCCTACTCTCCAAAGTCCTAATCGTCCGAAACCGTGGATGTTCAGAAAGAACGGACTCTCTCAATCGTTTCACTACAGGATGTCTAGAGGAAAAAAATTCATCATTTGAGTCGTAGAGCTCAATTAATTCTCCTTTTTCAAGAACCCCTATTTGATCCGAAATGGAAAAGGCCGCTTTAATATCATGTGTGATAAAAAGATACGAAAGGCCAAAGTCATCCTTTAAATCGCTTAATAGTTGTAGAATTAAGCTTTGTGTGACCATATCTAAACTGCTTACTGATTCATCAAGAACAATCAGCCTCGGTTTCAGAGCGATGGCTCTAGCAATATTAATTCTTTGTAATTGTCCACCACTAAATTGATGAGGGTATTTTTTCAGATCTGTTTCATGTAAGCCCACTCTTTCTAGTAGCTCAATCACCTTTCTTCTTTGTTCTTCTACAGTCAGTTTTTCATAATTTTTTAATGGCTCACTGATAATCGATTCAGCTGTCATTCGGGGATTAACCGATGAATAGGAATCTTGAAAAACCACTTGAAGATCGCGACGTAGTTTCTGTCGAGTTTTTTTGTCCGCTTCGTAAATATCATGTCCTTGAAACAAAACTTGACCTTGCTGTGGACGTTGAATTCCAAGAATGACTTTCCCTAGAGTACTTTTACCGGCTCCACTAGTACCAATTAATCCTAAACAAGTTCCTTCTTGTATATCAAAGGAAATATCCTTTAGAACTTTTGGTTGATCCTTGCTTTGAAAAAGCTTCTTCGAATGAAAGCTCAGATTTACTTGCTTTACCTGTAATAAGCTCAATGGTTTCACCTCTTGGAAAATTCGTGTCCGTCTTCACAGCATATAAGTATAAGGTTGTTTTTCAGCATATAAGGTCGGCCTTGTCCTTAATAGCTTTTTCGTATATTCATGTTGTGGATGATCAAATACTTCTAGCACATTGGCCGTTTCTACGATCTTTCCATGTTGCATCACGATCACATGGTCAGCCATTTCCGAAATCACTCCAAGATCATGAGAGATGAGCAAGATAGCTGTTCCGTATTCCGAGCGAATCTTATCTAATAGACGAAGGACTAATACTTGGCTATGAAGATCAAGAGCTGTCGTTGGCTCATCGGCAATAATCACTGATGGCTGTAAGCATGCAGCCATGGCAATCATCACTCGTTGAAGCATTCCTCCACTTAATTGAAAAGGGTAGAGTTTTAATAATTTCTCTGGCTCTGGCAAATTGACACTTTCCATTACATCAATGGCAAGCTCCCTTGCCTGCTTTTTCGTTAGCAAAGTATGAGAGCGAATCGTTTCTATAAACTGTTGACCAATCGTAAAAACGGGAGTAAAGGCATTCATTGGATTTTGCATAATAAACGCAATATCTTTCCCTCTTATTTTTCGCATGTCCTTGTTACTTAAGCCATTTAGTTCCCTGTCGTGCAGTGTAATACTCCCCGTAATGTCCATGTTCTTTCGATCGTGTAGCTGTAAAATGGACATACTTGTAACGGTTTTCCCACTACCGCTCTCCCCAACAAGACCAAGGATCTCACCTTTTCTTAATCCAAAATTAATATCTTGAACAAGTGTGGTAGAACCTTCCCTTGTTCTTACTTTCACTTGTAAGTCTCGTACATTTAAAATGTTTTGCGCTCTTGTTTCCATTCTTCAACAGTCCTTTTATATTAGCGACGTTTAACTCCAAAACGTTCTGATAGTGATTCTCCTAATAAGTTAAAGGTAACAACAACTAGCATGATCATTAAACCTGGATACAGCATGAGAGCAGGATTTGTCCTAATATATGACTTCCCTTCATGAATCATCGCACCCCACTCTGGTGTAGGCGGTTGAACTCCTAACCCTAAGAAAGACATGGAGGATAAATTCATGATTGCCCAACCCATTTCTAATGTTCCCATTACCGCTAGTGAGGGAACCACGTTGGGAATAATATGGTTTTTTAAAATCGTCCATGTAGAAGAACCACTGATTTTAGCTGCCGTAATATAGTTTTGTTCTTTCAAGCTTAAAACCATTCCTCGAATGACTCTAGCGTAGTAAACCCATTGGACAAGTATTAATCCTAAGACAACTTGTTTTAGACCTGCTCCCCAAATACCTACAAAACCAATAACAAACAACAGGCTTGGAATCGCCATTAAGCCATCACCGAGTCTCATTAACAATTGATCCACCCAACCACCTTTGTACCCAGCAACGATCCCAATAATAAGCCCAATACTTAAAGCTGATATAAAAATGAGCAAGGCGTATCCAAGAGAGATACGGGCACCAAACAGTATCCTTGATAACGTACATCTTCCTAGATGATCGGTCCCTAATGGGTACTCTAATGAAGGTTTCTGTAGCTTATCAACTAAATTAACAGCAATCGGGTCATTAGGCGCCAGCCAAGGGGCAAAAATACTAATAATAAACAACAGGCACAATATAAAAGAACAAATAACAATCACTTGATGACCTTTTAATTTAGTACGAAACTTTGCAATCATTGAAACTGCCTTCCTTTTCTAGAAATACGTGGGTCAATATACATTTGGATCAGGTCGACAATCAAGTTGCTTATCAGGAATAATCCGGCTGCTAATAGAACATAGGCTTGAATAACAGGAACATCACGGTTAAAAATCGCTTCAAGGAAATACCGTCCAAATCCTGGCCATGAAAAGACTGCCTCTACGATGATCGCTCCAGTCAATAAATTTCCTAAGTTCATTCCAAGTCCCGTAATCATTGGCGAAATGGCAATCCTTAACACATGCTTACCCATTATGACCATCTCATGAAGCCCTCTGGTTCTTGCAAAAAGAACATAAGATTCTTGCAAATTCTCTAAGATACTAGCACGTAATAGACGAGTATATAAAGCGATTAAAGGAAAGGCCAAAGTGACTGAAGGTAATATTAAATGCTTCCACGTTCCCGTACCTTCTACAGGGAAAAGGTCCAATTTTACAGAAAAGAAAAAAATAAATAAATATCCAAGCCAAAAAGATGGGATGGATGCTCCAATAAAAGAGAGGAATCGACTAAAATGGTCGATCCCACTGTTTTTCTTTATACCTGCAAAAAAGCCTATCGGCACACTTACTAATATAGCAATCAATAGACTGCCAATCGTTAGCTGAATCGTCGCTGGAATACGAGCGGAGATCTCTTCCCATACAGGTTTATTCGTAACATAAGATATGCCAAAATCAAACTGGCATATCTTAATAACGGTATTTACATATTGAATTAGAAGAGGTTGATCTAAGCCGAACTCATGTCTTTTTTGTTCCAACGCCTCATCCGTTGCTTGGATATGTGCTGCAGCAAAGTAGGCCTCTGCCGGATCCACCGGTGATAGGTTGATCATCCCAAACGTTATTAGTGTTGCTATTAGAAAGATGGGAACGATGGTGACGATTCGTTTCAAGACATAAGTAGCCATAAATACCTCCTCCTGATGTTTACTCTTTTACACTAACTCCTGTAAATGGATGTTCATCACGGTTAGCAGGAAATGTAAAGTTTGAAATATCTTTTTTATAAATTGCTATTTTCTTAATATACGAAATAGGTAGAATCGCACCTTGCTCTTGAAGTGACCCTAAAATTTCTGAATATAGTTGTTGACGCTCAGCTTCATCTGTTGTTTGTGTGACCTTAGCGATTTGGCTGAAAATTTCTTCTTTGTTTGGATAAGCAGAAATGGCTTCATTAAATCCAAAACCTTCTGTAGCAACGATATTTACAAAAGTATGTGGGTCATATGGAGCACCATAGTTACTGAAGAAGTTCATATCGAACTCATTCGCTTTGAATCTTTCTACTTGAGTAGTAAGCTCGACTCCTACAATATTTAATTTAACCCCTATTCCTGCCCACTCAGATTGTAAGGTTTCAGCCATTGTCTTTTGAATCGATTCTGCTGAGTTATACATTAACTCTACTTCTAGTGGGGTTCCATCTTTTTCACGAACCGTTTTACCTTCTGGCAGCTTCCAGCCAGCTTCATCTAATAACTGCTGGGCTTTTTCTACATTATATTTTACTGTAGTTACATCAATATCTGAAGTATAAGGGAAGTTGGTTGGTAAGATATAGTCCGCCTTCTCTTCCAATCCAGATGTAACTCCCTCAACCAATGCTGCTTTATCAAATCCATAATGTAATGCTTGACGAACACGTTCGTCGGATAGCTGTTCTTTTGTTGTATTCATGACGAGTTGTCTTGTAGCAACTGGTTCAGAAATGCTAGTCCCATAAGAACCTGTTGATTTTAATTGATTAAATGAATCTATACTGATTACACCCTCACCATACACAAGGTCTAACTCACCTTTTTCAAAAGCAAGTACACGTGTTTCAGCATCAGGAATGACTTTAACCGTAATCTTCTCTACGCTTGGGAGTTCTCCCCAATACTCTTCGTTACGTGTAAAGACAGCATATTCGTCTACTTTATATTCATCGAGTACCCATGGACCTGTCCCCACTGGCTTTTCTACACCTTTAGACGTGTCCTCATCTTGAGGGAAACCAGCTTCTCCAAGGAATCGTACAGGACGTACAACCGCTAATTCCTGGATAGTAGGATAATAGGGTTCCGTTAACGTTAATTTAAACGTATACTCATCGATAACCTCTGTTTGAGCAATCTTTGAGATAAATCCTAACCAACTATGAAAATCTACATTTTTAAGTATAGCATCAAAGTTCTTTTTCACAATCTCTGCATTAAAACTTGTACCATCAGAAAATTTCACATCTTGACGTAGATGGAATAAATATTCTTTCCCATCCGTAGAAATATCCCAAGACTCTGCTAAATGTGGTTGTAGTTCTCCCCCATCACCATAGCTTACTAGAGGTTCATATACCATTGATTGAGCAAATAATTGAGACGGATTGTACACATGAGGATTCATCTCACCGATATCTCTAGGCCATGCAAATGTAAGTGTATTATCACTCTTATCTGTAGTTTCCTCATTATTTTCTGCTGATTCATTTGAACAACCCATTAAAGCTATAGATAAAATAAGAATCATTATAGACATAATTAGAACTGGTTTTTTCGACATAATACTTGCTCCTCCCAAGTTGATAATGATAACTATTATCAATAGTAGAGTTGAAGCATCTAATTGTCAATACAATTTCAAATTGTCACAAAGTATTCAACATATCCATCTTCGTTGTAGTGTTTTTTATACCAAATGGAAAGGGACTTCTCAACTTAGAGAAGCCCCTTAAAAGTTACTATATAAACTTCCATAGATTTATAGTTGAACTTGAGTACGAGAGTAATAGATGGCCATATTCATTTCGCATACGGTTTTTGTCTTATTTTCGAAAACTTGACAATTATCCGTTGTAAAGGAGACCGAATCTCCATTATTAATCGTAAAGGATTCTTCCTCACCAATTTTTACAGTGAGACTTCCGGAATGGACAGTAATAGCCTTCACAGTACCAGCCCCACTACGTTCAGAAAAATGCGTACAGCCAGGTAGCAAACGAATTCGATAGATTTCAACAGGAATACCAGGTGATGAGAAGGTATTGTAAACTTCAAATAAATCATCATCATCTGTAAAGAAAGGTTGTTCATCTACTTTTTTGATTTTAACCGAGGGATTGGCCATTATGAAAGAAGCAAACGGAATCTGAAGTCCTGCTGCAATCTTCCAAAGAGTTGAAACAGTAGGGTTAGAGGTACCACGTTCAATCTGTCCAATCATTGGTTTGCTAACACCTGTTAACTCAGCCAAATCTTCTAATGTCAAATGACGTTGCTGCCGGAAATAACGCAACTGTTCACCAATTTGGACCGTTAATAAATCTTTATCCATTTCCTTTTGCTCCTTCAGTTCAGCTCGCAATATGTTATTATAATATTTTTAACACTAGTCAGAAAATTGTCAATACACGGACCATTTATTAAGAATATTTATTTAATTTTTCTAAATATTTTAAAAAAATCATTGCGCAACATGGATGTTATATTGTACTATTTAAAACAATATATTATATGCTGATTTAATTTTACTACCAGACTATTTATAGAAGGAAGCGACCACCATGCATTATTCATTTGCACCCCAAACTAAAAACTATGCATCATCAGCAGTTAGAGACATTCTTAAGGTTACTCAACAAGGACATGTGATCTCCTTTGCTGGTGGATTACCAGCAGAAGATATCTTTCCTATTGAACAAGTAAAAATTGCCTACGAGAAAGTATTTGCTTCAGGAAATTCTTCTTTGCAATATGGGTTAACAGAAGGATTCGTTCCGCTTAGAGAAGCCATTAAAGCAAAGATGGCGGATAGAGGAATTTCATCTACTGTTGACAATATTCTCGTCACAACAGGCTCTCAGCAAGCCATTGACTTGTTCTCTCGGATCATGCTGTCTCCTGGAGATGTTATCCTTACAGAGGATCCAACCTACTTAGCTGCTCTTCAGGTTTTTAGATCTTACGGAGCAAATGTCATTTCCGTTAGCAGCGATGAAGATGGGATGTTACCTGAAGATTTAAAAGAGAAATTGGAAACATGGAGCCCTAAATTTGTTTATGTCATTCCAACCTTTGCTAATCCGGACGGGAAGGTCTGGAGTGATGCGAGACGTCGGAAATTACTAAGCCTTTGCCAAGAATATAATGTCCTTGTTTTAGAGGACGATCCATATGGGGATATTCAATTTCATTCAGAGGAACGATACTGTCCAGTAGCCTCCTTTGACTATGATCATAGCCATGTAATCTATACGAGCACATTTTCAAAGTCTGTGGTTCCTGCGTTACGAACAGGCTGGGTAACTGGACCATCGGAAGTCATCAATATGATGGTCCAAGCGAAGCAGATGAATGATTTACATTCCAGTTCGATCGACCAGCAGGCTCTTTATTATTTATTACGTGACTTCAACCTTGCCTCCCATATCGATCTAATAAGAAGTGTCTACTATGAACGCATGACAATCATGAGAGATTATTTAAATAAATTAGGGCCCGATTTATTCAAATGGAAGGAACCAAAAGGCGGAATGTTTATTTGGGTAGAAGGCAATGAGGATTTAAACACAACTGCTTTATTAAACCAAGCAGTGGAAAAAGGAGTTGCCTTTGTTCCTGGGGCACCATTCTACGTGAATGAGCCAAAGAACAACACATTCAGACTAAACTTTAGCCATTCAACCCCTGAAACCATTGAACTTGGAATGGATCGGTTGATCAGTGTTTTGTTGAAGCCTGAGGTAGTTAAGTGATTTAAGCACTCTGTTTATCAAAAAGTACAAGAATGGACGTATGAATTTCGCATACGTCTTTTCTTTATTTTATTAAGAGGGGTCCACGCCTATCGATTGGTAGGATAACTGATAAATAGACGGAGAAATTCCGCTTAACTAGTAATTATGATTAAAAAAGGCCTAAATAGATGGAAAGATTCCGTCTATTTACTTGAAAAAGTCAAAAATGGAGGATTTTCCTTTACTTAGGCGGAAATCCTCCCCTTATTTACTCCGAAATAAGCTCCATTCCACATATAACCGGAAAATCTCCGGTTACTTTACTTTTTTCAAAGCAAGGAAAAAATATTATTTTTCTCGAAGTCACGAATAATGTCTATAGGCAAATATGACTTTAGTTGATCTACTGTTACCCAGCGGTAATCACTGTGCTCACTTGAAAGAACCACCTCTTGGTTACTGCTAGAGCACAGGTATGTTAATATAACCACCTGCCTTGTGGGGTTTGTTTTAAAAGTAGTAGCATATAAGATATGTTTGACGTTAACATTTAAACCAACTTCCTCTTTGATTTCCCTCACCAACGCATCCTCTAATCCCTCTCCGAAATCTATTTTTCCTCCAACACATTCCCAAGTTCCTCCACCAACCTCATCGTCCTCTGACCTTTTTACAATTAATACTCTTCCTTCATTAATAATCACACCTTTTACGGCAATGACCATTTTATTTGTGTTATCCATTTAAGTAACCTTCCTATTCTAGGGGAAATTTCGTTCCATTTTTTATTTTCCACCTGAGTTAACTCTAATTTCTTCCATAAATGATAAGTATGTACTTCTAATCTACCAAAGCAATATTCCTTATTACATTACCATATTTTACTATAATCCAGGAACTTTATCGAATCCATTCAAAGGACTGTAAGGTCAACCCACCCATAAAAGAAAATACCCTCACGGACCTAGATGAGGGAATCAGCAGGGTTTGACAATTAGCGGAGAAATTTATCTTAATTAGGAAATAGCAATGAAAATAGCTTAAATACCATGAACAGAGTCCTCTCCTGCATTCTAACCGAAATATTCCCGCTTAATTTTTTAATATAAATTGTAGATCAAAAATGCAAATTGACACTCATTTTTTATTGGTAACGAACCCGTTATTATTTATATTCCTTTTTATTTTTTTCAAACCAACCGAATGCAACTTCCGCCTGAATGGTTTCATTATTTGGTGAAACTAAATAAATAATAAAAGACCCACCGGGTGGAAAGATAAATTTCCCATCTTCATCACTAACTAAAGTACTTTGCGGGGGAACAATCCGCCTAAATGCCATTACCCCTCCTTTTGGGAATCCTTCAACAAATTCATCATATGCGATTTTTCCTTCGGGCTTTGGAAGCGGCGAAAGGGCTGTGTTTGCGGGCGTCACATTATTCGAGATCATTAGCTTCCCAGGAGGAATGGGATTAAACCAAATTTCAGCTTCAAAAGGTTGATTGGAATGATTGGTTATGGTAAACGCATTTACAAATAAATTAACATTGGATTTAAACGGATTAATTAAGCCTCCCCAAGCATTTTTTCCTTTTCCAAAACGAATATGTTCCGTTTGTCCTACAAAATATCTCCCCTGTAAGGATTGATACAAAGGGTTAGGAATATTAACAGCTTTACTAAACTGGTTATTAATAATCAAGTAAACCTCACTCCTTTCTAAGGTTTATTTACATTAATAGAGAATTCTTGGACATAAAAAATTAAACATTTCCCCCACCGCCACTAGGCGTACAATTCACCGTACAATTGCCAGCATCATCACAGACGATATCACAATGAATGACTCGTAAATCTTCACCAAAGCAGACTAATGAGCAAAAAGGACCTACACAAACTAATTGGCAGTTGTCCGGTATGTCTCTTACAGGTATTATTTTTACGTTTGAGAATGAAAAGGGTTGTACGATTGGATTGAAAATTTGATTTGAACAACAGTACTTCTCTTTCTTCTTCTTCTTTGACAATCCTACTTCACCTCCTTCATACATGATATTCATGAAGAGGGACAAAGGTATGGTTGTTTATCTAGGAGAAAATGGTATTGGGATTTCTTTGAATAAGCACAAGATTCATTCATTATCCATACTATTACTATCAGGGCTTTCTAGACATGTTAAGGAGATGACATAGATGTATCCGAATCCGCTAATGGATGAATTTACTGATGATAATAGTATTGTTAAAAATTTTGTCTCAACATTACAAGAGAGAGGGTTTATCGTTCAGGAAGGTGAACTGAAGTATATAGACATATTAAAACTTGTCAGTGAAGGTGTAGATGTGGATAAAGAGACTTTAGTTGGCCCAGCCCTATTTGAAGTGATTTGGGATCGCGCCATCCTTTTTACAAAAAAGGACAATCGAGAGAATGCTACTTTCAAAGATATAATAATCAAGATTGGTAGTATGGAAACAAGGGTGTAGATGACCTTAGGGAAGCAAGAGGACCAATATTGCAGATAGAAACATATTTACACAAACACACTGATCATATCTAGCTTCCCTAAGTTTTTTATTATCCAACTATCTACTTTGATACAGGCATCATAATAGTAAAGTTATGAGTTCTAGTAACCATTTTATTTATTAGATTGACCTTCCTAGTAACAGAATTCAGTTTCTGTTTTCTTTTTATCGTTAACTACTACACCCACCTCCACAACTGGAACAGCTGGAACCTCCTGAGTCTCCACCACCACCTGAATCGCCTGAATCACTGCTACAAGCAAAACCAGAACAAGATGATCCTCCACTGAAATGAGTACCTTTTTGAAATTCTTCAGGAACGACTTCGCTCATCTGCTCATGAAATTCTTCTTCATCGTATAATGAATAATAGACAGCTGCCCCCGCTGCTAATGAATACATGTGGGCGTTACTAGTTGAAGGATTAGGAGTAAACTCCTTTGAGCCTGTGTATTGCTGCTCAGCCTCATGAATCTCATTTTTCATTTTACGAATTAGATATCTTTTCACATCCAACCAATCTTCATTTTTTCTAAAATATTTTGATAGAAGTTCATCCTCATCCAACAGGCGAAAATCATCTAAAATCTCACGTTTAATAGGGTTCTGTAAAAAGCTCCCCCAGATCGCTCTACTGTTCGTGGTCACTTCAAACAGACTAATATATACCCAATCAAAAAATGCTCGTTCTCCTGGGATGGGTGTGCTATCCATATTAGGAGTGTGATGCAGTGTATCATTGTAAAAGTCTTTGGAAAACTTCTCGTATTCCCTTGTAAACATTAGCATCTCATGCCAAATTTCATCCACATGATGGCTGAACATCGGAACGGTTTTTAATAAACTATTCATCAAGAAATACCGCTTCAACTCAAACATTCCCCAATCGAACTCATGATCCTTCCATTTCGGATGATTCTGTAAGACACGGTTTTTCACATTGTCTATATAAAAGTTCGGCAAAGATTGATCCAGCTTTTTCACAATCGGAAGTCCTTCTACCATCTCTACACCTAGCTGTTCTGGGATTGGGTCATTCCTTAAGGATTTTTTCTTTCCACTAGAAAACAACGTACTTCCTATCAGTAAGAAAAGTCCGATCATCGCAAAACCAATAAAATATTCCATGTCCCTCTCCCCTTTCCAAATCATGTTTTTCACTTTATCTATACGATTTAATCATAGATAAGTTTCGTTCCATTTTCTATAATTCACCTGATAATATGGAATAGAGTACACAAAAAAACTGCAAAATCTAAAGATTTTGCAGTTTTTGTAATGGTTTTAATAACTTAAACTGTAAGTTTACTCCGGTTCACCACATTATTTAATGGTTCATTATTTAGTAAAGAATAAATATTCTGCACAGACATTTCACTTGTCAATTGAACAGCTTCATTTGTATAGGCACCGATATGAGGGGAAACAACCAGATTGCTGCAACTCATTAATTCAGGATATACAGGCGGTTCTTGTTCAAATACATCAAGGCCGCAACCTCTGATTTTATTTTGTGTAAGAGCCTCATATAGCGCCTTCTCATCTATCACACCACCACGAGCAGTATTGATAAGAATCGCATTGGATTTCATGATTTCGAATTCATTTTCCCCAATTAGCCCTTGGGTATGTTTGTTTAATGGAACATGTAAGGAAATATAATCAGATTTCTTAAGTAATTCCTCAAGTGTAACTCGCTCGATGTTCAATTCATTTTCATCTGGAGCAGGCTGAGAAACGTCATAGCCTAATACTTTCATTTGGAAACCACTTGCTCTCTTGGCTACACCTTTTCCGATTGCACCTAGACCAACTACTCCAAGTGTCTTACCCCAAACAGAAACTCCATCAAAACGTCCCCATTTTTGATTTTTCACCATGTTATTGGCTTCAGGAATTGATCTGGCAACACTTAACATTAATCCAAAGGCTAAGTCAGCAACCGCATCATTATTTGTACCAGGAGCGTTCGTCACGGCAATACCAAGAGCACTTGCTGCCTCAACATCAATATTGTCTACACCTACACCGTGCTTTGCAACGACTTTCAACTTCGTTGCTCTAGCCAATAACTCTTTATCAGCAGATTCTAAGCCAACAATCCAAGCATCAGCCTCAACGATTTCCTCCATCATTCTTTCACGAGAATATGGGATCAAACGAACAACTTGACACCCTTTTTCTTCCATCTCTTCGATCAAGCGATCATGAAATTTCCCAAAGCTTGGGGTGGTAATAATAACCTTCATGTCTGTTTCTCCTTCCGAACTGTTATCAAAACGATCCTGTTTTTAGCTAAGCAATTTGCGATAGATGGCTTCCATATCATCTGTTGTTACTGATTTCGGATTATTGTTTAAAAGCCTCGTTACTTTAGCAGCGGCTACAGCTAACTCAGGAACGTCCTCTTCCTTTACACCAAATTCTTTTAAATCTTGTGGAATTCCTAATCTTTTCGTCCAATCTTCAATTTGCTTAATTAACGCTTCCGCTGCTTCACTAGCAGAAACATCCCCCTTAACAATTCCTAGTTCCTTAGAAATGATTGCCATTCTTTCCTCGATATGATCCAGGTTAAATCGAGTTACATGTGGCAATAACATGGAGTTTGCCTCTCCATGAGGAATATGGAATTTACCACCTAATGGGTAAGCCAAAGCATGAACTGCTGCTGTTCCTGCGCTTGTTAAAGCCATCCCACCATAAGTAGAACCGATAAGCATATCATGACGTGCTTGCACATTAGACCCTTCTTCATACGCAGTAACGATACTTTTCGCAATTAGTCTCATGGATTCCATTGCATACATGTCACTGATCGGATTTGCTTTATTAGAGATATAAGATTCAAATGAGTGGGTAAATGCATCCATACCTGTTGCCGCTGTAATTCTTGGTGGCAAAGATAATGTGAGATTCGGGTCCAGAATGACTAAATCAGGTAATAGGAAGCGACTAACTACACCTTCCTTCAATTCTTCTTCCGGAATCGTAACAATCGCATTTGGCGTTACTTCAGAGCCAGTACCAGATGTTGTTGGAATGAGCACCATTGGGATTCCTTTATTTTGAACGATTTCCGTTCCAACCATTTTTCTTAACGGAATATCATTTGTCGCCATTACTGATAAAATTTTAGTTGTATCAAGAACACTTCCACCACCCATACCAATGAGTAAGTCGTACTGCTTTCCTGCCATTTGCTGATAGACATCTTCGATATGGTCAATGGTTGGCTCAGGGTCAATTTTCGTAATCTTGTCGTACGCAATTCCATTCGCCTTCAATTGCTCACCAATTATCCCTATAGAACCATTTGTTTCAAAAATATCATTCGATATAATCAAGGCCTTTTTCACTTCACCAAATGTAAATAACTGACTTTGTAATTGATCGAGAGAACCTACTCCAGCAATAATACGTCTAGCGGTTTGAAAACTATATACTTTATTCATTTTACTTCCCCCTATAATAGTATGAACCTAAAAAATTATTTCATTAGTGTCCTTACTCGTATTCTTTCATAATGCTTTTCAATTTGTTGATAATCTCTAAAGAAGTCAACTTTTCGACTGGATCTCTTGGTGGACCAATGGGATGACCAAGTAATTCCATAGCCTTTTTAAACACAGCTGGTGTACTTGCCATATTAGAAGCATCACGTATCGACCGTAACTTTTCTTGTGCTTCTCGAGCCGTTTCAATATTGCCATTTTTCCAGTGTTCATAAATGGAAACGACCAGGTTTGGATACATATTAGATGTTGCAGCAATTGCCCCAGATCCACCTGCCATCAAAGTCCATAAAATCAGCGAATCAGCACCTGAATAAACAGCAAAATCTTTATCCGTCACTTCTAAGTATTTTAATATTTGATCAAAATTTCCTGTGCTATCTTTTATCCCTACAATATTTTCTATTTTACTAAGCTCAGCTACTGTTTCTGGATACAAAGTATTATTCGTTCTGCTAGGCATATGATAAATAAGGAGTGGCAATGAGGTCGCCTCTGCTACTTTCTTATAATGTGAAATCAATTCTTCCTGACTAATCGTCATTAAATAAGGAGTAATAACAGATACGGAGTCAACACCCACTTCCTCCATCTTTTTAGTCAGATCTATAACCTCTTGTGTACGAATCGATCCAGTGCCGGCACAAACAGGAACTCTCCCCTTTACTTCATCCACAACGGTCCTAGCAAATTCGACCTTCTCCTCATTGCTTAAACTAAAAAACTCACCATTTGTTCCAAGAATAAAAAGACCACTTATACCTTCATTAATCAATCGATTCACTTGTTTTCTGGTTGTAGCCTCATCAATCGTTTGATCCTCATGAAAAGGTGTTAGCATCGCAGTGATAATCCCTGTCATTTTTACCATAAAACCCTCCTACTATCTTAAGAATGAATTAAACCCGATCAATATTAAGGTTGAAACACAGACAAAAAGAAACGTAAAAAGATAATTTTGACGTCCTAAATCATGAGAAGTAACGCCAGGGACAAGGTTCCCCATTAGAATGTTTGCTCCACTAAATGTACTTGCTAGCATACCCGTTACGAATCCTACCAATAACGCACTAGAAAAAACGGTATGATGAATACCAAAAATTACTGGATTGATCAATTTGCCTGCAAACAACATTCCTACAAATTGATGAACCCCCATCATGGAAAGAAGCAAAATAATTAATATAGTGATAGGTATATAGAAATAAGCGGCGTTCACACTACCTGTTCCAGGTAAAAGCTGAATCAGTTCATGATCAAGTCCCGTTATTTCTAAAACATAGATTAGTAATCCTGCACTAATGATTACTGCATACTGTCCAAAAGATTTTGGATTCTCTTGAAAATTTAGACTTTTAAAATTAAGCCACCAATCCGAAATATTTTTTATAAAGAAACTCCACAACAGTGTAAACGGAATAACGCTGATCACAATTAGTTCCATAATTCCTAATGTGGATACACCATCAGCTAGCAGGACGAAAAGAAAATAAAAAACAAAAGGAAGCAAAAGATGACTTAACTTTAAATAATTGGTTTTTTTTGTATCAGATTTGATTTCTTGAGCTTTCCAATCCACAAGTTGGATTTTCCTTTTCACAAGATAATAAGATAGCCACAAACCAAAAACCACAATAACCATATTTACTGATAGTAACGATATCCAGTTAGTCCCTGTAATGTCGATAGCTACAGCAATGGCCGCCCCAATCGGGGTACACATCAACGCTAACCCAAAGGAACGGCCTGATAATTCTGCATTGATTAGCTGTTTACTGCGGTCCGTGTCATCCGAAAAAAAGAGAATTTTCGAGATGGGAATAGCTGCTAAAACAATCCCGTTTGCTAATAAAAAGGTTGCATAATGACAAACTTTAGTTGGAGAAACTTTTTGACTTAAGACAATCATCATTCTTTTTATCTCATCTACATATCCTTTTACCGGAAAGGAAACTAACGGAATGACTCCGACAAAAAGAATTAGATTCACCATTGCAGAAAAGCCGTCCACCAAATCTAGTATAGACAATCCCCTAATTTCAATAAGTACAATTGAGCAAATTAATAGGAAGAGAGACATGAAGGAATAAAATCTCCCAGCTCCTATTAGTGCTGTTAGAAATAAACAAATAGAAGTAACATTTAATAAGATGGTCAATTGTCTGTCTCTT
>WTKE01000048.1 GCA_011524525.1 Bacillus sp. (in: firmicutes) | reverse complement strand
AAGAAAAAGAAAGTAAATTAAAAAGGCTGGATATCCAGCCTTTTTAATTTACTTTTGGACCATGCTCCATCTCCCATAGCTTTTCAAAGAAGGGCTGGCCTTTTATTAAGTTTTCACAGAAATTCTCATGCTTTAAGGACCAACCGTACTTTGTGTTTTCATATAATTCTTGCCAAACATTTTCAAATGTTTGGTCTTGAATTTCCGAATACTTTTCTGGATTCCACTCTGTGTACCAATATCTGACTTCTGCTGCGTTATTTGATGAGTGAAGCTGGTCTAGGGCCATAAATAACAACTGCTTTAGCTGTCTCTCTTTTCTAGTTAACCCGTTCATTAGCTCTGGTGCTGGTGATAAAATATGAAATTCTTTTAATGAAGAATGATCATTAAATGCGTAGGAAAGTGTGTCATGCTTATCGATCATTTCATAAACTAGCTGCTCTTGCCGTGGAATCAATCTGCTCTTTCGAATCGGTATATTGTAGCCGATAGTATCAACCACTAATATTCCCGTACCATCAGTGACGACAAAGCAATATTCTAGCTGTATACGCTCGTGATTTTTACGTAAATATGCCTTTTGATAAACATCGTCCAATAGCTGCTGTGGGAGTTCTGATAGATCATTTTCAATATAGTTAAACAACACTGACTCAACCTTTAACAATGGAACCTGATCTAGAAGTTCGACTCCGTCATCTTTCCGCCACTCATGAAAGTGACAGACATTATATCCGTTCTCTTCCCCTTCAAACCAATTTACCCAAACATCATGAAGATACAACATGAATTAACCCCTCACTTCACAAACTGTTTGTCATTCAGTATGGGCAGGTTACCGTTAATTTATTCCTTTTATGAAATCTTAATCCAATTTATGTTTTATTCCTCTTTACCCGGAAAATAAATACTTAACCATATAATCAATATACCAACTAAAAATAGATAGCATTCTACACGACCTTTAATAAATTCAAGATAGTCGATCATCGTATAACCTGTAGTTAATAAGTTTAGATACGCAACTGTACTTATCCCCCCGAGTACGGCTAGTCCAAAACCAGTAAGCAAAAGGAAAATCCTCATTATCATAGAGATTTCCCCACTCTCTCCATCGCCCTTCCCCCAGCTCTCTTTTCTACATACATATGTTACGGATGGACAACTTATGTAGACAAAAAAAATCTACCAGTTTGAATTGGTAGATTTATCTGTTTGATTTAGGATTAAATGCGTCTTTAAATCCTTCACCTATAAAATTAATGGATAAAATCGTGCCAGTTAGCACTGCTGCAGGTGGTATCCAAATCCACCATTTACTAGTCAACACATCAGGACTCCGCGCTTCCTGAAGCATATTTCCCCAGCTCGGTATATTCATCGGTACACCAAAACCTAAGAAGCTTAGGCCTGTTTCTGCAACAATCATAACCGCTAACGTTAATGTCGCTTGTACGATAATTGTAGACATAACGTTTGGAAGTAAGTGCTTCGTAATCGTTTTAAAAGGTGAGCACCCTATTGAAATCGCACTCAAAATATATTCATTTTCCTTTTCAGCCATTACCTTACTTCTAACAAGACGTGCTGTTCCTGTCCAGCTCAGTACCGAGATGACAAAAATTAAAGTAGCTGTGCTTGATTCTAAGAAAATTGACTTTAAGACGATGACAAATAGCAAGAATGGGAAGTTCATCATAAAATCAGTAAATCTCATTAACGCATTATCAACCCAGCCACCGAAGAAACCTGCAGTCGCACCAACAATCGAACCGATAGTTATGACTGAAATGGTAATAGAGAATGCAAGTAATAGTGACGTTTGTCCACCGTGTAAGGTTCTAGCGAACACATCTCTACCTGACTTATCAGTTCCAAAAAAATGCTCAGCCGATGGCTCCTTACTCATCTGTGTAAGATTGATTTTAGCTGTTTCCTCGACTGGGACCGTCAAAGGCTCAGCAAAAATTGATAACACAGCAACCATGATTAAAAATGCCAAACTAATCATGGCTATTTTATTTTTCAAGAATTTCCGGCGGGCGAGAGCCCATGGTGATTGGCTCTTCGGAGGCTTTATCATGCTCCCAACAGCCGCTGTAGTTGGTTGTGTAACTGGTTCCATTCTCTCACCTACCCTAACTTAAACGAATTCGTGGATCTACTAATCCGTACAATAGATCTGCTATTAAATTACCTATTAATGTTAGAACCGTTAACATCATGGCAATCGCCATCATAACAGAATAGTCACGAGCATTAACTGACTCAACAAACAGATACCCGATTCCCGGATATGTAAAGATGGTTTCAGTAATAATTGCCCCACCAAAAATACTGGCAATATCAAATCCTAGTAACGTAACAATTGGGATAATAGAATTTCTTAAAATATGCTTATTATAAATCGTTGATTCTTTCGTACCTTTCGCTCTTGCAGTACGAACATAATCTTTACGAGAGCTTTCGATCATATCATTACGCAAAAATTGTGTATAGGATGCAGTAGCGAGAGATCCTAGTACTAGAGCTGGTAATATCGTATGTTTCGCTTTACTAATAAAATACTCAAATGTACCCGGTTCCACCCCTGAGCCGATACTTCCTGTGGCAGGTACCCAACCTAAATTAATAGAGAAAATATAAATAGCAACTAATGCTGCAACAAAGCTAGGAATAGCTAGAGCTAAATAGTTAAATCCTGAAATGAGGTAATCTCCCATACTATATGCGTACCGCCCTGAAAATCTCCCCATTAAAAAAGCTAAACAATACGTAATTAAAAGTGCAGATACTCCTAAAATGATAGTGTTTGGAAGGCGATCACCAACCAATTCCATTACCTCACGTTTGTGTACGAATGAATCACCAAAATCTCCCTTGACCACTCCACTCATCCAGCGAATGTACTGTACATGAATAGGGTCATTTAATCCCATTTTTTCACGCATTTCTTCTATATAAGCTGGATCTGAATTAAGTGGATCAATTTTACCAGATAGGGCATCCCCTGGCATAAGCTTTGCCAGGGAAAATACCACTACTGAGATAAGGAAAATAATTGGAATCATACCTATTAGTCTACGAATGGTGTATTGTAGCATGCTCAATTCCCCTTATCAAACTAAAATGTAATTTTCATTACTCTGTTACAGCCCATAAATGGAAGTCATCTGTTCCGAATGGAGTAACTTTTACGTTTTGAACACGCTTATTGATAGCCCATGGATCAACACGTTGTTCGAAGAAAATGATTGGTAACTCTTCGTTAACTAGTTTTTGCCACTCATCATAATACTGTTGACGATGCTCAGTAATATCCATGCTCTCATCTTCTGGGAATGTTACACCCTTTTTAATTAACTCATCAGACTCTTCAGAGTACCATCTCCACATGTTCCACTTGTCTGTAGATAACCAAATACCAGCTGGATCCGGATCTGCCGCAAGTCCCCATGCACCCATAAACGTCTCAACAGAAGGATCATCAGCTTCAATTGTGTCATAGAATAGGTTGAAGTCTTTTAATGCTCCACCGTTAAGCTTTGCATTAAGACCAATCGCTTGCCAAGATTGAATGATAAATTGAGCACGCGCCTCAGACGTTTCAGCACCAGCCATCGCATCAAAGTTTACAGTGAATGGCTTTCCTTCCGGATCTTCAACGAAACCATCGCCATCTACATCTTTGTAACCAGCTTCATCAAGAAGTTCTTTTGCTTTTTCTACATCAAACTCATAACCATTAATCTCAGAATCATCAATTTTTGCCCATGATACTGATGGGAATGGCGTATTTAATGGTTTTCCTAAGCCGTTTGCAAAACCATCGATAAATGCTTGACGATCAATAGCATGAGCCATTGCATGACGCAAAGCTTTGTTTTGGAATTTTTGGTTATCAGATACAACTACACCCTTTTCAGTGTCGTAATGACCCCAGTCAAATCCGATATAGCTGTAAGACATTGCATCTGCTTCAACTGCATTTACGTTTGGAAGCTCTTTAATAGCAGCCCATTGATCCTTCGGTGCTTCAATAACATCTACTTCACCGTTTTGGATTAATCCTTGTGCTAATGATCCGTCAATGATTTTGTAAACAACTCCGTCTAATTTCGCAGGACCTTGCCAGTAATCATCAAAACGTTCAAACTCAATCATTTCACCAGCAACAATATTCTTAACCTTGAAAGGTCCAACCCCAATAGGGTTTTTACGAATTTGCTCAGAATCTGGTAGTTCTTTAGAAGAAATATCTCCATAGTAATGCTTTGGTTCTGGATATACCCAGATATTATCTAGTAAGTTTACAGATGGTTCTGTAACTGTTACTTCAATTGTGTAGTCGTCAATTACTTTAATACCTTCGATTGTTTCAGCTGTTCCATCATGGTATTCTTGAGCACCCTTAATCATTGCTACGTTAGCAAAACGTGCACCTTCATAAGTTGGATCTGCGATTAAGTACCAAGCATACTCCATATCTTCTACAGTAAGTTCTTCACCGTCATGCCATTTCACGCCTTCTTTTAGCTTAAACGTTAATTTCATGTGGTCTTCAGAAAGTTCCCATGTTGCCAGGTTCGGTTGCGGTGTTAAATCATCACCGGTTTTAATCAAAGCTTCATGCATAAATTGAAGAGCATTAACATCATCTTCTCCTTCGTAATAAGCATAAGATAAAACACCTTTGAATGGTTGTGTATAACCAAATGTTACTGTGCCACCTTCTATTGCTTCTCCAGCTGGCTTATCACCCTCTGCTGGCTCTTCGTTTGCTGTTTCCTTTGAACATGCTGCTAAAAATAGAGACATGATTAACATCACAGAAACAAGCCAAAATGCTGATTTTTTCATTGTTTTCCCCCCGGAAATAGTTTTTTTCTGCTAGTTGTATAAATGACATGCGACTCTATGCCCAGGCTTCACCTCCTTTAAAGTTGGTTTAACCCGTTGACATTCAGGCATTGCATGTGCACAACGTGGATGGAAGGTACACCCTTTCGGTGGATCAATCGGACTTGGCACATCGCCTTCTAGAATAATTCTTTCCTTCTTTTTCCTTGGATCCGGCTCTGGAATAGCAGAGATTAAAGCTTGGGTATATGGATGCAATGGCTCTGCATATAAGCTATTTTTCTCCGCTACTTCAACTAGTCCACCTAAATACATTACTCCGATTCGGTCACTCATATGTTTTACAACACTTAAATCATGAGCGATGAACAAGAAGGTTAAATCAAACTCATCTTGAAGCTCTTTTAACAAATTCAATACCTGTGATTGAACGGAAACATCTAGTGCTGAAACCGGCTCATCAGCAATGATTAACTTTGGCTTTAATGCAAGCGCTCTCGCAATACCAATTCTTTGTCTTTGTCCGCCTGAAAATTCGTGAGGGTATTTGTAATAAGCATCTTCAGGTAATCCTACCTTAGTTAAAAGCTCCATTACCTCTGGTTTTAACTCCTTAGAGCGTTTGTTTGAAAAATTTCTAATAGGCTCTGAAATTAAATCTCCGACCATCATCATTGGGTTTAGCGAAGCATATGGATCTTGAAACACCATTTGGAAATCTTTTCGTACCTTTCGAAGCGATACACCACGAATATTAGTAATATCGTCTCCGTCGAAAATAATCTGCCCGTCCGTTGCATCTAATAGGCGCAAGATGGTACGACCTGCTGTCGATTTTCCACAGCCAGATTCACCAACCAGTCCAAGTGTTTCTCCTTTATTAATTTCAAACGAAATATCATCTACTGCTTTGACAACAGCAACAGTTCTTCTAAGGATTCCACCCTTAATAGGGTAATAGGTTTTGAGATTTTTCACCTCGAGCAGAACATCATTATTGGTCTTACCTTTTTTATTTAATGTTGTTTCCTGAACTTCCATATTCATTATGCAAGACTCCCTCTCTTTGGCCTGCTTGTTGGATATAGCAGGCAGGAAACTTCGTGCCCCTCGTCTGTTTCTGCTAGTAGTGGCGTAATACTTGTACATTCTGGCATCGCTTGAGGACAGCGGGCAGCAAACTTACAACCGACTTTCGGCATGTTCTTTAAAGATGGAACAATCCCTTTAATGGAACTTAACACCTTAACATCCTCATCCATCCGCGGGATTGCACCCATTAGCAATTTTGTGTAGGGATGTTTGGGATCGTGAAACAAGGTATCGACATCTGTTTTTTCAACAACCTTTCCTGCATACATAACGATGACCTCGTCGCACATTTCTGCAACTACCCCAAGATCATGAGTAATTAAAATGACTGACATATCATTCACTTTTTGGATATCTTTTAGCAGTTCCAAGATTTGCGCCTGAACCGTTACATCAAGTGCAGTTGTCGGTTCATCAGCAATCAACAACTTAGGTTGACAAGCGATTGCAATCGCTATCATTACTCTTTGCCTCATACCTCCAGAGAGCTGATGCGGATACTCATCAATAATTTTCTCTGGTCTTGAAATACCCACACTCTTTAACAGAGCAATGCTCTTTAATCTCGCTTCTTTTTTCGAGATTTTCATATGATTAAATAACACTTCTTGAATTTGAAAGCCAATGGAAAACACTGGATTTAACGAGGTCATAGGCTCTTGGAAGATCATTGCAATCTCTTTTCCACGAATACTATTAATCTCTTTATCTGACATTTGTTCTAAATGTACACCCTCAAATCGTATGCTTCCTGATTTAATTTCTCCAATACCTTTTGGTAGGAGCTTCATTATGGATAAACTCATTACCGATTTTCCACAACCTGATTCACCAACAATACCAACAATTTGGCGTGGTTTAACAGAAAATGACACATTGTCCACTGCATTATAGTATTGACCATCAATAGAAAATGCAGTTTCTAGGTTTTTCACCTCAAGCAAAGGTGTATCTTTATGTAATTGAGTATTTACGCTCATCGGACACCTCTTACGTTTTTTTAATTATTCTGTCAATTACTCTATTTGATTAAAATATTATTACAGTTAAATGACAATTGCAAGATTTTTTTAACAATTAAAAACATTCAAGTTATTAAGAAAATAAAAAAAGCCTCTCCTTTAAGGCTTTAAAGTATATTTGAACCCCTTG
>WTKE01000061.1 GCA_011524525.1 Bacillus sp. (in: firmicutes) | reverse complement strand
AGACAGATACTAAGTGTGGTTTTAAATATTTTCGAGATTATTTTTGATATGTATATAGATAGTTGAAAATGAAGAGGTGACAGGATGTTTAGAGGGTTTTATACGGCTGCTTCAGGTATGATCTCCCAACAGCGAAGAACAGAGATGTTTACTAATAATATGGCGAATGCCAATACTCCGGGATTTAAAGCTGATCAGGCGTCGATGCGTGCGTTTCCTGAGATGCTGTTAAAACGGTATGATTCACAATCCATTCCGACTGAAAAAGGGTTGAATCTTACGACTGGAACAACGATTGGTGCGATTAACACAGGTGTATATATGCAGGAAGCTGTTCCGAAGTTTATTCAAGGAGATCTACAAGCAACAGAGCAGCGTACGGATATCGCACTAGTTGATTTGTATATGCCGCCTAATGGCGACAACGGCCTAGCAGGTTCGGTTTTTTATAGCGTACAAGGCGCAGATGGTACGACTAAATACACTCGTAATGGTGATTTTACATTAGATGGACAAGGGTTTTTAACGACTTCAAGCGGAAACGTCGTTCTAAATGACCAAGGCCAGCCAATCCAGCTCTCAAGCGATCAGTTCACAGTAAGTGAAGATGGCCTTATCACCGGTGCAAATGGAGAAACAGCCCGCCTAGGTGTAGGATTTGCCGCAAATCCACAGCGTATGATTAAAGAGGGTGACGGGTTATATCGTACAGAGGATGGCAATCCGCTTGCCAATGCCTTTAACACAGAAGGCATTCAGTTTAAGCTGCAGCAAGGGTATTTAGAGCGCTCAAATGTCGACGTGAGCCGCACGATGACAGATATGTTAACGGCGTATCGTGCGTTCGAAGCCAACCAAAAGGTGCTTCAAGCGTATGATAAGAGCATGGAAAAAGCAGCGAATGAAATCGGAAGAATTGGATAAGGAAGGAGGCACTAATTCATGAATCGTACGATGATTACAGCGACGAACACATTATCCCAGCTTCAAAAGCAAATGGATATCATCTCTAATAATATGGCAAACGTTGATACAAATGGCTATAAAAGAAGAGAAGCGACGTTTACTGATCTACTATTTCAAGAGTTTAACAACCAAGAGCGTGCGAATAAAGAAGTGAACCGACTTACTCCAAACGGTATCCGCCAAGGAACAGGAGCAAAGCTTGGACAAGCTCAACTGGTTATGACTCAGGGAGCACTTAAGCAGACCGATCGTTCACTTGATACGGCTTTTACAAAAGAAGGACAACTTTTTAAAGTACTTGTTCAAACAAATGGAGTTAATGAAGTTCAGTATACACGAAATGGTGCGCTTTATTTATCACCTCTTTCTGATACAGAAGTCATGCTTGTTAATGGCGATGGATTGCCAGTACTTGACGAAAACAATAATCCGATTACAATAAATGGTGAAGCCAAGGATTATAACATCAATGCAAATGGCCAGTTAACGGTAACGAAAACAGCTGGTGCGACAGAAGTGTTTAACCTTGGAGTAGTTCGTGTGAATAAGCCACAATTCTTAGAGCAACGTGGTGGAAACTTACTGGGTCTTCCAGCAAATATCGCTGAAGATGAAGTATTAACCGAGTTAAATGGAGGACTAAGAGGAGAAATTAGTCTTCAACAGGGAGCTCTAGAACAATCGAATGTGGACCTTTCAAAAGAAATGACAGAACTAATCAATGTTCAGCGTGCATACCAATTTCAATCTCGCTCCGTGACACTTGCGGATCAGATGATGGGACTTGTAAACGGAATTCGTTAAAAGGGGAATCAACCATGGCTGTAAACAATAGTAACCAGGAAGCTGTTTCCTTACGCGAGCAGCGAAAAAAGGAACGCAGAGAAGAAAAGGAGAAAGCGCTGAAGGAAGGCCGAAAGCGAATTCGCATTCGTCTAATTCCGATCTGGCTTCGGGTTATCATCGTTGCCATTCTACTTGTTGTGAGTACCGTATCAGGTGCAATGGTCGGATACAGCGTCATGGGTAATGGCAAAGCCACAGATGTGTTTGAAAAGTCCACGTGGACGCATATCGTTGATTTGGTGAATAGTGATAAATAAGCAGAAAGCAGTCATGTGTTTGACTGCTTTTTTTGTTTGCTTTTCCTAGTGGCTTTCCGCTACAATAGAAGATATAAAACCTAGTATTAGTAGGAGGTACTAATTCTCATGTTGAATATAGAACAAATTAAAGAAATCATTCCGCACCGTTATCCATTCTTGCTAGTGGATCGTATTTTAGAGCTAGAAGAAGGAAAGCGCGCGATCGGCATTAAAAATGTGACAGCGAACGAAGAGTTTTTCAACGGACATTTTCCTGAGTTTCCTGTTATGCCAGGGGTTCTAATTGTAGAAGCTCTTGCACAGGTTGGAGCGGTTGCAATGCTTGTTAAAGAAGAAAATAAAGGTCGTCTGGCATTTTTTGCAGGAATTGATAACTGTCGCTTTAAGCGTCAAGTGGTACCTGGTGATCAGCTTCGATTAGAAGTAGAAATGACAAGAGTACGCGGCACCTTCGGAAAAGGCAAGGCAGTTGCTACGGTAGAAGGCGAGCTTGTGTGTGAAGTAGAAATCATGTTTGGTCTTGGAGACAAAAAGGAATAGTGTAATTTAGGCCGAATCATGGGATTTGGTCTATTTTTTTGGAGGATATATGAAAAAGCTTTTAATTGTTTTACTCGTACTCATAGCGGTGAGTTACTCGTTATTTCAAGTTTCCAAATCTCGAAGCTTTCAATTTTTTGGAGGCATTGTAGAAAAAGTCGAGACGGAAGAGAAAGTCGTCGCATTAACCTTTGATGATGGGCCAGGGGTTCACACCGATGAGATCCTGTCCATTTTAGGGAAAGAAGAGGTAAAAGCGACTTTCTTTTTAACAGGTAGAGAAATCGAAGAAAATATGGAAGACGCCAAAAAGCTTGTTCAAGCTGGACATGAAATAGGCAACCATACGTATTCTCATGAGCGGATGGTGTTAAAATCGCCCAATTTTATTAAAAATGAAATCGAATCAACGGATGAATGGATTCGGGCAGCTGGGTACGAAGGCGAGATTACGTTTCGACCTCCTTACGGGAAAAAGCTGTTATTCCTCCCATATTACTTAAATAAACATGATCGACCGACTATTATGTGGAATATTGAGCCAGAGACAGATTCAGAGATTGCTGCCGATTCTGAGAAAATAACGGATGATATTGTGACACATATCGAGCCTGGTTCAATTATTTTACTGCATGTGATGTACAAAAGTAGGAAAGAGAGCTTGAATTCGGTGGGACCAACTATTGAAACTTTAAAAAAGAAAGGATACACCTTTGTAACGGTTTCGGAGCTTTTACAGTATGAATGAAAAACATGGGTAATAGGAAACTCTAAGAAAAAAAGGAGTTTCTAATCATGAAATTGAGACAGCAATGGACAGTTAATGTGATCATGGTGATTGTCTCTTGGGCAACAGCCTTATTTTTAGGAAAACAAAATATCAAGAGATTCATGCCTGCATCGATCTTTGCTGTAGTCTTTGAAGCCTTTACTGTTCTATATGCAAAAAAGAGAAAATGGTGGATTTTTTATAATAAACCTAAATCGTATGTGACAGGGGAAATGTCTTTTAATATTGGTCCATTTATCGTGGCTTCTATGTGGATATTAAAGTGGACGTACGGAAATCTAGGGAAGTTTTTGTTACTGAACGCAGGGGTCAATGCCTTTTTTGCTTTTATTGTCATCCGGTTTTTGGACCGCTTAAAAGTGGCTAGGCTGAAAAAAATCAGTGAACCGCAATTTTTTCTTTATTTCTTTTTCAAATCATTCTTCCTATATGGATTTCAGTATCTGGTGGATAAGGTAAGAAAATAAACAAAACGTCAACAAGCACTGCTCGTTGACGTTTTTCTTATGAGGTGGAAGTTAATTTGGGTTTGGTCATCATTTTTTCGCGGAATTCGCTTAATAGCTCCTCCCCGCTTAAACCTTTTTCAATAAGATCACTTAAAAGTAGCTCAGCATAATTTTTCGATCTTTTTAAAAAGCCTTCAAATAAAACGGAAAGACGACCATCAATTTTTTTCACGGAAAGAACTCTTGTTGTAAAACTCGCAGGGTCATTTTCCTTTTTGGATATGACAACTTGCGCTGGTGTTTCTCTTTCTGACTCAAGAAGCCTTGTGAAAAAATCCTGATAGTTGGCACCGACATACGCTTCAATCAGCCATCTGTTTCTTTCGTCCTCTTTGTTGATAATTAGTCCGTCATGGAGAGTAATATCTTGTGCTTCACTGTCGTCAATGATTTGTAAAGAAATCAATTTGAACGTTTTCATTTTGATACCTCCCGAACAAGCTTTCCTAAATTATAACATATGCTGAGATGAAAGCGAATTCTGCAAGCTTTTGAAAAAATCCCTGCGAAATGGTCAAGGAAAAGCTCGTTGAATAAGATATTAGCATGAGCTAGTTTTAGAGGTGATTTTTTTGTATCTAGAGGGAGACGAAATGATTGTGGTCGGGGCTAATTTACTGGCGATAGGTGCCTTTATTGCTGCAGTTGGGGAAACGGGGGCTCATCCAGTTGAAGACATCAATAAGAAGCTCGTGCGTGATGGCAATGCGGTACAAGCGGTCGGGAATACCTTGCAAGGAGTTGGCCGGTTAAAGCTGCTGGATAATCCGGAGGGAGAGAAAAATATTCTTGGGATGGTAGGAACCTTTGTGCAGGCAAGTGGAAATACCATTAATAGTTTGGCCACCAATATAGAAATAGACAGTCCTTCAGAAAAGAATACAAGATTCAATTCATTAGGCAGCACCATTCAATCGATGGGTGCAGCACTAGAAGCGACTGGTGTTGTCCAAGTCGGGGAAGGTAAGTCACCCAATCTTGAGGGGGTTGGGCTGAGTCTGATTACCTTAGGTGCGATGCTCGATTCGATCGGGATACTAACTTCTGAAGAAAAGGAGAAACAAAAACGAGTTCTACTTTTTACAGGTGGTTGGTTGGAATTCGCTGGTGCATTCCTTGTTGCTTATTCACTTAACAAATAACTTTGTCGAAAAAAACTTTTGAAAAGGCGAAAATCGAAATTTGGAGGGGTATTTAGGGGGAAAAATGGCATTTTTATCTAAGGAAATGATGAAAAGTTCATGGGAAATAAATAGGAAAATTGAACCATGGCCATTTTACATAGGCATCTCTTTCCAATTATGATAAGAGCATCAATTGGAGAGGAGATGACAGATGATCAATCAAGTGACGTTGGTAGGGAGGTTGACGAAGGATCCAGATTTGAGAGTTACCCCAGAAGGAGTATATGTTTGCAATATCATCCTCGCAGTAAACCGACAATATCGCAACCAAAAAGGAGAGGTGGACACAGACTTTGTTCATTGTACCTTATGGCGAAAAACCGCCGAAAACACGACTGCCTTTTGTAAAAAGGGCTCCCTCATTGGCATTACCGGAAGAATCCAGACACGCAGCTATGATAATCAGGGGAAAAGAACATATGTAACGGAAGTGGTTGCAGAGAATGTTCGATTCATGGGTCCGAGAAGAGATGACGACCGGGGCTCGAAAATCCCACTTCCAACTCCTCCACCTGAAAGAGAGGTCGTTGCTCCTTGAAACAAATAAACGAACATGTAGTGGAACAGCTGATTGAACTCGTGGGAAAATCCCATGAACATATTTCCTTGTTACAAATGAGAATTGCTCAGTTAGAATGTGCCATACGAGAAACACATTTTAGATACTAAATGATCCTCATATTTTCTCCCTTAGATAGAATCAATAACTTCCTCACTCCCCTCACTATTCGGGCAGCTTTATTGGCTGCTCGGTTTTTTATGTGCAGTCCAATCGCCACCGTCTAAATGTTTTTATAGTAAAATAAGGATAGTCTTTTAAACAAGGTGGCGGATCAACTCGATGAGGTATGTTGCAAAAGTGATTTTTCAGATTGGTATGTTGTTTGGTTTATTTTATATAGGCAGTTTCCTTAAAAACTTTCTACATATCCCTCTTCCTGGGAGTATTATTGGGTTGCTTTTATTGTTGCTTTTATTATTTTTAAAAATTGTCCCTGTTCATTGGATTCAAGATGGTGCCAATGCTCTTATTACTTTGCTTCCATTACTTTTAGTGCCGGTAACGGTAAGCGTGATGAAGGTTCCGTCTCTTTTTTCAGGAAAAGGATTAATTTTATTCGCGATTATTATGGTGAGCACTATTTTAACCATGATATCAGTAGGTTGGACAAGTCAGCTTCTTGAAAGAAATGTTGAAAAGAGGAAGGTGAAAACAGAGTGCAACAATTCCTTATCTCAATAATAATCATTGTTTTTACGGTCATCATGTACCAAATGATGACCCGCTTATATTTGAAGTACACCTTCGCGTTTCTTCTTCCCTTATTGACGACAACTATTGTAATCATTGCTCTATTAAGTATGTTACAACTATCCTATGAAACTTTTATGATCGGTGGAGAATGGATTAATCAGTTACTTAGTCCTGCAGTTGTTGCGCTTGCCTATCCTTTGTACATGCAAAGAAAGACGTTGATGAAGCAGTTTGTACCTATCCTTGGGGGAGTTCTTGTAGGTGTATTGGTAGGGATGCTGAGTGGAGTAGTACTGGCAGATAGTTTTGGGGTTACAAAGGAGCTTCTTCTTTCAGTTATACCTAAATCTATTACGACGCCAGTGGCGATTCAGGTAGTATCGGAAATTGGAGGTATTCCTTCAATGACCATTGTTTTTGTGATGATTGCTGGTCTTTCCGGGGCTGTTTTAGGACCGATCGTGTTTAAGTGGTTTCGAATAACAAGTCCATTGGGAAGAGGTCTGGCTTTTGGAAGTGCCTCTCATGCCATTGGAACGTCTAAAGCCAAGGAGTTTGGGGAAATAGAGGTTTCGGCCAGCTCGGTTTCAATGACATTGAGTGCGATTTTAGGATCTAGTCTTGGTACAGTGGTAGCTTGGTTTTTTCAATAGCAAGTAGTTAGTTGGAGACTTGATTTTTTTAGTATTTTAAATTAATAAAAATGATGTCGAAGACTTTTTATAAAAATTGGAATTATTTTCTGTTATTCTGTTTTCATAAAGGGAGGTTGTCTTTATGAGGGCAGAAAGGCGTAAGAAAAAGCGGAGATGGATAAGGATAACCGGAATAATCCTGCTGCTGCTTTTTCTAGGAGCAGGTGCGTACGCATATTCCGTATATCATTCATTAAGTAAAGCGGTGGAAACGATGCATGATCCGACGAGTCGGACGGTTTCTGATAAAAGGACACAGGAGGTTTCCCTTGAGGCGAAGGAGCCTTTTTCTGTGCTGATGCTTGGTGTGGATGAGAGAGAAGGAGACAAAGGTCGATCAGATACAATGATTGTACTGACAGTGAATCCGGAGTTAGAGACAGTCAAGATGTTGAGTATTCCGCGCGATACGAGGGTGGAGATCGTTGGCCATGGTACCGAGGATAAGATCAATCATGCGTATGCCTTCGGGAATGAAGAAATGGCGATGGCAACTGTTGAAAACTTTCTCGACATCCCAATCGATTATTATATAAAGGTAAATATGGAAGGCTTTCAAGATATTGTGGATGCAGTTGGTGGAATTACAGTTAATAACTCGTTTGAGTTTTCTAACGGTGGTGTTACTTTTAAAGAAGGACAAATCAGCTTAACGGGTAAGGAAGCTCTTTCGTATGTGCAGATGAGATACGATGACCCACAAGGAGATTTCGGAAGACAACAGCGCCAGCGGCAAATTATTCGTGGAGTTATCCGTGAAGGTGCAAGCTTGAGCTCGTTAGCCAATTTTGATGATATCTTTTCCGCACTCGGAGAAAATGTTCGAACGAACCTAACTTGGGATCAAATGGTCGATATCCAGAAAAACTACCGGAAATCTGGAAGCATGATTGACCAACTTGCTATACAAGGAGAGGGCGGCTACATAGGGAGAGTATGGTACCTCTTTGTCTCCGACGAGGAAAGAGAACGAGTCCAGCAAGAGCTAAAAGGACACTTAGCGATATAAGGAAAAGATATAAGGAAAAGGCCCAGCCAACGTGGCTGGGTCTTTCTACGTCCCACTTGCGGTGACAGACACCCTTCGTGGACAGTTTTGTAGGTTTTGTCCACCTGAGACGGACAGTAGGCAAAACGTAAAGTGTACATTCCAGGCGGACAAAATGGCCCCATCTGTCTTTCTGTGGTGACAGACACCGTTATTACTATGAGAGGAGGATTAAGTCGCGGAGCTCGTCGGTGGAGAGCTCGGTAATCCAGTTGTCGCTTTGGATGATGGAATCGTTTAGCGTTTGTTTTTTCTCTAGCATGGCGTCGATTTTTTCTTCGAGTGTGCCCGTGCTGATGAATTTGTGCACGTGAACGAACCTTTTTTGGCCGATACGGTACGCACGGTCGGTTGCTTGGTTTTCGACGGCTGGGTTCCACCAGCGATCGTAATGGATGACATGGTTTGCCGCTGTTAGATTTAACCCGGTTCCACCGGCTTTCAGGCTTAGTAGGAACACAGGGAACTCGCGGTTTTGGAACCGTGTGATCATTTCGTCTCGCTTGGCTTTTGGCACACTTCCGTTTAAGAAAGGAACTTCAATTCCGTACTTCTTATTTAACACGCGTCGGATGATTTCACCCATTTCGATGTACTGAGTGAAAATCAAACCGCTTTCCTCGCGCTCTAGTACGGCTTCAATGAGCTCGGTTAATTTTTCAAGCTTAACCGAACGTTCAAGAAGCTGTAATGGATTTTCTTCCTTCAAATAAAGGGCAGGGTGGTTACATAGCTGCTTTAAGCGGCTCAATAATTGTAAAATAAGACCCTTTCGCTCAAGACCAGTAAGTGTTTCGATCTGAGCAAACGTATCTTGAACGAGCTGCTCGTACAGTGATGCCTGCTCGGCCGTAAGCGGACAGTATTCCTTTTGCTCCTGCTTATCCGGCAAGTTGAGAGCCACTTCTTCGTCTTTTTTCGTTCGTCTGAGTAAGAATGGACGAATCAATGCTTGAAGCTCACTGATTTTTTCCTTCTCATTGTCTTTTTCAATCGGCAGGACGAACTTTTTCTGGAAATTCCCTAAGCTTCCTAAGTAACCGTGATTGGTAAAATCAAAAATACTCCAAAGCTCGGTCAAACGGTTTTCCATCGGTGTTCCGGTGAGAGCGATGTGGTGCTTACCGTTCAGCTTACGAACCGCACGAGACTGCTTTGTTCCGGCATTTTTAATATTTTGTGCTTCGTCGATTGCGACCGAGCTCCATGTAATCGGCTCGAATTCGGCTGCATCAATATGGGTCAATCCATAGGAAGTTAACACAACGTCCGACTCCAGCACTTTCTCCTTGAACTTTTCCTCTTTCAAACGATTCGAACCGTAATGAAGATATACCTTCATATTTGGAGCAAAGCGTTCGATCTCCTTTTGCCAGTTTCCAAGTACAGAGGTTGGACAAACAATCAAAGCCGGTGCTGGATTTTTGTCTTCTTTTTTCACCTGTAAAAGGTAACTGATCAGCTGAATCGTTTTACCAAGTCCCATATCATCGGCTAAAACCGCGCCAAATCCATACTTACGCAAAAACAATAGCCAGCTCATGCCTTGTTTTTGGTATGGTCTCAGCTCACCAAGGAAGCTCCCAGGCACTTCAACCTCTGGAATCGACCGAACGTCCTGAAGCTGCTTAATCATTTGCTTCCACTGACGGTTCAAATCAATTTGTATCTTGGCAAACGCACGTGGATCATCTAACGATTGTGAAGGGTCTTCATCATCCCCACCTAAAAGCTCCTGCTGAATGAGGTCCCTTACGTGCAAGCCTTCTTTTTCCGCCTTTTTCATCAGATCTTGAATCGTACGAATAAATCCTGGATCAAGTTTAATCCAACGGCCGCGAATAAATACGAGTCGCCTTTTTTCCTCGACGAGCTGATGGAACTCATCCTCACTTAGCTCCACTCCGTTCATCGAGAAGCGCCAGTTGTAATCAAGCATCGCCTGTAGGCCTACAAAGGATTGACCGCGAGTGCTCGTTCCCTTGAGTTTCGCTTTGACCTTCAAGTTCGCGTTCTTCATCGCTTGCCACCAAGAAGGGAGGAGAATTTCAACTCCCAGTGCTAACAACGTTTCACTCGCATCAGACAAGAACATCCAAGCATCATTTTCTGTTAACTGACTAGTGACACCTCGTTTTCCTTCTAACCATGGAAAAAGCTCGACCCAACGCTGCTGCTCACGCTCGATATACGAGTCATATGGATACCAGCTTTTTGGCATATTGCTGTCATCTTTGGCATCCACAATGAGATCTGCTTGATTTTTTCCACGTAAAAAGACTTGCAGCTCCCATGTTCCATCAAGGTCCGCTGGCTCCTCTAAGCGCAGTCCTAGTGAAAACGGTACTTGAGATTCCTTTAAGCCAATCCATTCGCTCCATGTTTCTTCATCAAAATACGTAGCCAATGCGCGAGGAGACAGAGCTTGATTTTTCAAGGCATCAAGCTTTACTCCTACCTTTTCGTGCCATTCCTGGTTTCTGTCGAAGAAGGCGCTAAGGGAGGAGTCGAACCATTTTTCTACAAAAAGCTGTACGGTTTCTTCCTCTGAAATTTGCTGCTCAAAAAAAGACGGATCAAATTCCTGCTTGACCCGTTCAGGAAGAGCCCAGCGGAATTCGTCTTGTTCCCATGCTGAAAAGTCAGGAAGCCAATCTTTTTCCGAAATGGCTTCGTGTAGCGAATGGGCAGAGGCTAGGCAAATTTGCGCTGTTTCATCCCAATCCCACTCAATGAGCTGGTTGAATTGCTCTTGTGCTAAAAGGGACACCAGCTGCCAAGCGTCGATAGACACGCCGGGATGTTGGTCAATCGTCTCTTCATCGACAAAGGTTCCGTAATATGATTCCTTGTGACGGTTAAAAAGAAGCGATTTCCATTGGGACGGTTGAACGTCGTCGTTATGGTCATTGGTTGCCCAAATAAAGTAGCGATTGTTTTCTATATGACGAATGTGTATGTGTACAAGTCTCGTTTTAAGCATGAATCAGCTTACCCCTTTGACATTCCTCGTGAAACGCTCGAAGCCGTTTCGTACGCTCAAGTAATAGGTCGAAAAATTGCTCAAACTCGTCTTGGCGCTTGAGTTTTTTATATATTGTTCGAAGTTTTTTTAGCTCACGAACAGCTTGGCGATAGTTGCCACGATTTTTTAAATCAATATTTTTCTGAATCGATTGATGGTAGAGCGGCAATAGGACGGCTGGGTCCTCTTTTTGTAGCTCTTTGATTTTATCGGTTGAGATGGAGGTCATGTCATATCCAATATAGGCTTGCAGGTCGCTCCATTTTTCGAATTGCTTTTCCATATATAAGTAATGTTCGTATTCACGGTAGCTATAGGGAAGAAGCTGCATGAGGATTTTTTCATACAGATCGATCCGGTTCGTTTCTGCGCAGTACGATTGCAGCACTCTGGTTGCGTACCGAGTGAAGTCAAAGCACGCGTAGCTGTTTGGTAAGCTGAGTAAATAAGGTCGTAAGTATCCAATAAATGCCTCAACGAATGGCCCCATGCGTTTCCAGTCGCGCTGTGATTTAAAGTCCTCTAACCAGATGAGAAGAAACGGGCTAATGTCTGCTTCGTGCTGGCTGATGATGGATAGAGCTTTTTCGTCTCGTTTTAACAATAGGTTGAGATGGATGTAGCCAAGTGATAGGGCGTAGGAGCCGTTGATTTTTCCAAGGTTCGCAAGTTTTTCTAGCTCTTCTTCACGCCAATGCTTCTTTTTAAAAAGAGAACTCCAAAGCAGCTGATAAAGTTGGATCCGTTCGAATTCCAAAGCGACCTCGTCAATGAGAAGGTCGGTTACGTCATCTTTAAGACGGGCAATGAACTCATCAAAGGCGAAGGGAAGGGCGTGTACGCTTAGGCGGTTAATGAGCACCTCGGTTTCGTCAATGAGCGAGAAAAATAGCTGCTGGTAGTTACGTTCAATGTCATAGGAGCTATGACCGGATTCCTGGCTTAAGTTGAGTAACTGGCGGAACGAAAAGATGTTTCCGACCAATAGGTAAAGCTGCTTCCATTCTTGTTCAACAGGTGCACTTGCACGGAGTCGTCTCGAATAGGCCTGGTACAGTTCTGGGATGAGGTAGGGCTTTGGTGTTCCTTGGCCCTTCATGATTGATTGAAAGCTGTTTTGAAAGGTTTGAACCCAATGATCGTAATCGGGTTTAATAGTGCCTGATCCTTTCATTAAATCCTTGGCCTTCATGAGTCCGAGCTGTTGCGCGGTTTTTTTCTCATGAAGAGGGGTGCGCCATTCCTCGACCCAGTCAGCCACGCTGCCCACTTGGGAAAATGCGTAAAGAAAGGTAGCGACGATATGACGGCAAATTCCATCGGCTGGGCAGGAGCAGGAGCTTGTTTGGAAGAAGTTCAGCTCCACCTGAACAAACACCGGTGTAACATCCTGAACCGTTGATGTAACCGAGCCATCCTCGTAGCGGACCTTTGTAACGAGTCCTTGCCTATATATAAGAAGTCCTTTTTGCATCAGCTTCGCATCCGGTTCATAACCCGGACTCAGGAGCTTCGAAACATCTGCGGCAGCCGCTTCAATTAATTCTTTGTATACCTCAGGGATATGTGACATCCGTCCAACCCTCCCGTTATCAAAAATAGTCTATCCTCCATTATACCACCGAATGCGGTGACAGACACCCCTCGTGGACAGAATGTGGGGAAAGTGTCTTTTTGCGGTGACAGACACCCCTCGTGGACAAATGTGGGGAAAGTGTCTTTTTGCGGTGACAGACACCCTCCGTGGACAGAATGTGGGGAAGTGTCTTTTTGGGGTGTCTGTCACCCTCCGTGGACAGAATGTGGGGAAGTGTCTTTTTGGGGTGTCTGTCACCCTCCGTGGACAGATATGGGGGAAGTGTCTTTTTAGGGTGTCTGTCACCGCTCGTGGACAGAAACACCCTTTTTGTCCGTGTAGGGTGGACAGTTAGTGAGATATACCAAAAAAACTGACCCAGCCAGCTGTGGAATGTCCACGGCTGACTTGAGTCAGTTTTAAAAATTCGTCATTATTATTTCTTTAGCTTCTTCCAAGTTGCGTCGAAGGCTTTCATTGTGTCTTCTTTAGATGCTTGGCCGCCAACGTATGCTTGAAGAGCTGCACCGAATTCTTGACCAGCACCATCTGGGTACTTCATGAACTGCCAAGAGTAGGTTTTGCCTTCTTGAGAGTACTTCAGAAGGTCAGCGCCTAGAGGTCCGATGTCATCAGCTGATGCTTCAACAGATTTGAATGCAGGGATGTACTTGAATTCTTTTGTTAATGCTGTTTTACCAGCTTCAGAGGTAACCATCCAGTTTAAGAAGTCTTTTGCTACTTCTTTTTCTTCATCCGTTGAACCGTTGTGAACAACCCAGTTACTTGGAACGTCAACCATTAGCTTATCTGATTGAGCCTCGTCATCTGTAAGTGGCATTGGAATAAATCCAACTTCAATTTCAGGGTTGATCTTGTCTAGCATTGGTTGAATCCAGTTCCCTTGTTGCGTCATTGCAGCTTCGCCAGTAGCGAATAGTGTTACTTGTGTGTTGTAATCAGTTGTTAATGGATTTTTGTTACCATACTTAATCGTTAAGTCGATTAAATCAAAGTACTTGCTCACGAATTCGTTGCCTTCAATTTTACCAGAACCGTCATTTAAGCCAGTGAAGAACGCGTCAGTGTCTTCTTGGTAAGCAAATGGAACGTTTAATCCGTGGTTTGCTAATACCCACCACTCGCCATAACCGATCGAGAATGGAGTGATGCCAGCATCTTGAAGTTTCTTAGCTGCAGCTTCTAATTCAGAGAACGTCGTAGGAAGCTCCGTGATCCCTGCTTTTTCAAATAATTCTTTGTTATAAGCAAAGCCGTAACCTTCCATATTTAAAGGCATACCATAAATTTTCCCATCAGATGTCATTCCATCTAAAGTACCTTCGAATGCGTCAGCTACCCAAGGTTGATCAGATAAATCTTCTAACTTATCCTGCCAAACCAATAATTGTGCATCTCCGTCATTTGTGAAAATATCAGGTGCTTTATTAGAAGCAAATTTTGCTTTTAGTGCAGCCGCACCGTCCGCGCCGCCACCAACTGTTTCAATATTAAAAGTCACATCTGGATGTTCTTTTGTATACTCGTCTGTTAACGCTTTCAATTGATCAGCAATTTCAACCTTCCCTTGGAAAATATCAATTACTACTTTATCGTCCTTGCTTGCACCTTCTTTGTCGCCAGAAGCGCTATCACTTGAACAAGCTCCTAAAAGAAGTGAGGCAGACAATACACCTGCTAAAACTGAGTACTTTTTCAACTTTAAAGCCATTTTTGTTTTCCCCCTTGGAAAAAGATCTTTAAAATTTTTATATTTGATTCCACAGCCTGAGCTTTTTCAGACTGTGGAGGTAAAACCCTTACTTAATTGAACCACTAGTAATTCCCTTAATGATGTGTTTTTGCATCGAGAAGAAGAAAATCAATAGCGGGATGATACCAAGAACCAATGCAGCTAGTGCTAAATCCCATTGCTTCGTATATTGACCGAAGAAGAAGAAAGTCGCAAGTGGAATCGTTCTTAGCTCCGGATCCTGAAGAACAAGAGACGGCAATAGGAAGTCATTCCAAATCCATAAGCTGTTTAAAATCACAATCGTCACCGTAATTGGTTTTAATAGCGGAAAAACAATTCTCCAGAAGACACCGAATCGTGAACAACCATCAATGATCGCTGCTTCTTCCAGTTCAACCGGAATTCCTTTAATAAAACCGTGGTACAAGAATATTGTCATTCCAGATCCGAAGCCTAAATACATAATCACAAGGCCCCACACGCTGTTCAGTAATCCAAAATTTCCAGCTGTTTTAATCAGCGGAATCATTATTGATTGGAACGGAATAATCATTGCCGCAACGAAGGTCATAAAGATGATATTACTAATCTTCTTTTTCGTACGAACGAGCATATACGCCGCCATCGAGCAAAAGATCACCAAAACTACATTACTCGCAATCGTGATAATCAACGAATTTTTAAAAACATTAAAGAAATCAAGCATTTCAAAGGCTCGTACATAGTTATCAAACTGAAACACTTTCGGTAAAGCCGAGGTATTGGTTAAAATCTCAGCAAAAGGCTTCAAGGAGTTTGAAACGACATAATAGAAAGGGACTAAGAACACAAGTCCGAGCACAATCGCAACGATTTCAACACTAAAGGTTCTCCATGAATACTTGTGACCCATCACGATTCAACCTCCCTTTTCTTAGAAATCGTCACTTGTAGTACGGTAATTGCAGCTACGACAAGGAAGAAGATCAATGCCTTTGCTTCACCAATTCCGTAACGGTTATTAACGAAAGCCTCAGTGTAAATATTAAGCGCTAACATTTCCGTTGATTTAAATGGTCCACCATTCGTTAACGATAGGTTCGCATCAAAGATTTTAAAAGAGGATGCCGTTGTTAAGAATAAACAGATCGTTACAGCTGGTGCAACTAATGGCATCGTGATGTGACGGAGAATTTGAAATCTGTTAGCCCCGTCAATTCTTGCTGCTTCAATTAATTCTTGTGGAACATTTTGTAGTGCGGCGATATAGATGATCATGATGTAACCAGCACCTTGCCACACGCTGACAATTACAATTCCCCAAAAGGCTGTGCTTGCATCTCCTAGCCAAGCCAGTTCAAAAAGTGGAATCCCTGTGATTTCGCCGATAGAAGCGAATCCTTTTACAAAAATAAACTGCCAAATGAATCCTAGTAAAAGACCACCAAGTAGATTCGGCATGAAGAAGACTGTTCGTAAAATATTCCTCGTTTTCAGCATTTGTGTCACGAGAATCGCTAATCCAAACCCGATTACGTTCGTTAGCAAGATTGCTACAACCGTATATTTCGTCGTTAGAAGGAAGGAAGCGTGAAACTGTTTATCTTCAAAAATTAAATACTTAAAGTTATCAAGTCCAACCCACTGGACCGACCCTGTAATCCCGTTCCAATCCGTAAATGCATAATACACACCCGAAAAGAAAGGAATTAAGACAATTAAGGTAAATGCTAAGAACACAGGTCCAACGAATAAGGTGAACAATCCTGCATCTTTCAGCTTCTTTTTACTAAACAAAGGAGTGGACACAGTTTTTTGCGTGCGTTTCTCACTAACAACAACTGCCCCGTCAACTTCTTTTACATTACTTTGACTATTCATCCCCTGCACCTCCATAGTCCTATTTTCAACTATTTTAAAAAACTATGAAACGGCTTACATTGACCAACAGGGTGGAAAATATTGAACGGTTTCATTTTTTACACCCTCTGTTGAAGTCCAAGAAAATTGTGCTACAATGAGTGGGATTTCGTGTCCAGAGGAGGAGCAGGGAGCTATGAAGTGGGGAATACGAAAAAAGTTAATCATCTTTTTAATGCTGGCAACCATCCTTCCATTTGGTACAGCGATTGGAATCACTTATTACCAAACAACCAACTCTATTAATGATCAGTTTGTCTCCACGAATCATGACCTTATCAAAAAAGGTGAGCAGGAGCTGACGGTTTATCTGGAAGATATTGCACAAATGTCAACGGTGCTCTATCGCTATGACCCGCTAATGAGTGTAATGAGAGAAGGAATATCGGGAGACATTGGGAGTAACCAAGGAGAAATCCGACGTGCACTAGCGTACTTATTTAATACACGTCCTGAAATTGAACAAATGCATCTGTATATCGATAAGGAAAAGGACTCGTTTACGAACTATCATTCTACGATTAGTGGCAGGGGCGAATACGAGAATATCATGTCGCATCCTTATTATGCGCAGTTGCCCGATCATCATGATTTTTATTTAATAGAACCGCCACATGAAATAACCAGCTATAACAATATGTCCTTTATACCGAAATCACAAAGCACAAAGGTCCTCAGCTTTCATAGTGTCATTCGCGATGTACCAGCGGAAGATATTTTAGGCTTTCTTTCGATTGATATTAATTTATCAAGAATCGGTGCGGTAGCGGATCGACTATATACGAAGGACGCCGAAGAGCTTTTTATTGTGAATGACCAAGGAATCGTGGTGTATTCCTCTAATGAAGAGGCCATTGGTAATGAAATGACGGAAAGTTGGTACGAACCAATCAGGGAGCAACCATCATCCACAAAGAGCCTCGAATGGGAAGAAGGGGTGATCGTGTTTGACCAATTTTCAGGACCTGTGGAAAATTGGTATATTGCCAAGCGGATTCCGTATGATGTGCTTTATCAAATGGCAAGACAAACCGCATATACAAATATTGTAATTGGAATTGTCACGCTCATTGTCGTGCTAGTTGCCACGATGTTTGTTTCTTTTAAAATTACCGCCCCTATCAAAGTACTTATCACCAATATGAAAAAGGTAGAAAATGGGGAGTTCAAGGCTGATTTTGAGTCATTAGGAAATGACGAAATTGGTATGCTAGGAAAACATTTCAAGAGCATGATTGAAAAAATAAATGAACTGATTGAACGCGAATACCGGCTGGATATTGAAAATAAAGCCTCCCAGCTTCGCGTTTTGCGCTCGCAAATCAATCCGCATTTTTTATATAACTCACTTCAATCAATTGGGACGCTTGCGCTCAAAGCAAATGGGACAAAGGTATATACACTGTTAACGTCACTAGCAGGAATTATGCGATACAGCATGAATATGAGAGAAGATGTTGTCCCATTATCACACGAAATACGCCATGTGAAATCGTACTTACAGCTGCAAAAACAGCGATTCGATGATCAGTTTCAATTTCAGCTTCTGATTGATAAGGAAGCCGAGGGAATTCTTGTTCCGAAGATGATGTTACAGCCGATTGTTGAGAACTGCTTTAAGCACGGGTTTGATCAGCATACAGACAAACAATTGATTACCATTTCTGCTTCTGTCCAAGAGAACCGGATGCTTCAAATCCGTGTAAAGGACAATGGAACAGGAGTGACGGACGAACAATTAAATCGCATTCGTCAGGAATTATATAGTGAAGCAGAGAAAATCTCTGAATCGATTGGACTGAAAAATATTTATGATCGATTAGTGATTTATTATCGAAATCAAGCCCATTTTATTATTTTTAAAAATGGAGAAGAAGGCTTTGGTGTAAGTATTGACGTTCCTATTGAAATGCCGAAGGAGGGGAAGTAGCCGTGATCGTTTTAATTGTTGATGATGAAACGCATGTACGTGAAGGAATCAAACTTCTAGGAGAGTGGGAGAAGCACGGAATCACCACCATCTATGAAGCGAGCAATGGAGAAGAAGCAACGAACCTCATTGAAAAGCACCGTCCAGAGATTATTTTTTCCGATATGAAAATGCCGAAAATGGACGGCACGAAGCTACTCGAATGGATCAAAGGAAATCATCCCACAAGCAAGGTGATCGTCGTCACTGGGTACGATGATTATCATTATATGAGAAAAGCAATCCACTTTGGAAGCACAGATTATTTGCTGAAGCCGGTGGATCCGGAAATATTGAATCAAACACTAGAAACGGCAGTGGATGAATGGAAAAAGGAAGAGGAGGAGCGGAAGAAAGAAGAAACGAGCGGACAGTTGATGAATATGATGAAGCCTGTCTACCGCGACCGAAAGTTCACACAGCTCATGAATAGTGATGAAGGGGTAGACGAGGGTCTGTTCGAGGAATTAGGGTTTCAATCATCACGAAGTTACACCGTGGGGATCATTCGGGTGAACCGAAGAACGATCGAGGCCTTTGGTGGAGACCGTGATTTAGCCTATTTTACAGTGCTTAATGTGGTAAACGAAATTACACTAGAAAAAGAATGCGGAATCGGATTTCGATATTTATCAAACAAAGGTGAGGTTGTGATTATCTTTTGGGACCGGTTTGATGAGGTGAAGGACATTCTCGCTGGCATTTATGAATCCTTGAAAGCGGCTATGGATATCGCATGTCCGATGGCTTTAGGAAATAGGGTCGGGGAAAGCTCACAGCTGAAAGAATCGTACCGAGAAGCGAGGAAAGTACTCGTGGGCAGAAATCTGTTGGAGCCGAAAGCATGCAAGGTATATATGGAACATGTGATGCCGGACAAACCGTTGAAGAACCTCATGGACTACTCCTCAAGCATAGACCTCGCGATGCAAGCAGGTGTAATTGAAGCATTCGACGAGGTTATTGAGCAAGTGCGGACCGATTTTACTGAAAATAATTACTTATCGGTTAGGCAAGTACTGCAGTTTGAAAATGAGTACTTGCTGTTGAGCAATCGTTGGTATAAGGCCAATAGACTTGAGGTGAAGGTGTCTGAAGATGTTGAGGGGCGAGTGGACTCGTTCTTTGATGAAGACGGGAACTTCATGCTAGAAGAGTATGTGGCTGCGAAGAGGCGCGAGATCAGTGTATTTTTGAGAAAGCTGAAGAAACAGGCCAGTAGGAAAACAAGCAATATTATTGAAGATATCGAAGCATATTTGCAAGCAAACTTCGATCGCGACGTAAAGCTACAAGAAATTTCTGAGCATTTTTACATTAGCCGGGAGTATATCTCACGAAAGTTCAAGCAGGAATTTAACGTGAATATCTCGGATTACATCGTGAACATCCGCATGAAAAAAGCAAAATCCCTATTGAAAAATAGCCAACTGAAGATCTATGAAATTGCGAACATGATTGGCTATCAGGATGATAAGTATTTTCGCAAGGTGTTTAAGAAGGTTGTGGGGATTACACCGAATGAGTATCGGGCGGGTTTGGATGGGAAGAAATGAATGATATTGTCGAAGTACTCTATATATTGGGGTACTTCTTTTTATTGCGTAACCTTACATCCAGTTAGATTCCCATAAAAGAAATAAAACGAAACTTGTGGTAACCAAAGAGTTATTAAGTCCCCATGAAGCAGAATATATCTATTTGATAGTAATCTTATTATTTTTGCATCTTGCGAGGTCAATATTTTCCACCCTACTCGTCAATGTAAGCCGTTTCATAAAATCTTTAAATCTCTAAAATAGGGAGTAAGATATTGTAAAAGGAGTGGTTTGACGTGGTGAAGGTAACAGTATGGAATGAAAATCGACATGAGCAGAAGAATCCAGTGGTAAGGGATATTTATCCGGAGGGTATTCACGGGGCGATTGCGTCGTTTTTAACTTCAGCAGGTTACGAAGCGAAGACAGCGACTCTTGATGAGCCGGAGCATGGATTAACGGATGAAGTGTTAGCAAATACAGAGGTACTTGTTTGGTGGGGGCATCTTGCGCATAACGAAGTATCTGATGAAGTCGTACAAAAGGTGCAGCAGCGCGTTCTTGATGGAATGGGCTTAATTGTGCTTCATTCGGGGCATTTTTCGAAAATCTTTAAAACATTAATGGGAACGAGTTGTGATCTGAAGTGGCGTGAAGCGGATGAGAAAGAGCGCCTATGGGTTGTGAGCCCGAGTCACCCGATCGCAGAGGGAATCCCTGAATATATTGAGTTACCGCAGGAAGAAATGTACGGCGAGCATTTTGATATTCCACAGCCAGACGAGCTTGTTTTTACCAGCTGGTTTGAGGGGGGCGAAGTGTTCCGTAGCGGTTGTACATATACGCGCGGAAACGGGAAGGTGTTCTACTTCCGACCAGGACATGAAACGTACCCGACTTACCATAACGAACAAATTCAAAAGGTCATCACAAACGCTGTTAAATGGGCACAGCCAGTGAAGAGAGAGCGTCCAGTATACGGAAATGCAAAACCGTTAGAAACGATCAAAGGGGGAAACTAGCATGAAAAAATTAAGAGTAGGAGTGATCGGCTGCGGAAGCATCGCGCGCCATCGCCATTTACCTGAATATGCATCCAATCCAAATGTAGAGCTTGTGGCGGTTTGCGACAATAACGCAGAGAGAGCACTTGAAATTGGAGAAAAGTACGGAGTTCCATCGTACACAAGCTTTGTGGAACTTTTAAGAAACGCGGAAGTGGATGCGGTGAGCGTATGTACGCCTAACTATCTTCATGCACCAATTTCCAATGCGGCGCTGCTTGCAGGGGTTCATGTCCTTTGTGAAAAGCCAATGGCGACTTCAGAAGAGGAAGCAAGATCGATGATTGAGACAGCGAAAAATAGCGGTAAAAAGCTGATGATCGCGCACAATCAACGTTTTGTGGCGTCTCACCAAAAAGCTCGACAATTGATTCAAAGTGGAGAAGTGGGGAAGATTTATAGCTTCCGTACCGCTTTTGGACATGGTGGACCAGAGGGCTGGAGCGTGGAAGGCAAAGAGGGCTGGTTTTTTCAAAAAGACAAAGCATTTGTTGGTGCGATGGGCGATTTAGGTGTTCATAAAACAGACCTTCTACGTTATATATTAGGAGAAGAAATCGTTGAAGTGGGTGCATTTGTTGAGACAAGTGCGAAGGAGTTTGCTACGGTCGATGACACAGCGGTTTGTGTGTTGAAAACAGAAAGCGGTATCATTGGGACGCTTGCGGCGAGCTGGTCGTATGTGAGCAAGGAAGACAACTCAACGATTATTTATGGAGAAAATGCGATTCTTCGTTTAGAGGATGATCCGACCAATTCGTTAGTTGTTCAATACAAGAATGGCGATGTGGTAAATTATCAGCTTGGAAAAATTCAGTCCAATGACGAGGGTGGCCAATCAAGTTCGCATGTGATTGACCTGTTTGTAGATGCTGTGCTAAATGATCGAGAAGTGGCTGTGAGCGGCGAAGAGGGAATGAAATCTCTTGGAGTGATCTTGGCAGCTCTTGAGTCCAATGAAACGAAACAGATTGTGAGAGTAAAAGAATAATGGAAAAGCTACGAATCGGGATTATCGGGGTTGGCGGAATAGCACAGGCCCGCCATATCCCGGCTTTTCTTGCTTTAGGCGAAAAATGCACGATTACGGCTGTTAGTGACGTGAATGGTGATCGAGCTCGTGAGGCAGCGGAAAAGTTCAATATCCCATATGTGTTCCAAGACTACAAAGAACTTTTTCAAGAGGTGGATGCGGTTTGCATTTGTACTCCGAATAAATTTCACGCAGAAATTACGATTGCTGCGTTTGAAGCGGGGGTCCATGTGTTATGTGAAAAACCGATGGCGCTAAGTGCGGCTGAGTGTGAGAGGATGATTGAAGCTTCGAAAAAGGCCAGCAAGGTATTGGCGATCGCGTATCACTACCGTTTTATGAAGGAAGCCATCGCGGCTAAGAAATCGATGGAAGACGTTGGGGAGGCATTGGTTGTTCGAGTTCAAGCGCTCAGACGTCGCAAGGTTCCTGGTTGGGGTGTTTTTACAAACAAAGAACTTCAAGGTGGCGGAAGCCTAATCGATTTTGGCTGTCACTTACTTGATTTGGCTCTTTGGCTGATGGGCAATCCGAAGCAAACAAGCGTTACGGGGCGCACGTACAATACGTTGAGTAAAATTCCGGGTCAAGTGAACCAATGGGGAGAATTTGACCATCAAACGTTTGAGGTGGACGATCATGTAACGGCTTACATGACGTTTGAGAACGGGGCATCGATGCTGTTTGAAACGTCTTGGGCTGCGAATATCAAGGAAGATGTGGCGAATGTGAGCATTTCTGGTGTGGAAGGCGGATTAAATGTATTCCCATTTGAGCTATACACAACGAAAAATGGCATGCTTTTCAACACGCAAGCCGACTGGATGCCAGGAGAAGAGGAACCAGATGTACCACAGGCAAGCAATTTTGTCGCGGCTTGTTTGGGTGAAGCGGAGCTTGTGGTAAAACCAGAGCAAGCGCTGCAAGTGTCACAAATTATAGACAAGATTTATGAAAGCAGTGAAAGGGAGGAAGGTTCACGATGAAACTAGGCGTATTTACAGTACTTTTTGCAGAAAAATCATTCGAGGAAATGCTTGATACGGTAAAAAATGCAGGCTTACATGCGGTGGAAATTGGTACAGGGTGCTATCCAGGGAATAACCATTGTGATCTGGACGGTCTTTTGGCAAGTGAAGAAGCAAGAGCGGAGTATCTTCGTAAAGTGGAAGAGCGTGGCTTGATCATTAGTGCGTTCAGCTGTCACGGTAATCCGATTTCGCCGAATAAGGCATTTGCGGAACAGTCCAATGATACATTGTTGAAGACGATCAAACTGGCGTCGCTTTTAAACGTACCAGTCGTGAACTGTTTCTCTGGTACAGCTGGTGATTCCGAGGATGCGAAACAGCCGAACTGGCCGGTGGCACCTTGGCCGAATGAGTATGGCGATGTGTTGAAATGGCAGTGGGAAGAGAAATTGATTCCTTACTGGCGTGAAGTTGGACAATACGCGAAGGATCATCATGTGAAAATCGGTCTAGAGTTACATGGCGGATTTTTGGTTCACACGCCATATACATTGTTAAAGCTACGCGAGGAAACTTGTGACGCGATTGGGGCGAACTTGGATCCAAGTCACTTATGGTGGCAGGGAATTGACCCAGTGGCTGCGATTAAAATTTTAGGAAAAGAAAATGCGATTCATCATTTCCATGCGAAGGATACGTATATTGATCAAGATAATGTCAATATGTATGGATTAACGGATATGCAGCCGTACGGGGAGATTCGAACGCGTGCATGGAACTTCCGCAGTGTGGGTTGTGGACACAGCCTGAAGGAATGGTCCGATATGATGAGCACGTTACGAACTTACGGCTATGATTATGTTGTAAGCATTGAGCATGAAGATCCGATTATGTCGATTGAAGAAGGCTTCACTCGCGCGGTTGTGAATTTAAAGTCTGTGTTAATTGAACAGCCGGTTTCACAAATGTGGTGGGTGTAAGCAGAAATAGAGGTGCGAATGTGAACAAGAAGTGGTGGAAGGAAAGTGTCGCTTATCAGGTGTATCCAAGAAGCTTCATGGATAGCAATGGAGACGGGATTGGCGACTTAAAGGGGTTAACCTCGAAGCTAGATTATTTAAAGGATTTGGGCATTGATGTGATTTGGCTTTCGCCGATGTACAAATCGCCGAACGACGATAACGGCTATGATATTTCCGATTATCATGACATCATGGATGAGTTTGGTACGATGGCGGATTTTGATGAGCTGTTGGCTGGCGTTCATGAGCGTGGCATGAGGATCATTTTGGACTTGGTGATCAATCATACGAGCGATGAGCATCCTTGGTTCATTGAGTCTCGTTCGAGCAAGGATAACCCGAAGCGCGATTGGTATATTTGGGCCGACGGGAAGGATGGCAAGGAGCCAAACAACTGGGAGTCGATTTTTAGCGGTCCGGCTTGGAAGTACGACGAGGCGACCGACCAGTATTTCATGCATATTTTCTCGACGCGTCAGCCTGATTTAAACTGGGAAAATCCAGAGGTGCGTGAGTCGCTGGAAAACATGGTGAACTGGTGGCTTGATAAGGGCATTGATGGTTTCCGTGTCGATGCGATTTCTCATATTAAAAAGAAGCCAGGTTTCCCAGATATGCCGAATCCTGAAGGGCTAGATGTAGTTCCTTGTTTTCCTTACATGATGAATGTAGAGGGAATCGATGAGTGGCTGGCTGACTTTTCACAGAGGACCTTTAAAAAGTACGATGTGATGACGGTTGGGGAAGCGAACGGGGTTAAGATTGCTGACGCGGATCGTTGGGTTGGAGAAGAGAACGGCTATTTTAATATGATTTTTCAGTTTGAGTTTTTGGACCTTTGGGATAAGAACTCTGATGACAGTCGTGTCGATGTTCGCGCGTTGAAAAAGGCGCTAACGAAGTGGCAGACGGGATTGGAAGGAAGAGGCTGGAATGCGCTCTTCATTGAAAATCACGACCAACCGCGCCGTGTGTCCAGCTGGGGAAATGACAAGGAGTACTGGAAGGAAAGCGCAAAAATGCTGGCTGCATTGTACTTCCTGATGAAAGGAACTCCGTTCATTTACCAAGGCCAAGAAATTGGGATGACAAACGTGCAGTTCCCGTCGATTGAGGATTACAACGACGTGGGCATGGTGAATTATTACCGGGTGGAACGTGAGAAAGGTCGCTCGCATGAGGAGCTTATGCAGCTCATCTGGAAGCAATGCCGAGACAACTCGCGCACGCCGATGCAGTGGGAGGGTTTGTCGGATAAGGCTGGATTCACAAGTGGGGATTCTACATGGCTTGGGGTGAACCCGAACTATGTGGATATCAATGTGGAAGCGCAGCTAGGCGATCCGGATTCGATCTTGAGCTTCTATAAGAAGTTGATCCGGTTGAGAAAGGATCAGCCTGTGTTCGTGTATGGTACGTATGAGTTATTGCTAGCAAATCACCCGAAGCTGTTTGCGTATACGCGCAAATGGGGGAAAAAGGTAGCGCTTGTGGTCAATAACTTCAGCGAAGAAGTTACGAGATTCAGAGTGCCGGGAAGTTCTGTAGTTAATACTGGTGGAAAACTAGGAGACTTTGAACTAGTGTTGGCAAACTATGAAGGAGCTGACGTAAAGCTCCACAAAGAATTCACCCTCCAACCATACGAAACAAGAGTCTACATCTTGCGGTGACAGACACCGTCCGTGGACAAATAGGGCCAATCTGTCTTTTGAGGGTGTCTGTCACCCTTCGTGGACAGATTTGGTCTTTTTGTATTTCTAGAGTGGACAGTGAGGTTATCATAATTGTTATGATTTATATGAGGTAAACTTCAAACTCTATTTATTGGTGGGTGAGAGAGTAGTATAATACAAGAAACCCCTCATACCTCGGTTTCCAGAGCTACCAATCTCTCACTAAACCCAACTTAATTCTAGTAAAAGGAGGCTCACTCATGGTCAGACGTGCACGTACTTGGTTTCCGGGTGCGAAGTATCATATCACAAGTAGAGGAATCAGGAAGCAACCCTTGTTTTACGATGATGCGGATCGAAGGAAATATTTAGGGATATTATTAGAAACAAAGGAAAGATACGATTTCAATATCCACGCCTACTGTCTTATGTCCAATCATATTCATCTGCAGCTTGAAACCTCGAAAACCCCGCCTGGTCCCATTATCAAGTACTTTCACAGCAAATACGCCAAATACTTTAACCTTAAATATAATTTCTCCGGACATGTATTTGAAAAGAGATATTTCCACGACATAATCGATTCCCCTGAACATGAACTAGACCTTAGCCGTTATATTCACAGAAACCCTTTAACTGCAGGGCTTGTGGAATCATTAGAAACTTTCCCTTGGAGCAGTTACCGCGCCTACATGCTCAACGAACATAATCTCCTTGTAACAAAAGAACAAATTCTCTCCTATTTTCCGGAACCAAGGCAAGAATATTATCTAGAGTTTTTAATGCAAAAAGAGAATTATGGATCGAAGGAAATGGAGCGGTTGCATGGCCTCGATTGTCTATAGTTTTGCCTTGTTGGGGATTGATGGGCAGAAGGTTGAAGTGGAAACAGACACCATGTTGGGGATGAGTACTGTATCTATTGTGGGGCTAGGAGACAAAGCAGTGAAAGAGGCACGAGAAAGACTGGAAGCAGCAATGTTATCATCAGGCTTTGTTTTTCCAGTAGTCAAGGTTGTATTTAACCTTGCCCCTTCTGATATGAAAAAAACGGGGACCCATTACGATTTAGCTATGGCAATAGGGTTACTTTTAAGAAGCAATCAAATACCAGAACCAAGAGATTTGAATCAAACGGCATTTATTGGGGAACTTTCATTGAACGCTAACATTCGTGGAAGCAGTGGAATCCTTCCTATGGTATTAAAAGCGAAAGAGGTTGGAATTAAGAAAATCCTCCTTCCTATAGAAAATGTACAAGAAGCGAAATTAGTAAAAGAAGTAGAAATCTTTGGATGTAGGGATTTGAGAGAGGCTGTTGAAATTTTGGGCGGGAATGTACCAGACGAACTACTACTAAGTGAAAATGGTATTCCAGAACAACAAACCACACTAGATTTTATTGATGTTAAGGGCCAGGAGACCATTCTAAATTACATTGTAATAGCTGCAGCTGGAGGACATAATCTGCTAATGATTGGTCCACCCGGTTGTGGCAAATCAATGATTGCTAAAAGAATTCCAACTATTCTTCCGGAGATGAGTGAAAAGGAGTCATTGGAAGTAACTAAGATTTATAGCATAGCAAGTATGTTACATGAAAAAGGAACTTTAATTACAAAAAGACCATTTCGTGCACCGCATCATAATGCTTCAACAAATTCACTCATTGGTGGTGGGCCATTTGCGAAACCAGGAGAGATTTCATTTGCACATAATGGTGTTCTTTTTCTTGATGAAATCGCTGAGTTCAGTAGGAAAACTCTTGACGCTCTAAGACAGCCTCTTGAGGATCAGATGGTGACAATCACTAGAGTGTGGGGTTCAAACTCCTATCCTGCTAATTTTATGTTAGTTGGTGCGATGAATCCTTGTCCTTGTGGGTATTTTGGAAGCGAAAAATGTCGGTGCACGGACTACGAAATTATTAAGTATCGGCAAAGATTATCAGGTCCGATCATTGATCGAATGGATATTCAGAAATACGTTAATAACGTAAATTTCTTTTCAAGTGTTCTTCCAACTAAAAGTTCAGCTGAATTAAAACTACGAGTAGACTTTGCAAGAAGTATGCAGGAAAAAAGGTACAAAAATATATCAGGAATAAGCTCAAATGCTCAACTAACAGCATCCTTAATCGCACAGTTTTGTCCGTTAGATTCTGAAACCACTTCATTGCTTCAAAAGGCATACGATCATTTTAAGTATAGTGGCAGAAGTCTTCACAAATTTATAAAAGTAGCAAGGACAATCGCTGATTTAGAAGGTGATGATAAAATAAATGTAAATCATATGAGAGTAAGCTTGCAAAGTAGAGACTTGGATAAAGACGCATTTCATTTGTTTGGAGGAGGCCATGGATAAGTATTGGATATGGCTAGCAACTTTAAAATATATTGGTCCAGTTATGCAGAAGAATCTCTATTCATATTTTAAAGGTGACCTAGAGATGATCTACCATTCGACACAAGAGGATTTAAAAGGAGTCCCAGGTATCACTACACGAATGATTCAACAAATAATCGATAACAAGAGTTTTAAAAAAGTTGACTCAATTAGTAGAACCATTGAGGAAAAGGGGATTGGTTTGTTAACTATTACTGATGAAAGGTATCTTGAAATCGCAAAGACATGTGGTGAGTCACCCATCCTACTTTATTTTAAGGGCAGGCTACAGAAGTTTGAACGTTCAATTGGAGTCGTTGGTGCAAGACGTTGTACTGAGTATGGGAAAAAAGTAGCCAGGGATATAGGAAAAGAACTTGCTAAAAGGGACATAGTCTTAGTAAGTGGCTTTGCGAAAGGTATCGACTCGTATTCTCAAGCTGCCTGTATGAAGGCAGGTGGTAAAACGATATCCTTCTTAGGTAGTGGGGTAGACATATGTTATCCCGCTGAACAGCGAAAGCTATATGATGAATTGCTTGAATCAGGAAGCGTATTTTTATCTAAATATCCACCTGGAACACCGGTTAAACAGCAGCATTTTGTCGAAAGAAACGCCTTAATTAGTGCTTTGTCTAACGAAGTCATTATTGTTGAAGCAGGGGTTAAGAGTGGTGCGCTGTGGACCGCAAAGTTTGCTGAAAGACAGAAACGGGAGGTTTATGCAGTCCCGCATCCAATTTATTCATTAGAAGGCCAGGGATGTAATCAATTATTGGTAAAAGGAAAGAGACCTTATATTGGTGTGGAGTCAGTGTTTCCAGAAAGTACAAGTGAAGATATTCAATCAGGAAAACCGGATGCAAATTTAGTTTTATTGGAAAAAATCCCTCAGTCTGGCTCAATCAGCAAATTAAAGAAGATATTAGGATCGGAATATGGTGATCTAGAAGAGCAACTATTTTCATTAGAATTGGAAGGTAAGCTTATAATACGGGGAGATTTAGTGGTTAGAACATAAAGAAAAAGGATTGGCACATCATTGAGCCAATCTTTTTTTAATGACAATGTCCACTCCACACGTACAAAATGAGTGAAACTGTCCACGAAGGGTGACAGACACCCTCCGTGGACAAAACAAGCCAATTTGTCTTTTTAGGGTGTCTGTCACCACAACCGCAGACACCGCAGCACCATTACATATTCACTGTTTTATCCGTAGATGAAATATTCGTAGTCGTACCTTTCTCCTCGGCTAGCTTCTGAGTATCCCACATTTTAAAGAATGGGAAGTAAATAAAGAAGGTAACGACTATAATGGCCATCTGTAGGATGGCGCCTGAAATACTACCAGTAATAATGTAACCACCTAAAATAGGAGGCATCGTGAACGGTGTAACAACTCCGATTGGTTTTGCGACAAGTCCCCAATCCATTGACAAATAAGCCATAGTAACTGCAACAACTGGTGCTAAAATAAACGGAAGCATCATGATAGGATTTAAAACAATCGGCATACCAAAGGTGATCGGTTCGTTAATATTGAAGATTCCTGGTCCAATACCTAGTCGTCCTAATTGCTTCATCTGTTGACTCTTAGCAAAGAATAGCATCGCTAATACTAGAGAAAGAGTGGTTCCAGATCCTCCAATGAATACAAGGTCATTAAACTCGTTTGTTACGATATTCTTAATGGGTTCCCCATTTTCAAATGACAAGGCATTTTCCGTAGTTAATGTTAACCAAATCGGTGTCATAACTGCTCCAACAATGTTTGCACCATGTAAACCGAGGCACCATAACATTTGTATTAGAATAAAAACAATAATAGTTCCAATCAAGCTAGTTCCAATGCTTGTTAAAGGCTCTTGTAAAAGGACAGCAACAACATTGTGAATGCTACCGAAGTCCCCAACGTTTTCAACAAGCAAACGTAAGCACCAGGCAGCTACAACTGCTACAAAGGCAGGAATGAGTGCAGTAAAGGATCTAGCAACTGCTGGTGGAACACCATCTGGTAACTTAATGACAATATTCTTTTTAATAATAAAACGATAGATTTCAGTTGATAGAATCGCAATGATCATCCCGACAAATAAACCTTTGCTAGTGAAAAGTCCGGTATTATAGGCATTTTCCATAATATTAGCGCCAGTTTTAGGGTCCTGTCCAACCACATAGCTTGTAAACGGCGAAACAACAAAGTATGCGGCAAGTGAAATTGCTCCCCCAGCTAATGCATCAAGCTTGTAACTTTCAGCTAACCGATAAGCAACCCCAAAGGTAGCGACGAGCCCCATGATCTCGAAGGTCCCGCGGTATGGATATAAGAGGCTAGTTTTAATGGTAGGGTGTTCGGCTAGATAGTTAGTCCAAGCCGTAATCGGAAAGTTAGCAATAATTAAGAAAAGAGATCCAATGATAATCAGTGGCATGGCTAGTATAATACCGTCTCGTAGTGCACCAAGATGTCGCTGGGCAGCCAATCTACCTGCCACAGGCATTACTTTTGTTTCTAAGAAGCTATTAAATTTACTCATCCTTTTTCCCCCTATGTTCGTCTTTACTCACGTCTGAAGATCGATCTAAAAATATCAATAGGTGAAAACTCTTCTGTTTTTCTGGATGTGAAAAATAAATACCTCATATGTTCGTATGTCCCAGATAACTAAATAACTGAGTATTCAGAAATTCAGGTATGTAGGTGTTGGTTAAAATTTACAAGTACTTGTAAGCAATATTGTAATCGCTTACACATGGTAAGGTAAATAAACAAAGTGTTTATAGGGATTTTTTCCAACCATTGTCATTTATTCCAGCTTAGAAACAACATGTTACCCTTAGGTTATCTAAATAATATTCAAAGATGAAAGTTAGAGGTGAGTGTCCACCCCATGCGGACAAAACTAGCAAAAATGTCCACGAAGGGTGACAGACACCGTTCGTGGACAAATTGTACCTTTTTGTCTTTTTGTGGTGACAGACACCATAGGGGGGTGATATTATTAGGTTAGTAGTTTGTGAAAGCGCTTGCGCAACTTGTTGCACAGAGCGGCAACTGAACTATATTCTCTTTTTTCATCTTTTGTGCAATCGATTGCGCAAAAACCTACACCCCATGGCAACAAGAAGCTACATAAAGTTCCAAGTTAGTACCACATTTTTCAACAAACATCACCAAGATTCACATCTAGTCAGCACCACCCGCAAACAGAATAGGAGGAGAAGCGATTGAGTAGGAAGAACATGAGGGCATTCTCGATAGTGATGGTTATTGCTCTTCTACTTCAGCTAGTTTCAGGAAGTGGATTGTATACGAGAGCAAATGCCGAAACCACACCAGCGAGCCCGATCATCCATGAAGACAACAGCGTTACCTTTAACTATGTAAGCACAGGGGAAACCGCAGCCTATGTCATTGGCACTCATAACAACTGGACGCTAGATTCAGCGACCCCAATGACCTTAGAAAACGGTGTGTTTACCGCAACATTACCAACCCTAGCGGAAGGAAACTATGAATATAAGTTTCTATTAAACAACAAAAGCTGGGATCAAAGCACGGCGGACCCATTGAACACGAACCCGAAGGCGGGGGATAATTCGACTTTCCGTATCGGACCGCCATCAGCGACAGCATCAAGCCCGGTCATCAACGATGATGGCACGGTCACTTTCCAGTACTTAGGTGAGGCTGACCGCGTGCGTGTCGCAGGTAGCTTTACGAGCTGGGCTGACGGCGCCAAAGAAATGACGAAAAACGCGGAAGGTGTGTGGCAGCTCACGACAGAGCTTGCTCCAGGAACCTACGAATACAAGTTCATCATCGGAGAAAGCAACTGGATCACGGACCCAAGCAACCCGAATCAAGCGAACGGAAACTCCGTCGTCCATGCACCAGGCCTAATCATCAACGCTCCAGCCACAACGAAAAAAGGCCAAACGGTCACTCTCTCTGCGAAAGCACTTAACGAAAAGGGAGAACAGTCTGACGTAACTCCTCAATGGATCCTGAAGGATGGTAGAGACGGGATTACGTTATCCAACAACAGCCTAACGATCACTGATACTTACTCCGTTCAACCGAACGACAGCATCACCGTCCAAGCGTCACTCGACGGAAAAACGTCAGAAAAAACAATTCAAATTCTTAGCACTACTTATTCTTATACCATCAATTACTACCGTTTTGACGGTGCCCAAAACGACTGGGATATGTGGATTTGGGAGGACAACAAAGATGGAGCGGCTTATCCGTTCACGACAACACAAGACGGATTTGCCCAAGCAACATACGAATTCTCATCCAATTCCATCAACATCATTACAAGACCAGGAAACTGGACAACACAGGATGTTCAAAGAAAAATCGAAATCAAAGACGGTAACTCTGTAGAAGTTTGGCTTACCCAAGACCAAACCGAAGTGAGCTACACCAAGCCAGACTTAACGGCGGCTGTTCAAGCGGCATTAATGGACGCAAAAAACAGCATCACGGTGTCCGTAAACAAAAAGCTCACAGATGACACCACATTCACACTAACAGATGTCGAAGCCAACAAAGAAATACCAACAACCACAACAAAGCTAAGTGACACAAAAGTGAAGTTAACAATCACAGACCCTTCACAAATCGACGTAAGAAAGCAATATCAAGTAAACACAACCGGTTACCAGCCTACAAAGGTAACGATGCGTAACGTTCTAAACGATGACCAATTTTATTATGATGGAAAAGATCTAGGGTACACGTACTCACCATCACAAACAACGTTCAAGCTATGGGCTCCAACGGCTCAAAAAGTAAGCGTTGCTATATATAACGACCAAGGCACTTACGAAGGGGCATTCGTAACCGACCATACAAACGGCAACGAAACCCTAATGACTCGTGCCTCAAACGGAGTCTGGTCTCTAACTCTAAATGGCGACCACAAAGACAAATACTATATGTACAAAGTAGAGTTTTCAGACGGAACAACCAATTATGCAGTTGACCCGTATGCCCGCTCCACTTCGCCGAACGGTCAACGGACAGCGATCATCAACCTGGATGAGACGAACCCAACCGGTTTTAATCCAGAAGCCAAGCCAGCGTTTGTGTCGCCAACCGATGCGATTTTATACGAGCTGCACGTGCGCGATTTTTCCATAGACGAAAATTCAGGCATGACCAATAAAGGGAAGTACAAGGCATTCACAGAGTCGAACACGTCGGGGCCAAATGGCATCAAAACGGGCTTAGACTCATTGAAGGAATTGGGAGTGACACACGTTCATTTACTACCAGTCTATGACTTCGGTTCCGTGAACGAACGAACCGTCAATGATCCTTCTTCCACGGATCCAAAGTTCAACTGGGGCTATGACCCGATCCACTTCAACGTACCAGAAGGATCGTACGCCACCGACCCAGCAGACCCAACGTCACGCGTGACTGAGTTCAAGGAAATGGTTCAAGCGATGCACAACAAAGGCATTCGTGTTGTGATGGACGTTGTGTACAACCACACGTATATCCCTGAATCAACCCAGCTTTCTGGCGGTTCGCCGTTTGATAAAATCGTTCCGGGCTACTACTACCGTACGGACGATGCGGGGAAAATTACAAACGGTTCGGGTACAGGAAACGAAGTTGCATCAGAACGACCGATGGTTCGTAAGTATATCAAGGATTCCGTGAAATATTGGGCAACGGAATACGGAGTTGACGGCTTCCGTTTTGACTTGATGGGTTTAATCGACCGTCAAACGATGAGCGAGCTAACCAAGGAACTAAAGGAAGAGGTTGATCCGAGCATTCTGATTTATGGCGAGCCATGGACAGGCGGATCCACAAGCTTAGATGCTTCCTTACAAAACTTCAAAGGAACGCAGAAAGACCAAGGTTATTCGGTATTTAACGACAATATCCGTGGCGCCATTAAAGGCGGAAGTGATGACGCATCCACTGGTTTCGCGACAGGGGCAACGGGCAAGGAAGCGGATGTTGCGAAAGGTGTCATCGGTTCAATCACCGACTTTGCGAACCGTCCATCCGAAAGCATCAACTACGTGACCGCGCATGACAATTTGAACCTGTGGGATAAAATGATGAAGGTTGCACATCAGGATATCACAACGGATCCGCACGCAATTATTACCGAGGCCAATACGCTTCAAAACGAATGGGTCAAACGCAGCTTACTAGCAAATGGCATCGTGCTTACCTCACAAGGGATTCCTTTCCTCCATGCAGGGGAAGAAATGCTAAGAAGTAAATACGGTAACCACAATAGCTATAAGAGTCCGGACAGCATCAACCAAATTCGCTGGGAGCTAAAGGACCAATACCAGCCAGTGTTCGATTATTACCAAGGCTTAATCGAGCTACGCAAAGCACATCCAGCGTTTAAAATGAACACAAAAACAGCGATCGAGCAAAATCTACAAGTGTACAAAACAGACGACAATATCGTCGCGTTCCAGTTGAAAAATTATGCGAACAACGATTCTTGGAAAAACATCGTCGTCATTTACAATGCAAATAACGCTGCGAAGGAAGTTAGCCTCCCATCCAGCACGTCTTGGAATGTCGTAGTTGACGACCAAGCAGCCGGTGTCGAAACGCTTCGCACGATCACAGGTGCAACGGCAACCGTCGCTCCACTATCAATGATGGTGCTGTACGATGAGGCGGAAGGGGAATACACACCAACGGTCACAAACATCGAAACAAGCACAACGAGCTTTGCGATCAATCCAGGCACAACGAAAACGATCACGGCTTACGTGAAAGACCAAAAAGGCCGCATCATGCTCGACCAAAACATCACATGGACGTCTTCCAATCCAGAAGTAGCAACCGTCGATGGCGGGAAAGTCTCCTCTGTGAAAAATGGGTCAGCAACGATTGTTGCCGCAGTGGGTGATGTGAAGGCGGAAATTGAAGTCACGGTGGCCACACTCGCACCGAAGACGATTACGATTTCAGGAGATACATCCGTCTACGAAACCTACACGGCTCAGCTATCTGCGCTCGTTCGTGATCAATTCACCCAAGAAATGCTTGGAGCGAAGGTCACATGGACATCGTCTGATGAAGCAATAGCGATCGTGGATGGAACGGGCAAGGTGTCGGGCTTAAAGCCAGGAACCGTAACGATCAAAGCAAAAGCAGGCGACGCGGAAGCCACACTTGCCTTAGCGGTAAAGAAAAACGTGAAACGCTATGTGCGCGTGAAATACGTGAGACCAGACAAGGATTTCACGGACTGGAATATCTGGGTATGGAATACAGGCGTGAAGAACGACCAAATCGACTTTACAGAAATCAATGAAGACACCGCGATTGCGAATATCGAAATCGCACCGACAACCGAATCCATCGGCTTCCTCATCCGAAAAGGAACGGACTGGGCAACAGCGAAAATTTCACCGGACAGTGACGACCATGTGGTGAAAATTGACCGTGATGAAGTGATCACAAAGGTAACGGTGGTCACAGGTGTGGCGGGCCAAACCGTTGTACCGGCAGTCAAAGGGCCCATTTTAGAAGATGGAAATGTTACGTTCTTCTATCGTGATGAAGATTTGTACCAAAACGACCTGATGCACACGATTGAAGGCGTGAAGGTGAAAGTCGGAGCGCAGGAATATGTGATGACGTATGACGAGAAGAATGAGTACTTCTACTACACATTGAAAAACCTGGACCCAGGCACATACGAGTACAGCTTCCTTGTGACAAAGGACGGCGAAACCTCTGAAGTGACCGACCCGAAAAACACGGATGATGGCAAATCGGTCATTGTTTATACCGTGCCAAAGGTGACCATAGAAGGTCAAGTCTCACCAGGGAAAATACAGCATAATGAGAATGCCGTTTTAAAAATCAACGTGACAACGGAAGAAGAGGTTACTTTTAAAGAAATGTACGTGGATACCACACCGCTTGGTGGAAAATCCAAGCTCATGATTGACCCGCAGCTTCAAGCAGTCACCATCGGAGTGAAGGATTCGGTTGCTGCAGGAATCAAGAATCTGACCGTAACCGCGGTAGATGAATTCGGAAACCGTCACAATCAAACGGTACCAGTCGAAGTCGCCCCACGCACGTACCAAGGAGATCTTGACTTTGATTGGGATGAAGCACGAATTTATTTCATGCTCACCGACCGTTTCAAGGATGGAGATTCGAGCAATAACCCGGTTGGATACGACCCAGAACACAGTGAGGCGTACCATGGCGGGGACTTCCAAGGTATCATTGATAACTTGGATTACTTAGATGACTTAGGCATCAACACCATCTGGATTTCACCAATCGTTGATAATATCGACTTTAATAAAGGTGTAGATTTCACAACAACAGAAGGCTTAGATGCGAAGCAATATGCGTATCATGGCTACTGGGCAAAGGACTTTACGTCTCTAGATGAAAGCCTTGGTGACATGGAAACATTCAAAAAGCTCATTGAAAAAGCGCATGACAAAGGCATAAAAATTATGGTGGACGTCGTGTTAAACCACGCTGGTTACGGAATGGATTCCATTGAACCAAACTGGCAAGGTCAAGCAGGCCTACCAACAGCTGAAGAGCAAGCGGTGTTAAAGGATATGCTTCGTTCCACAATGGAGGACCCAACCGTTCGCGGAGAACTAGACGGCCTACCTGACTTCAGAACCGAAGATCCAGCCGTTCGTGCAAAAATCATCGAATGGCAAACGGCTTGGTTAGAAAAAGCAAGAACGGATAGCGGAGAAACGATCGACTACTTCCGTGTCGACACCGTGAAGCACGTCGAAGAAACCACATGGATGGCGTTCAAAAATGCACTAACCGAAATCAGCCCGAGCTTCAAAATGATCGGCGAGTATTGGGGAGCAAGCGTCACTAATGACGGTGGCTACCTACGCTCCGGTCAAATGGACTCGTTGCTTGACTTTGATTTTAAAGAAAAGGCAAAGAACTTTGTGAACGGTGACATTAGCGGAGTGGAGTCGTATTTAATCGAGCGCGATGCTCACATCGACAACACATCAACACTTGGACAATTCTTAAGCTCACATGACCAAGACGGCTTCTTGTCCGAGTATGTGGGAGGTGATGTAGGCAAGCTAATGGTCTCAGCAGCCCTGCAAATTACGTCCAAAGGTCAACCAGTGATTTACTACGGAGAAGAGCTTGGTAACTCCGGCAAATCAAGCTGGGAATCTAGCAATGGAGTCGTATCAGCATTTGCACAAAACCGTGACGGGATGCCATGGGAAAAGCTTGAAAGTGGAGACGAAACCGCGGTTAAGCTGCATGATCACTATGCGAAACTACTAAACATTCGTGGTGATTACTCGAAAATTTTCTCGAAGGGTACTCGAATGATGGTGGCTGGTGGAAATGAAGAGAAGTACTCCGTCACGAAGCGTGAGTACCTTGGAAAAAAAGTATATGTTGGGTTGAACACAGCAACGGAAGCCACGAAGGTCACGTATGCGGTGGACTTTGAGCCAGGCACGGTGCTTGTGGATGAGTATAGTGGTGTAAGCTATACGGTTTCTGATGCGAAGGAAGTAGCGGTAGATCTTGCAGCTCGTGATGCGGGTGGTACATTTATTTTGGCTGAGGCAGGTTCGACTGGGGAGCCGGGTTACGGAGATGGTGAAAACCCTGGGGATCCTGATGAAGGTGAGAATCCGGATAATCCAGGGAATGGTGGTAATAACCCAGGAACACCAGGTAATCCAGGCAATGGAGGCAATAACCCAGGAACGCCTGGTAACCCAGGTAATGGTGGAAACAATCCTGGAAATCCGAATAACCCAGCAAACCCAAGTGTTCCGGGTAATCCTGGAAACCCAAACAACCCAGGTCAAAACAACGTAGTAACAAAGCCAACTGTGAAAAACGGAGTAGCAACAGTTACAAATGATGAAGTTACCCAAGTGGTTCAAAACGGTACAATCACTGTTGAAGTGAAAGAAAAGAATGCAACAGTAAGCTTTACTGCTGAGCAAATTAAAGAGCTCAAGGAAAAAGGAGCAAAGATCGTGTTTGCGAATGGGGAAGCCTTGCTAACCATCCCAGCATCCATCCTTCCAAACGGTGCAGTAAAGATCGAAATGAAGCAAATGAAAAAGGTAAATGGTGCAGTTAGTGAAGTGTACGACTTTAACATTTACGATGAAAGTGGCAAAAAGTACACGAAGTTCAGCTCACCAATCACGATCACCTTTAATGTAGGAAAACAGTCTAACCCAGAAGGTCTAGAAGTCTACTATTATAATGAAGAGGCGGATAGATGGGAGCTTGTCTCTGGCGGCGAATACAACAACGGTCAGGTAAGTGTTCCAACGACTCACTTTAGTACATTTGCGGTTTTTAATAAAGATGTAACTAAGGTAGCGTCAGCTCCGAAAGCAGGAAAGGCATTGCCAAACACAGCAACCAATCTATTTAACGTATTGTTGCTTGGAGTGGCGCTACTCTTTATGGGGTTGACCCTGTTGGGGGTCAGCAAAAGAGGTAGATTGAAAAGAAACTAGATTTTAAGAGTAAGGGAGTCTCTCATGTTGAGGGATTCCCTTTTCTCTTAAGGGGGAAGCTTGAGAATACTCTGGCTTGGTGTAAGAGAAGAAAAATTGAGCACCTGGTTACTTTGTTAATACAACATCCAAATTTTTAGCAAAAATAAATGCTTATGTGATACGCTTTCAAATAAGAGTCATGTGTAAAAAAACAAAAGATCAGGAGGAATACTATGTTAGCTGCTATCGAAGCCGGTGGAACTAAGTTTGTTTGTGCTGTAGGAGATGAGAAAGGTAATATTGTCGAGAGAATTCAGATTCCCACTACAGTTCCAGAGGAAACCATCCCTAGGGTTGTAGAGTTTTTCAGAAAATATCAAGTCGATGCAATCGGAATTGGATCATTCGGTCCGATCGATGTCAACCAGGAAAGTCCAACCTATGGATATATCACATCTACACCTAAAACGGGTTGGAAGAATTATCCGTTTGTCCAAGCCCTAAAGGATGCGTTCCATGTTCCTGTTGGTTTTAATACTGATGTCAATGCTGCTGCCTTAGGGGAGGCGACATTCGGTGCAGCAAAGGGGCTGGATAGCTGTTTGTACACTACAGTCGGGACAGGCATTGGTGCTGGAGCGATTGTTCAGGGCCAACTGCTTCAAGGGTTTTCTCATCCTGAAATGGGCCATACCCTGGTGCGACGCCATCCGAATGACTCGTATCAGGGTAAGTGTCCGTATCATCACGATTGTTTGGAGGGTCTTGCATCCGGTCCGGCAATAGAAGAACGATGGGGTGCGAAAGGAGCCGATTTGGTTAAGCGGACTGAAGTATGGGATTTGGAAGGGTACTATCTGGCCCAGGCGATTATGCAATACATTTTGATTCTTTCTCCGAAGAAAATTATCCTTGGAGGAGGCGTAAGTCATCAAGAACAAGTATACACTTCCATCTATAAATATTTACCAGAGCTTATAAATGGTTATGTTGCATTACCGGACCTTACAAGCTACATTGTTCGGCCAGGTCTGGGGGATGATGCAGGGATTACCGGAGCACTTATGCTGGCACATCGGGCATTATAAGATCCTTTCTATACAAGCTGGGGAATCTCTCATTGAGATTTCCCCTTTTCTTTTAACTAGAGTGCTATAATGATGATGAATTTCTTTAAGGGGGACTGGACAGAGTGAAATATATTATATATCTATTCATTCTCTTAGGACTAGGGATTACTGGATACGCAGGTTATCATATTTGGGATTCGAATATACAAGCAGAGAAATCGTTGAAGGAAGCTAAAGGAATAGTAGAAAAAACCTCAACGGAAAAAATTGATGAAGAAAACTTCAACCCAATTACTGGTGAAGTAGTGGGTTTACTCTCGTTTCCAAAAATAGAATCAGAGTTAGCGATTGTAGAAGGAACAGATCCGGATGAGCTCGAAAAAGGTGTAGGCCACTATAAAGGTTCCTTTTTTCCAGGGCAAGGTGGACAAATTGTTTTATCAGGCCACCGTGATACTGTGTTCAAGCGTGTAGGGGAGCTCGAGCTGGGCGATGAGCTCGTCATGAAAATGCCGTATGGGAGCCTAACCTATGAGATTGTGAATACGAAAATCGTTGATGCTGATGATACGAGTATTATTACCTTGCAGAATAAAGAGGAAGAGCTTATTCTCACCACCTGCTATCCATTTGGATATATCGGGGATGCGCCTGAACGCTATATTATATATGCCAAAAAGAAATGAACGGAGGGTTTCTAACTCTCTGTTTTTATTTAAAAAACATTTACAAAAATCAGGAAAAACCATAATATTTAGACTTGATAATAGAAACCAAATAATACCTATTTCGTCTAATATTATGAGGTGTCGAAATGATGAGATTTATTGTCTTATTACTATTGTTCTTGAGTCTAACTGCTTGTTCAAGCCCAGAGGAAGTATATTTGGAGGGGTACGTTATTGATCGAGATAAAGAAAGTGTCGATGTAGAACTTGTCGGGGCAACTAGCCACAATTCAAAAAACATTACAATAATGGTAAATAGTAGTGACATGTTAGCCCAGGTAGATGAAGGTGAAAATATATTGGTAAAGTGTAATGGAATTAATTGGTGGTCAAATCCTCCGGAAGCAGAGGCAATCACTTTGGAAACTATTAGTTTTGATGAATGAGTTTTATAAATGATTTTAGCCCGCTACAATGGAGTTGGGCTTCTTTCTATTATTGAATATGTCAACTGGTATACCTTCTCTCTTTTATTGACTCTTGAATTCAATTACAATAATACACAGTGAATATATAAGAAAGAGAGTGTAAACCCATTGAATTTTTTGCGTGTCTTAATTTCCTTAACTATTTTGATCTCGCTTTTTCCGATAAATAAAACAGAGGCATCTATTAATTCAGGTGTTGTTCCTATCAATTGGAGTTCTTTTTCTAAAGGCAATCCTACTGATGAAAACTCTCAACGAATACGACAAATCTTGTTAAATACCAATAAGTATGGGTTAACGACCTGGTGGAATACCACTAAGAATTTTGACGAGCAATTGGGGTCTTATTTAAACTTTGGAGGAAAATTAGAGAATGACATACGACACCCGGCAGCAATGTCACTAGGACTGGCAACTTCATTAGCATTTCACCTGTATGATTCAGGAGTTACTAATGTTTCTGAAACAGAAGCTCAAGGTAAAACAGTAAAGTTAGTAGCTTCACTTGCCTATCGTCATAAAGCAAATTCAGCTGGCGGTTGGGGTGACGAATGGCAATCTGCACATTGGGCATATTTTTCAGGTTTTTCTGCATGGCTCATTTGGGATAAGCTTTCTGCTACTGACCGTGAATATGTTCGAAAAATGGTTGAGTATGAGGCCAATCGTTTTAATGACTATGTGGTTCCTTATATGAATACAATTGATGGAATAGTCTTATCTCCAGGGGATACGAAAGCAGAAGAAAATGCTTGGAATGCCCAGATTTTGCAACTTGCCACAGCTATGATGCCAAATCATCCAAACTGGAATATCTGGATGAATAAAAATATAGAGTTGATGGTCACTTCAGCTTCTACACCTTTAGATAGCAATAATAGCATGGTCTTAAATGGAAAGTCCGTAAAAGACTGGATAAAAGGAAGCAATATAAATGAAGATGGTACGGTAATAAACCATGGATTTATACATCCTGATTATATGGAGTTTATCGCTTTTAATAATACTTCAGCTTTACAATATACGTTAGCTAATATGGCTACACCTGAAGCTGCTTTTTTTAACTCTAAACTAGTGTATAAAGCCCTTGTAGAAAAAAATTTCTCAGGTCCTCCGTATGAAATACCAGGAGGAACAATTTATAGAGAAGGTTCTTCCGATATCTATTTCCCTCAAGGAAATGATTGGGGAACAGGACGCAGAATGAACTTTGCTACATTGGATATTTTTGCTGATGCATTTGGTTATGATGACTCGTTAAACAAAGGTGGGGACTACTGGGAGCCACTTCATGCCCAAAAAGTATTAGAAATGCAAACTCGTCATTCAGACGGACACACGTACAGTAATAATAGCGAGGACAACTATCAAGGCAAAGAGGAGTGGGTCGCTCACCATGCAGCATGGGCTTGGATAGCGAAATGGGTAGCTTACTCAGGTAAGTTTACAAAGACAAATGAGGCATTTCTTCCTAGCTACACAAGATTAGGTGGAGCGACTCGTTATGAAACAGCCGAAAGAATTTCGAAGGAAGGCTGGTTAGTGGCGAAAACCGTCTATCTTGCTCGAGGGGATGCATTCCCAGATGCATTAGCAGGTTCACCTTTGGCTTATCAGAGCAACTCACCGATCTTACTTACTCAAAAGAGCCAGCTTTCCGATGCCACCAAAAGGGAGGTTCAACGACTAAAAGCTGAAAAGGTAGTCATATTAGGTGGGATAGAAGCTGTTGGAAAGGCAGTAGAAGATCAGCTAATTAAAATGGGCCTTAAAGTGGAGAGAATTGCAGGCAGCACCCGATATGAAACAGCTCGAAAAATCGCTGAGAAAGTAAATAATCCATCTAAAACAGCCATGATCGTGTACGGTTATAACTTTCCAGATGCTTTGTCAGCTGCTACGATTGCAGCCCAAAATGGTTATCCTATTCTTTTAACCGATACAGATACAGTGCCGGCTGATACGAGACAAGCTCTAAAGGGCATAACAAAAACGTATGTAATAGGTGGGAAAAACGTAATATCGGACAGTGTATCAAATAGTTTGGCTACCTCAATACGAATCGGTGGAGAAACTAGGTATGAAACAGCTGTGAGTTTAATAAAAGAGTTTAATTTACAACCAACCGAAATTTTTATAACAGATGGTTGGGCATATCCTGATGCACTCACAGGTTCTGTATTGGCGGCAAAGAAAAATGCCAATTTGCTTTTGGTTGATAAAAACAAAGTACCAACCGCTACACAAACTTTAATGGATCAATATAATATTCAAAGAGCAACGATTCTTGGCGGAAACCAAGCTGTATCAGATGCTGTTGTTCACTCACTAATGAAATAATGAAGAAAGAGGAGGCTCAATAAACTGGCACCTATGTCAAGGACACTATAAAAAAAGAGACTAAACAGCTAAT
>WTKE01000088.1:35443-43322 GCA_011524525.1 Bacillus sp. (in: firmicutes) | reverse complement strand
ATATTATACATGAAAAACACATGATTTAAGCGCTTTCACTAAATTTTCTGTTAAATTTAAAAAGATTTTGTGACATAAATATTTTCCTGAACAAATATTTTAAAAATTGAGAAAAGGGTTTTTCTGTTATATAATAACAGTAAGCATGAACAAAGGGGGATACGGTTTGATGAAAGTGGAAGCGCTATCAGTAGTCAATGGGGTATTTAATCTAGGAAACTATGATCAAATGTACAAGCAATTCGACTGGCAAGAAGTGGAAAAGGAATTTTCATGGTCTGAAACAGGTCGAGTAAACCTTGCGTATGAAGCGATTGACCGACATGCAGAATCCTACCGTAAAAACAAGGTTGCTCTTTACTATCGAGATGCAGATCGGAATGAAAAGTACACGTTTAAAGAAATGAAACAATACTCAAACAAAGCTGGTAATGCATTAAAAGCATATGGAGATGTGGAAAAAGGGGATCGTGTCTTCATTTTTATGCCTAGATCACCAGAATTGTATTTTGCTGTTTTAGGAGCAATTAAACTTGGAGCGATTGTTGGTCCATTATTTGAAGCATTTATGGAAGGTGCTGTTCGGGATCGTTTAGAAGATAGTGAAGCAAAGGTTCTTGTAACAACACCTGAACTCCTAGAGAGAGTCCCAGTAGATGAACTACCTGCTCTAAAAACAATTTTCTTGGTGGGAGAGAATATTAAAGAAGAAGGAAAGTTTATTGATTTTAATAAGAGATTTCAAGAGTCAAGCAGCAAGTTAGATATTGAATGGGTAGACAGAAGAGACGGACTCATTCTCCACTATACATCAGGATCAACAGGAAAACCAAAAGGTGTACTACATGTACATAATGCAATGATTCAACACTATCAAACGGCAAAATGGGTGTTAGACCTGAAGGATGACGATGTTTACTGGTGTACAGCTGATCCAGGGTGGGTAACTGGAACTTCTTATGGAATATTTGGTCCATGGCTAACAGGAACATCTAATGTCGTTGTTGGTGGCCGCTTCAATCCAGAAACATGGTACAAAATGATTGAAGAATACGGTGTTAGTGTTTGGTATAGTGCTCCAACCGCTTTTAGAATGCTTATGGGTGCGGGAGATGAAGTGGTAAAGCGCTTTGACTTAAGTAGTTTAAGGCATATTTTAAGTGTGGGTGAGCCACTAAATCCAGAGGTCGTTCGGTGGGGAATGAAGGTATTCCATCTTAGAATTCATGATACATGGTGGATGACTGAGACGGGTGCTCAATTAATTTGTAATTATCCCTGTATGGAAATCAAGCCAGGCTCTATGGGGAAACCAATCCCAGGAGTAAAAGCGGCAATCGTTGATGACCAAGGAAATGAATTGCCTCCATATAGAATGGGTAACTTAGCGATTCAAAAAGGCTGGCCATCCATGATGCATACCATTTGGAAAAATGAGCAGAAATATGAATCCTATTTTATGCCAGGTGGTTGGTATGTGTCAGGTGACTCTGCCTATATGGATGAAGATGGTTACTTCTGGTTCCAAGGAAGAATTGACGATGTTATTATGACATCAGGTGAACGTGTTGGACCTTTCGAAGTGGAAAGCAAACTAGTTGAACATCCAGCAGTTGCTGAAGCAGGTGTCATTGGGAAGCCGGATCCAGTAAGAGGGGAAATTATTAAGGCATTTGTTGCATTAAGAGATGGATACGAAGTAACGGAAGAGTTGAAGGAGGATATCCGTCAATTTGTGAAAAAAGGGTTAGCGGCCCATGCAGCGCCTCGTGAAATTGAATTCCGTGATAAACTTCCGAAAACAAGAAGTGGTAAAATTATGCGCCGCGTCTTGAAAGCGTGGGAGTTAGATTTACCAACTGGGGATCTTTCTACAATGGAAGATTAATAAAAAAAGCAATCCTCTTTTTCATAGAGGATTGCTTTTTTATTATCCATTTGAACCATTATTACCAGGATTTGTCCCGTTACCATTTTCTGAACCGGTACCACCACCTGTACCAGGATTTGTCCCATTACCATTTCCTGAACCGGTTTCACCACCTGTACCAGGGTCTGTTCCTGTTTCAGTTCCAGGATCTGTTGCTGGTGGTTCAGCAGGCTTTTCCTCTTCTTTTGGCCCGATTAAAGCTTCATTCGAAGGTGCTGATTCTTGTCCAGCAATGTCAACCGCGGTGACATAATACTTCCCGTTACCACCACTGAATGAAAGGGCAGAGCCGGCCTTAATACTAGCAACTTTATTTCCGTTCAAATACACACGATATCCAACAATATCATTTTCAGGGTGAGACCCCCAAGTAATTTGATTGCCATTGACACCTATTGATAAAGGAGATGGCGCTTTTCCATTATCTGAGAGTTTATCATCAGGAAGAAGAATATTTGCCCAATTGCTGTTATTCTTTTTCGGAATTAGGTTCTGAACTCCTGTCTTAATTCCAAAGAGTTTTTCAATATAATCAGGGTTTAAAATCATTCCTGTTTGAGCAAACTCAGCTGGAGTTGAATCTAGTGCTAAATACTTTTTATCTCCAATTGTTACGTATTTTCCTTGGACTAAGCTGTCATCGACCGTCGTCGGTACATATTTCGCATTAAATAAGTCGGTTTGAACGAGTCCAGCCTTTGAACATGCATCTGAAGGGAGCAAACCAGAAATACCACAGAATGAACGTCTCACAATTCCACCAGGCATGTTGAAGCTTTCAGCAGGGTCAATTAAACCAGGATTTACATCATACGCTGCGTTCATCAAGTCAGCCCATAAATAGTTGTTTCGTAAGCTATAATTGAGGCCAGATGATTTTAAAGATTTTGGTGTATCATATCCATTCCAAATACCAAAAGAGACATTTGGGTTTACAGCCACGAACCAAGCATCATGGAAATCTGTTCCTGTACCAGTTTTTCCAGCCCAGTCGGATGAAAACTTTAGTCTACTCTTAACAGAAGTAGCTGTCCCCATACTAATTACATCACGCATCATATCTATTGTTAGGTAAGCGGTTTGTGGACTGAATACTTCTACTGGTTTTACTTCATGTTGGTAAAGAACATTTCCGTCTTTATCAACGATCTTTTCAATCATATAGGCATCGATAAACTGCCCACCGTTAGCAAAAGTACCAAATGCATTGGTGTTTTCTTCAACGGTTACTCCGTTGTCTAAAGATCCAATAGCCGTTGATAATTGTTCATAGTCTCCAGGAGTTAAAGCGGAAAATCCCATCTTTTTTAAGTATTCCGCTGGTCTCTGACCAATAATATCTTTGTATAGTTTAACAGCTGGAACGTTAAATGATTTAGCTAAAGCATATCTAGCTGTAACCAGTCCGCTATAAGTCTTGGTGTAGTTACTTGGCCAAGGACGGTTAATGCCTGGTGCTAAACGTAGTGGTACGTCAGGTAAAATCGTACCTGGTGATGCCTTCCCAAGCTCAAAAGCAGGAGCATAAACAAGCAACGGCTTCATGGTTGACCCATTTTGACGAATGGCATTCGTAGCATGATTCAGCTGTGAGTCTTCAGAATACTCTCTACCACCTACGAAACTTAAAATCTTCCCGGTTTTGTTTTCTATAAGTATCGCACCTACTTGGACAGGTTCCATAATGGTCACTTCTTCCCCTGTTTCAGGGTCAATCACCGTTTCTGCCTTGTCCGGCCCATAGTTTTGATACTCACTTTTTACCTTATCCATTGCGTCGTAAATATTCTTATCAATCGTCGAGTGAATTTCATATCCGTTACGACGAATATCTCTGTCTGCTAATGTTTGATATTCTTCAAACAAAGCATTGTCATTTTGTAAGTCTTCTTCTGTATAACCATCTTTTTCAGCAAGAATTTTTGCAAGTATGTCTGTGGCTCTTTTTTCAATTTCAAAAGTAACCCATGGATATTGCTCTATGGAGCTCGTCCCAGCTGGGATAAAATCCTTTGTCACATCATAGGTTAATGCTTCGTCATATTGCTCTTTTGTAATCGAATTATTCTCGTACATTCTTTGTAATACGGTTTTCATCCTTGTTAACCCTGGCTCAAGGTTCGTTTTTAGCTCTCCTTTATTGGTAAAAGGAGTGTAGCCGAAAGGACTTTGTGGCAAACCAGCAATGAAGGCTGCCTGCGGAAGCGATAATTCCTTTGCGCTAATCCCGAAAAGTCCCTTTGCAGCAGATTGGACCCCTGCAATATTTCTTCCAGAGGAATTTCTACCAAAGGTCGATACATTTAAATACGCTTCCAAAATTTCTTTTTTGTCAAAAAACTTTTCCAGACGTAGAGCAAGAAGAATTTCTTTCGCTTTACGCTCAAAAGAAATTTCATTTGTAAGGATTTGATTTTTAATAAGCTGCTGTGTTAACGTACTTCCACCAGACTGGACAGAGGAGTTTGTTACCTCTTGAAAAAGTGCGCGTAGAATTGCCTTAGGAACTACTCCGTCATGTTCATAAAAGTATTCGTCCTCCGTAGCAACGACCGCTTTTGTTAGGTAGTCGGACACTTCCTCTAATTTCACTTCTTCTCTCTCTAAATCCGTTCGAAGCTTTCCGAGGTATACATCATTTGCAAAATAAAGATCTGATGTTTCTTCATAGTTGTATATATCTTTCTTCATACTTTCGTAAGATCGGATAGGTTCGTTTTTTGTCAATGATGCGAAGTAGCCTGCTCCAACACCACCTGCAAACGCCCCACCAAGTAGAATAATAATAAGTAATATTAAGGTCAGGTTCCAAACTACTTGATAGGTAATGCTCGCACCTTTTACTGTTTTTTTATTTGTAAAAAGTTGAAGCAATGTCCTCAGTTTTTCTTTCCAATTACGTTCTTCATTCATTGGCAACATTCCCCCTAAAATCAAGTTATATTATACCACAAAAAGGCTGGCTAAAAGGGGGAATCCTGTCGTTTTATAAGATATTACCTGAAATTGGATTGACAATAAAGGTTCCTTTATGTTAAAAATGCTAATAACACCTAAATATTTTGCCTTGACGGGAATTAGTAGCTATTCTATCTCTGTTAAAGAAAGCTGACGGTTGATGCGAGTCAGTACAAGTAGAATATCGAATTACCTCCCTGAGCATTTACTGTGAACCTGTAAGTAAAGTCAGTTATAGCAGTAAACGGTTATTCCGTTATCTTTTTAAGTGGAGGAGCTTACTGTTCCTCAAGTTGGGTGGTACCGCGATAAAATTAATCGTCCCTTCGAATCTTTGATTCGGAGGGGCTTTTTTATTTTCTTGAATAAAAAGGAGGTTTTATAATTGGATTTATTACAAGATTTACAATGGCGAGGAATTGTTTACCAACAAACAGACGAAGAAGGTATTAAAGAGGTTTTAGATAAAGAGAAGATTTCGTTGTACTGTGGTGTGGATCCAACAGCTGATAGCATGCATATTGGTCATTTGTTACCTTTTTTAACATTAAGACGTTTTCAACAAGCAGGACATCGACCAATCGTGTTAGTCGGTGGAGCAACAGGTCTAATCGGTGATCCGAGTGGAAAAAGTGAAGAAAGAAAATTGCAAACACTTGATCAAGTTCAGGTGAATGTTGAGGGAATCAAAGGACAGTTGAACCGACTGTTTAATTTTGAGGGTGAAAACGGCGCAGTTATGGTGAATAACTACGATTGGGCTGGTTCTATGGATATCGTTACGTTTTTACGTGATTTTGGAAAGCATGTGGGAGTCAATTACATGTTAGCGAAGGACACCATTTCCTCGCGTTTAGAAACGGGAATTTCCTTTACTGAATTTACGTACACCATTTTACAAGCAATGGATTTCTACTACTTGCATAAAAACCATGAGTGTAGAATGCAAATTGGTGGAAGCGACCAATGGGGGAATATCACAACTGGACTTGAGTTAATCAGAAAGATGTCACCAGAAGGATCCAAAGCTTTTGGTTTAACGATTCCTCTAGTGACAAAAGCTGATGGAACGAAATTCGGTAAAACAGAAGGTGGAGCCGTTTGGTTAGATCCAGAGAAAACGTCACCTTACGAGTTTTACCAGTTCTGGATTAACACGAGCGATGCTGACGTTGTGAAATACTTGAAGTTCTTTACATTCTTATCTAAAGAAGAAATTGAAGAGCTTGAAAAAGCCGTTCAAGATGAGCCACATCTTCGTAAGGCGCAAAAAGCGTTAGGTGAAGAAATGACTCGTTTGATTCATGGTGAAGAGTCATTACAACAAGCCATTCGAATCTCCGCCGCACTATTTAGTGGTGATATTCAGAGCTTAACAGGTAGCGAAATTAAACAAGGCTTCAAGGATGTACCTTCATTTACTTACGAGCAAGGTAGCAGCCTGAATATTGTTGAATTACTTGTAAACGCGGGGATTGTACAGTCGAAGCGTCAAGCACGTGAAGATGTCACTAATGGCGCGATATCTGTAAATGGAGTTCGTGTAAGTGAGCTCGAATACACTTTAGACGAAAAAGACCGGATTGACGGAGAGTTTACTGTTATTCGACGTGGCAAAAAGAAATACTTTTTAATTAAATACTAATGTATGTTGGACCGCTGATTTAGCGGTCTTTTTTTGGTTGTAATAAAATAGACAATTAAATGGGAGGAAGGCGATGGAAACAATTATATAATTAAAGGAACGAAAGGATGTGGACAATGATATACAAATCCCGCAGTGAATCAGCAGAGTTGCTGATACTAGATGCCTTAAACAAACGAATGAGTTTAACGGAAAAAGACAAACAGCATTATTTGGTCTTAAGAAAAGGATATGACGGAGAGGTACTCTTTGATTCGATGACAGAAAAGCTTGAGTGTGAGTGTTTGATTTTGAACGATTTATTACTTCAAATTAATCACACCGTCTTTCAAATTGATGCACTGATGATTACTTCTGATACTGTTCATATTTTTGAGGTCAAGAATTTTGAGGGTGATTATTATTATGAAGATGACAAATTGTATCTGACAAACAAAAAGGAAGTGACCAATCCTCTTCCCCAATTAAGTAGAAGTGAAACTTTATTACGACAGTTACTTCACCACCTCGGCTACCATTCTCCAATAAACGGAAAGGTCGTTTTTATTAACCCAGAATTTTCTTTGTTTCAAGCTCCTCTTGGAAAACCCCTTATTCTCCCCACCCAAGTTAAACGATTCCTAAATAGGGTAAACAATACTCCATCCAAATTAAACGGAAAGCACAAGATATTTGCAGAAAAATTAAAGTCGCTTCATCTAACTGAATCTCCCTATCAGCAATTGCCGAGCTATAGTTATGATGAGGTTCGGAAGGGAATTATCTGTGACAGATGTAATTCTTTTGAAGTGATTGTTGAGGGGAAAAGATGTATATGTGGTGATTGTGGGGGAGAGGAAAAACTATCAGAAGCTTTACTTAGAACTATAGAGGTATTTAAGCTCCTTTTCCCAGAACGAAAAATAAATACTAATGAGTTTTATTATTGGTGTAATGAAGTGGTATCTAAAGAGAGGATAAGAAGGTTTCTTCAAAAGAATTTGAACATGGTGGGGATTCACCAATGGGCTTATTTTGAATAGATATGATAGACGTTTGAAAGGGTAAATGGTGGATTAATGTCGTTCATCAGTGCAATGAAGGGTGTTACGCTCGGCAGGAAGGTGGCTAACGTCTTTCATCAGTCGTATGAAAGATGTTAGAGGAGAACAGAAGGTGGCTAACGTCTTTCATCAGCCGTATGAAGAATGTTAGAGGAGAACAGAAGGTGGCTAACGTCTTTCATCAGTCGTATGAAGAATGTTAGAGGAGAACAGAAGGTGGCTAACGTCTTTCATCAGCCGTATGAAGAATGTTAGAGGAGAACAGAAGGTGGCTAACGTCTTTCATCAGCCGTATGAAAGATG